>LVAK01000076.1 GCA_001604035.1 Clostridiales bacterium Firm_05
GATCAGCACAATATAGCATACCGCCTTCTTCCGGATGACTCTCCGTTGAAGGAAAGTGCTGCCGATGTTGATCTGAATCCGGAGGATCAGGGGAAGGACATCATTGATTTTTTCCTTGACCGTGTAGGGTGATTATATGATACAGAAAGCCGTTCCACAGATATTCCTGCGGAACGGCTTTATTTACTATATCATGTTTTCGTAGTGTATCTTGTTGAACTGTATCAGTTGAGGAGTATATTCTGGATCGTAAGAGCATCCATGGGAGTGAGACCGTCGCCGGTGTTATATACATCGGCATTTTCTATTCCTTCATCGTTGATAGTGTATTTGTCGCCGTTGCTAAGGCACTGCATAACAAGTACAGCATCGTTCATTTTAACCTGTCCGTCACAGTCAGTGTCGCCGCAGGTATATAATTCCGGATCGATCGCCATGAACATGGCATCTGCCTCTTCGAAGGTTATTTCGCCATTTATGTATTTATTCCAGATAGTCTGTTCCTGAACGTATTTATCGATCACAGACTGACTTACATAAGGTCCGTAGATCTCCTTGCATTTTCTTACGAGCGGATCTTTATCCGGCTCAACGGCAGCAGGTCTGTTTACAAGATTGACTGAAGAAGAAATAAACTCAAAGAAATCCTTTCGTTTAGCCCTTTGTGCCATAACATCGAATGGAACATCATTATTGTTCACTATGTACATGCAGGCTGAAATGAGATCATACTCATCACCTGATATGCCGTTGTTATTGATGTCAAAATCATTCTTGAGATAGTCATAGGTTTCCGGAGTTATGTTTGAAATACCCATTGGAACAAGGCGGGTAAAGAGCTCGTAATTATTTTTGTAGTAGTAATAATCCACTATGTCATCGATATCAGCAGTATCCATTATTCCGTCGTGATTAACATCAGGAGCAGGCTTGGTTTCGTTATTGACAGCTTTGACGTATGCCTGGTAATCAGCAGAAATACTTCCGGAAGGCAATGCAGCCATATACTTTCCGTTCCGATAATCATCAATAGAGAAATCCATATATCCTAATTCTACAGCGATAGTTCTTGCTTCACCAATAAACGCATAATCGTTAGAGCTATCATTAATTATATCATTTGTGACTCTATCGGTATTTCCCAGAGCGTTAGTATATGCTGTGATATAGCTGATATAATTATCCTGATCGATCCAGTCGGCAGAGAACGTATTGTTCTTCATGAAATACTTGAGCAGGAAGCCGTTAGAGTTTAATGAGTAATAATGACTTGTGTAGTAGTCCATGCACTTTTCAAATGTTTCAGGAATGAAAAAGTTGTCTCCTATGTCATTGGCATATTCGCTTGCATCATATCCATCGATCATGGTGTATGAAGGATCGCATTTTTGATAGAGATTCTGAACCTCCATATTGTAGCCGAAGAAATAGTAGAGATAAATGTCGGTGATATCTACTGTTCCGTCGCAGTTGAAATCAAGATCATAGTTATTTGCGTTGTTGTATGATTCTGTAAAATTATAGATCGCTGCGGAATCTGTATTTGCTAATCTGAGATCAAAGATGAAGTCCCAGCTGTAAGACGGTAAGTTTCCGGCTCTGTCTCTGTAATTATTGATATCATAATCACTTGGGATTATGCCTATTTTATCATTATAGTAATAATTAAGAATGAAATAATCTTCTCCTGAGATAAAGCCGTCATTGTCGATGTCGCCAATGGCCTGAACTCTTGCCTCTTCTTCGGGGGTGAGATAATCAGAAGATGAATGATCACCGTGTTCATTTATTCCCTGATATAAAACAAATAGATCACGAATATCGAAATTGCCGTCTCCGTTCATATCCTTTTCTATCTCGCCGTTGTCAAAAGCCTCATAGTATGCGCTGTAATCGTTATGTGCACCAGTTGGACTATAAACTATTGGACTTCTATAAACCGGCGCAATATTAACGGCAATTGCCGCTGCTGCTAAAAATTCAAAATAAGTTTTCATAGTTTCATACCTCACATTGTAGCGTATTTCGGTTGTAGTGTTTGGATCAGGCTTCTTCTCAGTTACTGTAGTCTGGATAACATCTATTGGCTCAGTGACGGCAGTAGTAACAATATTGTTCTGGGGAGCGGCTTTCTGCTGTGCAGATCCGGTGGTTATAGTGACCGCTGCTGGAAGCGTTGATACTGCCGGAAGCGTTGATACTACCGGGAGCGTTGAAGCTGCTTGAACTGTCGTTACATTTTGTACCGGTGCATAAGAAGTGCTATATGATGTTGATATGTGAGGAGTATCCACAGCGGTGGTCGTTACATCATGTTGAAGATCTGTAGTGTATATAACTTCAGGGATAGTGGTGGCTATGCTGCTGGTCACAGGTTCATCGGAAATGATATTTGTCTTGTCAGGACCGTTCATAAGCTCTGACTTATCAGGTCCGTTTATCCATATCCCTATGCCTGCTGCGGCAACAAGGCATACGCAAAGCGCAGAGACAGCAGCTCTTCTGACTATACGCATCTGAGCCTTGTTATGTGCGATCTGTTCATCTCTTCTTTTTAGTATGTCACGAGTTATCTCATCCCATTCCCGCATAAGAGATCCCCTCCTTTTCCAGCTCTTCACGGAGAGCTTTTTTTGCCTGATAAAGTAAATTGGTCATCTGCCGGCTGGTTTTGTGCATTATAGTTGCTGCTTCAGAATTGCTGAATCCCTCTATGTAGGTCAGGCATATGGCCTGACTGTACTGTATCCTCAGATTCTTCAGTGCCTTATGCACGATCAGCTTTTCCTCTTCTTTTATATAGTTTTCTTCAATATCAGTTCCTGAGCGAAGTTCGTTACATTCTTCAAGTGAAGTGTGGTTCTTTTTCTTCATGCGTCTCAGGTGATCCAGTGCAAGATTTCTTCCCATAGAGTAAAGCCATGTCTTGAATAAACTTTTTCCTGAAAATTTAGGTTTTTTATAAGCGAGTTTATAGAAAGTCTCTTCCATGAGTTCTTCTGCGTCGTGGATATTATTTATAAAACTATTAAGATAGAGCGTGAGACCGTCCTTGTATTCACGGACAATGTCTCCTAACGCTGAATCGTCTCCGGCAAGATAACGGCTGTAGCTACGTGCACCATTATCCATTGAACGGCTCCTTTCCGGAAATGTTTTCGCCTTCACTTATTAGACGAAATAGGATACCGGATGTCTTAGTAATTATAGAATTTTTTTCATTTCCTTACATGAGAATTATACCATATAAGCGAAGCGCATATGGTATAATTGCCCGATTGCAGGGAACAGATCGTAGATCTGTGTATCTGCAAGGGCATAGAGATAAAGTATAATGAATGCTTTTGCATTCATTATACCATATAAGCGAAGCGCATATGGTATAATTGCCCGATTGCAGGGAACAGATCGTAGATCTGTGTATCTGCAAGGGCATAGAGATAAAGTATAATGAATGCTTTTGCATTCATTATATCATATTCTTTATTCTTTTTCAAATCCGGGCTTTCCTATCAGCGATGAAAAATAACTTAAAGATTAATTAATAAATACAGTGTTATAATCTGTATAAAGGATGATAGAAAAGAGGTAGGTTCAATGTTTTGGCGAATTCTAAAAAAGGATCTGAAACGAAAAAAGACGATGAACATAATATTGCTGTTGTTCGTGATAATATGTTCAATGTTCGCATCGGCAAGTGTCAACAACATTATGGCTGTTACAGGCGGTATCGACCACTATTTTGATATAGCGGAAGTGCCGGATGTAACAGTATCAATGTCGGAAGACTGCGAGGCAGATAAGGCAATATCTGAGCTGCCCTCAGTGAAAAGCGTAAAAACCGAGCATTATCTTACGGTAATGAGCTCAAAGCATTTCACCCATAATGGCAAAAAGCTTGATAATTTTATTAATCCGGCAAATTTTTTATCCGCTGATGAGATGGGTATGAAATATTTCGATATGGATAATAAAGTTATCAGCAGTGTTGATAAGGGGGACTTCTATTGTACATCTCCTTTCGTTCAGAAAATGGATATCTCTGAGGGAGATGAAGTTGTGCTGGAGATAGGGGATACAACAATGCCTCTGACGTACAAGGGCTGCTTCAAGGGGGCATTGTTCAGCAATGATGAGATGAGCAGCCCGTACATCATAATAAATAATGAAGATTACAGGACGCTTGCAAAAGATAAGTACTTCAATGCTGGTTCCCTTTCCACAAAAAGACTCTATGTCAGAACAGATGATGTTGGAGCTGTCAGGGACGCTGTAAAAGGGGATGACAACGTTTACCTGTCTACCAGAGATGAGGAGAAAGGCGAATACCTTTACGATATGCTTACTGCATACATAATGCTGGTGATCAGTATTGTACTTATGCTTACAGCATTTGTAGTCCTTCGCTTCACTATCGGATTCACACTCAGCGAGGAGTTCCGTGAGATAGGTGTTATGAAAGCTGTTGGCATTGACAACGGAAGTATACGCCGCCTTTACATAGTAAAGTATCTTGCGATATCGGTGGCAGGAGCAGTTATTGGCTATATATGCTCATTGCCTCTCAGCAGTGCAATGATGAAAACAGTGTCGGAACACATGGTGCTTGAAGCAGAAAAGCAGGGGATGCTTGGGGTAATAAGTTCATCTGCTGTGGTTGTGATAATAATGCTTTTCTGCTATGGCTGTACAAGAAAGGTAAAGAAGCTCTCTCCGATAGACGCTGTAAGGAGCGGTCAGAGCGGCGAGAGAGCAAGAAAAAAGAACTTCATGCATCTTGGAAGCTCAAAGCTGCCGACTACGGGCTTCCTCTCATGCAACGATGTAATGAGCGCCCCTAAGCGTTTCGGAATCATTACGGCAGTATTCACGCTTTGTATGCTTCTTATGACACTCATGTCAAATTTTGCAGTTACACTGAAAAGCGAGAATATGCTGAAGTTCTTCGGCGTTCCTACCTGTGAGGCACACATTGGCGATATGGAATATATGCAGGATATTTTCACAGATGGCACTGCCTATCAGGAGATAATCGACAAAACCGAGAAAATGCTTGCTGAGAACGATATGCCCGGCAGCTGTACAATGAGCTTCGGCGCCAATTATGAGACCTTCTGCAAGGATAAAAGTGCTAAGCTGACATATACTGTCACAAAGGGAAAGACTGATGATGAAATAAAATGTGATAAGGGCAGGGCTCCTGAGAACGGTGATGAGATAGCGCTTACAGGCTATGCAATGAAGGAGCTTGATGCAGATATCGGAGATAAAATAAAGACTGTCATCGACGGTGAAGAGCGTGAATTCACAGTTACAGGTAAATTCTCCTCCTTCCAGGGCGGAGGATATGCCGCAAGTCTATGCAGGGACTTTGATTTCGGTAATGATAAGATAACCACCACCATGGGCGTGCAGATACATTTTGACGGTGATCCGGATAAGAAAACTATAGATGATAATGTCAGCAAAATAAGCCGCATCATTGAGAGCGATAAGGTGTATACCACTTCTGAAATGATAAAGCAGGTAACTGGTATGTCTGATACACTTGACACCATCAAGAAAATGATGATGATACTGACTGTTATCGTTACAGCACTTATTGTTATACTTATGGAGCGGTCATTCATTTCAAAGGAAAAGAGCGAGATAGCACTTATGAAGGCGGTGGGTATGTCAAACGGCAATATAATTGCACAGCATACGATCAGGTTTGCAATAGTATCAGTGCTTGCCTGCATTGTTTCAACGATAATACTGATGCCTGTGAGCAATCTGGTAATGAACTGGATCTGCTCAATGATAGGTGATGTTTCAGGCTTGAAATGTGCATTTGTACCTGTTGAGATATTTGCAGTATGTCCTGCTATACTCATAGGTGTGGCAGTGATCGGCTCGTTCCTTACTGCACTTTATATGAAGACGATAAAGGCTTCCGATACGGCAAGCATAGAATAAGGAGGATGTTTCAATGAATACAGTTTTACAGGCTAAAGGCCTCTGCAAGACATATACGGTGAACAAGCATAAGAATGATGTACTGAAAAACATTGACCTCACTGTTTACGAGGGAGAGATGGTAGCGGTAATGGGACCCTCAGGTTCGGGAAAAAGCACTCTTCTCTACTGCGTATCAGGTATGGACAAAGTAACTGCCGGAGAGATAACGTTCGGCGGAAAGGATACTTCAAAACTGGGAGATAAGGAGCTTGCAAGGCTCAGACTGAATGAAATGGGATTTATATTCCAGCAGATGTATATGATGAAGAACTTGACTGTTCTTGACAACATCATACTTCCGGCAGTAAGATCAAAGAAGAATCATGAGAGCCGCAGGAAAACTGAGGAGAGGGGAAAGGCTCTCATGAAGAGGCTGGGGATTGATGATGTATGCGAGAACGATATAAATGAGGTGTCCGGCGGTCAGCTACAGAGAGCCTGTATCTGTCGCAGCATGATAAATTCTCCGAAAATGATATTCGCAGACGAACCTACAGGAGCGCTTAACGGTTCAAGCTCGGATGAGGTAATGGATGAGCTGCTGTCGCTGAATCGTGACGGAACAACGCTTATGTGCGTGACACATGATCCGAAGGTCGCTGCAAAATGCAGCAGGGTGCTCTATCTTGTAGACGGAGGTATAGTCGGAGAAAAGAAAATGGGACATTTTGATCCAAATGAAATGTCCATACGTGACAGGGAAAAGGAACTGAATAGCTGGCTCATGGAGCGAGGCTGGTAACCCCAAAAAAACAGAGCACATAAGTGCTCTGTTTTTTGCGGTATAATATCTGTACAGGATTTTATATACAGGAATATTATTCCTATATTAATTAAATTGCAAAAAAGAAGGCCTCCTGCAATCTCTTGCAGGAGGTCTCATGAACATTATCTGAAATCTTATTTTGTTTTAGGATCAAGAGATTTGACCTTTTTCAGAAGGAATAACTGTATCTGGAGAGCATCATTAGGAGTAATGCCGCTGGTTGAGTTTTCGTAAACGTTGGCATTGAACTGTCCTCTTACAGTTATGTGCTTGTCTGAAGTACCATCGAGACCGTAAAGGTCGCCGTTTGAGATAGACTGCATGATGAGAACTGCATCGTTCATCTTTACATTTCCGTCGCAGTCAGCATCGCCCCATATAACATCATCTGTAGGAACGATAACTCCGGGAGTTATATCTGAAGTATCGTTCTCAGGCTTTGTTCCGTCAGGCTCAGTACCCCAGATGAGTTTATCATCGGCGTAGAGTGTGATAGCATCTGTGATAGCAGCAGCGTCGTTGTCATCCTCGAAGGAAACAAGTCCATCGTAGCTGTAGTCATTTGTTGAATCCCAGTGCGGGAATATGTATTTTTCCTCATCCATTTTTGTTACGAATGCGAACTGATATACACGGCTGCCGTAGAAATCGCAGTTCTTCCACTGTATATCTACATAGTATGTACCCTTATCATCGTACTTGAACGGACCTGTGAGAAGAGCTTCATTCTTTCCGTCTGAGTAGCTCTTTTCCTGGTCGTAGTCGATACGAGTCTCTAAACAATTGATGTCGTAACCGGCTTCGAGCAGCTCAGAGATATTGAAGTAATATCTTGCTCTGAGGTCACTCTCGAACTTAGGAGGATTGATAGTTCTGTTGTAAACGACTATCTTGAGCTGAACGCTGTTGTCCTGCTCCTGATTCTTTCCGCCGGCAACATAAAGGCCTGTAGGAAGCGGATTGCCCTTAGCGTCTACCTGATCGAAACCAGCCTTGGCGTTCTTGGACATATCAAAATCAGGGATGGTGTAGTTCTGCTTTTCAAGCTCTTTGCCCTTAGCACCGTAGAAGTGGTAGAGGCCTGCGAGATCGCCGCAGAATGCAGCATTATAGTCGTCAGTTACTTCGTTGTAGATGTAGTCAGTAGTCTCATCAACGTGTTTGTCGTTGAGGTCAGGACCGCCGACGAGGGCACCCCAGAGGGTATGTACCTGTGCTATCGGATCTTCCATTGACTGCTTTGCTGAGCAGTGTGAAGAACGGTGGTGAGGATGAGTGGCATAGCTGTTCTCGTATCCTACCTCGTAAGCATAACCCATCGGGTTGTCACCGAGGATGTATTCCATCTGATCCTTAGCCCACTCAACGAATCTCATATCGCCTGTTTCCTTGGCATAGACCATAGCCTGGAGGCCGGCAGCAGTGTTGTAACGTGCGCTTCCGTAGCCTGCAACAACAGCCCAGCCGTTAGGAGACTTAGCGATGTAGTTTCCGGGCTTTTCTTCAAGATCAGGGATCTTGTCGTAGGTGAAAGGCATATTCCAGAGGAGGTCATCCATGCCGAAGTACTTATGGCCGGTAACGCCTGTGTAATACTTTCTCATGGGCTTTGTCTTGGAAACATTGCCCTTATCGTCCTTAGTCTCGATAGCCTCGCCCTTTTCAACAGCAGCAGCAGTCTCAGGGCTTACGCCTGCCCAGAACTCAAGGTTCCAGTTGAAGATGTACCAGTCACGAGCGGTATTTGTAACAGGAGCGAGCTTAGCGAAAACTCCGCCCCAAACTGTATCCCAGCAGTGAACCCAGATGTTCTGCCAGCAGTTACCTGTATCGCTCATTATACGCTTGAGGTAGCCTGTATAAGGGTGAGCGCCCTTTGCGTTTTCAACGTCCTCATCAACAGCGATGATGTCGTTGATGTAGTCGTAATTTTCTGTGCAGTAGTAGAGCCATACAGCAGCCCATGAGAGCTCATCATAGTCATAGCTTGATGTATAGAAGCCGCCGTCGTATCCAAGGCTGGTAGCTATAGGAGTAGTAGCACCGGCGTCCATCTGCTCTGTATGAGTTGCAACAGCGAAATCATAAAGTGCTTTTGCGTATTTAAGGCTCTTTTCAGCATATGCCTTATCAGTGTCCTTGAAGTTGAGGTAGTTTACAGCAAGTGAAGCTGCAGCGCCTGCTGCCTGATCTGATGCAGGCATTTCTGTTGTAGCGAAATATGCCGGACGCTTAACGCCGCATGAAGATGAAGCAACAACAGTGCCGTCGACCTGAAGCTCAGGAGGACACCAGTAGTTATGGTCGTTGTTACCTTCACCGACCTGATAGCAGTAAGCGATAACATTGTCATCGTCATCCATGAAGGTAGCCTTCATAAAGTAATCGTTGATCCAGCGGAGCTCATCCTCAACGTGTTCGTCAAGACCTGTCTCCTTGTAAGCGTCACGGAACTCGTAATAGCCCCAGCCGAGAGTTGAAGCAGAATAGCTTCCCGGGAGGCCGAACTTAACGTGGTCGCCGGCATCGTGCCAGCCTCCTGTGAGGTCAAGAGTACCGTTTCCGTCGGGGTCAAGGTACTTTTTATTAGCCTCGATGAATTCTTCGGACATATTTACGCCGACGTAAAGATCAGGATCAGGAGCTCCATCGTCAGGCTTCGGTTTACCGCTGTCTCCGATACCGATGCCCTGTCCGTCGCCGAGCTCCTCGTCTGTTTTACCCTTGTTTACCTTAGGCATAGGGTTCATAGGCTGGAGCGGGATCTCAGCATCCTTGATATGGCAGTTTGCACGCCATGAGTAGTAGCCGTCATTTGCGACCTTGTCGCCGCACTTGTTGGCGTCGTAGAAGCAGAGTGCCAGCTGAAGAGCCTCAGCAAAGTTATCGTAATTGTTCGGATTTTCAGGATCGATGACTGCGGCGTTTGCTGTAACAGCCGGAGCACTGAAAGTCATGAGCATTGCAGCGGAAGAGAGAGCTGCAACAGTTTTCTTCAGAAATCCCGTTTTTTTCATTCAGATACGTTCCTTTCCGTTATAAATATTATTTACCGGAGCTGGAATTATCGGCAAGACGTTTAAAGACCATCTCGTAGCCGTCGTTACCGTCCTTGAGGGAGCGGTTCACACGGCTGATCGTTGCTGTACTTGCACCGGTCTCTGTAACGATGCTGTTATAAACTCTGTGCTCATCGAGGAGCTTTGCGACCTGAAGCCTCTGAGCAAAAGCCTTAAGCTCAATGCTTGTGCAGAGGTCGTCGAAGAATTTATAGCAGTCGTCAACTGTTTCGAGAGTGAGAATGGCTTCAAAGAGAAGATCCATACTGTCTGATCTGATCTTGTCAATCATGGTAATACTCCAATCTGCCGTAAGGCTGTAAGGTTAAAATCGATTTCATACTTTACATTTTAACACATTATTCTGTAAAAGTAAAGTCCTTTTGAAAACAAAGCTCCAGAAATGAACATAATT
This sequence comes from Clostridiales bacterium Firm_05, assembly GCA_001604035.1. Lineage (GTDB taxonomy): Bacteria > Bacillota > Clostridia > Oscillospirales > Ruminococcaceae > Ruminococcus. The sequence continues at coordinate 10,241 of LVAK01000076.1, forward strand.
TTAACATCATACACCTTTGAGTATATGATACCATATTATAAACAAAAAGTAAAGTTTTTTTGGCAATGTTCGCAATATTTGGTCGATTTGCATAACTGGGAGCAAGAATTTGTATTGAGCATGGCCGGAAAACTGACTAAATAATCGGTTAAAGGATTATGAAGCATTTGCCTCTTGCTTTTTTTAAAAAATTATAGTATAATGTTAATGTCGTATCAGACGACGGAGAAAGAAAACGGATAGATCAATTACATAAGAAATGTGGTGAACTTATGGAACAGACCATAAAAAGTGATAAAAATACAGAAAAGGATAATATTTTTTATACAGTTGCTATGCGTGGACTCGTTGCATTCCCGAAGATGGTTATGCATTTCGATGTATCCCGTGAAAAGTCAGTGAAGGCTATAGAGCGTGCACTTAAAGCGGACGGAAAGCTCTTCCTCGTCACACAGCATGAGGCATATGTTGATGATCCCAAGTCATCCGACCTTTATAAAGTCGGTGTCGTTGCTGAGATAAAGCAGGTGCTGAAGCTTCCGGATAACATAATGAAGGTACTGGTAGAGGGCGTGTACAAGGCAAATCTTGTCCGTCTTATAGATGACGGAGAGGCTCTGAGGGCTGAGGTAAAGCGCAGCCCCGCATATTCAAGGGCAAAGTTTGATGATGTTGAGGCTGAGGCACTCATGCGTTCCGTGAAGGATGTGTTTGAGCGCTACTCCTCATATTTTCCACGTATGCCCAAGGAGCTCCTCACATCTGTAATGACACAGGATTCTCCTGTAAAGCTCTTTGAGGCAGTTACCTTCAACTGCAATCTCAACTACAGAGACAAGCAGACTCTCCTCGAGGAGTCCAATATCATAAACAAGCTTTCAGTGCTTTTTGCCTGTCTTACATCTGAGGTGGAGATACTTGAACTTGAAAACCTTATCAATGAGCAGACCAAGAACAGTATCGACAAGGGACAGAAGGAGTTCTATCTCCGTGAGCAGCTCCGTGTGATACAGGAACAGCTCGGCGAGGATGAGGGCGAAGAGGCTTTCGGCTATATAAATGATATCATGGAACTGAAGCTGGATGAAAAGAGCCGTGAGAAGCTCCTTAAGGAGGCTGACAAGCTTACAAAGCTTCCCCCTTCATCACAGGAAGCTTTTGTCATAAAGAATTACCTCGATACAGTGCTCGACCTCCCGTGGGGTAAGTACACTAAGGCGAAGCTTTCCATAGAAAAGGCAGAGTCAGTGCTTGAAAAGGATCACTACGGACTTAAAAAAGTCAAGGAGCGCATCCTTGAATTCCTTGCAGTACATATGCTCAATCCGGAGATAAAGGGACAGATAATCTGTCTTGCCGGCCCTCCCGGTATAGGAAAGACCTCCATAGCAAAGTCTATCGCAAAGGCAATGGGCAGGAAGTATGCGAGAGTATCCCTTGGCGGAGTACGTGACGAGGCAGATATTCGTGGACACAGAAAGACATATGTAGGTGCTATGCCCGGACGTATAATAACTGCGCTCCAGCAGGCAGGCTCAGCAAATCCGCTGATACTATTCGATGAGATTGATAAGCTCTGCAGCGATATCAAGGGCGATCCTTCATCAGCAATGCTGGAGGTGCTTGACAGCGAGCAGAACAATGCGTTCAGAGATCACTTCATAGAAGTGCCGTTTGACCTGAGCAAGTGCGTGTTCATAACAACAGCAAATAATGTATCGGCTATCCCGGGACCTCTTCTTGACAGAATGGAAGTTATAGAGCTTCCAAGCTACACAGCAGAGGAGAAATACCATATCGCCAAGGAGCATCTTGTTCCAAAGCAGCTCAAGGAGCATGGTCTTAAGGCTTCACAGCTCAGGATAACTGACGGCGCAATAAATGATATCATACAGTTCTATACCAAAGAAGCCGGAGTGCGTACTTTGGAGAGAAATATCGCTTCTCTCTGCCGTAAGACTGCAAAGAAGATAGCGGCAGGAGAGGTACGGAAGGTGAGCATAAAGGGCAAGGATCTTCAGGAATATCTGGGAATAAAGAAGTATCTTGCAGATATATCCTCAAAGAAGGATCAGGTGGGAGTTGTCAACGGTCTTGCGTGGACATCTGTCGGAGGAGTGCTAATGCCGCTGGAAGTCCTTGTGCTTGACGGCACAGGAAAGATAGAAGTAACAGGTTCCCTCGGAGATGTTATGAAGGAAAGCTCAAAGATAGCTGTCAGCTATGTAAGGAGCATTGCAAAGAAGTATGGCATCGATCCTGATTTCTATAAGAACAAGGATATCCACATCCATGCCCCTGAGGGAGCAGTACCAAAGGACGGCCCTTCTGCCGGAGTTACAATGACTACAGCTCTTGTATCCGCACTGTCCGGACTTCCTGTAAGGGCTGATGTGGCAATGACCGGAGAGATCACCCTTCACGGCAAGGTGCTTCCTATAGGCGGACTTCGTGAAAAAACTATGGCTGCATATAAGGCAGGCATAAAGACGGTGCTCATACCTGTGGATAACAAGGCTGATCTTGAAGAAGTAGATGATGTTGTAAAAGAAGCAATAGAGTTCATTACAGCAGATAAGCTGGAGACAGTCCTTGATACAGCACTCATAAAATAAGCAGACCGGCAGGGGAGGGATGATCCTGCCCGTGCAAGGAGGCAATATGAAACTGAATTACAATAAAGCGGAATTTACTGCCGCATACGGAAAATTCTCACAGATACCTGCGCCGGAGCGTATGGAGATCGCTTTTGCCGGACATTCAAATGTGGGAAAATCCACTCTTATAAACAAACTCTTCAACCGTAAGAATCTTGCGAGAGTAAGCTCGGTGCCGGGCAAGACTGCAACGATCAATTTTTACGGACTTGAGAATATATATTTCGTCGATCTTCCAGGCTATGGCTATGCAAAGGTGTCCAAGTCCGAGAAGGAGCGCTGGGCGGGACTTATCGAGGGCTATCTCGGCTCTGACAGGGACATACGCCTTGTGTTCATGCTGGTGGATATGCGCCATGCTCCCACCAAGGACGATGTACATATGATAAATTACCTTATAGATACCGAAATGCCATTCGTACTGGTGCTTACCAAGGCTGATAAGCTCAATAAGACCGAGCGTGCGAAGCGCATGGAGGCGTTCAAGGATGAGATACCCTGCTTTGAGGATATCCATTCCATCCCGTTTTCATCCCAGACCTTCGAGGGAGTGGAAGAACTGAGGGAGATCGTTGAGGAGATCGCCGGGGACAATGACGTCAGCGGTGACTAATAAATGTCCGGAATGGCTGTGCCATGCACCGGAACGAAAGGATGTTAAATATGTTTGTATCCGATAATCTTAATGTGAACGGAAGCGGACATCTCACTATCGGCGGCATTGATACCGTCGCACTGGCTGAGGAGTACGGAACTCCGCTCTATGTAATGGACGAGGATCTCATAAGAGATAATCTCCGCCGTTTCCACGAAAGTATCGAGAAGTATTACGGCGGACGTGGAGAAGTTCATTTTGCCGGAAAGGCATTCTCCTGCATGGAGATGTGTCGCATTGTGAACAGCGAGGGCGACGGCCTTGACGCTGTTTCACTGGGCGAGCTTTATACAGCTCTCAAAGCCGGCTTTCCAATGGAGAAGATAGGTTTCCACGGCAATAATAAGTCAGATGAGGAGCTTGCGTTTGCTGTTGAGCACGGCGTTGGCCATATCATCGTTGACAATATCAGCGAGCTTCACCGCCTTGAAAAGATCGCAGCAGAAAAAGGTGTTCAGCAGAAGATAATGTTCCGCATCAAGCCCGGTATCGACGCTCATACTCATAAGGCTGTAATGACCGGTCAGATCGACAGCAAATTCGGTTTCGCCCTTGAAACAGGAGAGGCTTTTGAGGCTGTAAAGGAAGCTGTATCATGTGTAAACGTAAAGCTCACAGGACTTCACTGCCACATCGGTTCACAGATATTCGATATCTTCCCATTTGAGGAAGCAGCAAAGGTAATGCTCCGCTTCATCGCAAAGATAAGGGACGAGCTTGGCTATACTGTCACTGAGCTGAACCTTGGAGGAGGCTTTGGTATAAAGTACCTTGAGAGCCATGATCCGGCTCCGTTTGAGGAGTATATGGAGCGTGTATCTGCCGCTGTAAAGTCAGAGTGTGAAGCTCTCGGACTTGAGCAGCCTTTCATTTACATTGAACCGGGCCGCTCTATAGTTGCATCAGCCGGCATCACATTATATAAAGTAGGAGCACGCAAGGAGATCCCCGGCATAAGGACATATATATCCATTGACGGCGGTATGTGCGATAACCCCAGATACATCCTCTATCAGTCTGAGTATGAGGCTGTAGTTGCCAATAAGGCAGGGGAGGCACGCAGCGAAAAGGTAACTATTGCCGGAAGATGCTGCGAGAGCGGAGATCTTATCGGTGAGAATATGCCCCTTCAGCACGCTGAGAGCGGAGACATAATCGCTGTTCTTGCTACAGGAGCATACAACTACTCAATGGCTTCAAACTACAACAGACTCCAGAAGCCAGCCGTTGTTATGGTAAAGGACGGCAATTCACGCATCGCTGTAAAGCGGGAGTCACTTGAAGATATTATCAAGAACGATATTTGACATACTGGCCCTCTGTGTTGATCGGAGGGCCGTTCATTGTGGTGATATTATGAGAAAGTTTTTTGCGGCAGCAGCGGCTATGACATTGTTTGCCACAGGCTGCCAGAATGTTGGAAGAGGAAACAAGATGAATGATTTTGATACAGAGAAGGTCACTGTTCAGAGTGCTACCTTTGAGCCTGTCACAACAGAGACAACAGCAGCACCCACTACAGAGCCTGTGACCGAGCCACTTACTGTTCCACGGACTCCGGAGGATATCGAGCTTGTGAACATGAAGGATTATATACCGGGACTGTATGTAGATCTGAGGTATGCAGGCACTAACAATTTCACAAAGAAGAAGATATATGACAGTGATGAAGCACTGCTTTGCTATGCGACGATAAAAAAGCTCATAAAGGTCCAGGAGGAGCTCAATGCAAAGGGGTTCAGCCTTCTTGTATGGGACGCATACCGTCCGTTCAGTGCACAGGAAAAGCTTTGGGAGGTGTGTCCTGATCCCATATTTGTAGCAGATCCCGCACTTGGCATAGCAAGTCATAACTGCGGAAATACAGTTGATATCGGACTTGTTTCCGTTGACGGAAAGCCTGTTGACCTTCCAACGGATTTTGACAATTTCACCGAGCTTGCTAATCGGGATTATACGGATATACCTGAAAAAGCCGCAGAAAATGCAAAGCTCCTTGAGGACATAATGGTAGCTAACGGATTCGAGCCCTACTGGAACGAATGGTGGCACTATTCCGATAAGGATTTTGCCGGTATAAGAGAGTAAAAACAGCTTTATCACGAAAACTGCCCTAAATCTTTGTTTAATTATTGACAAACAAGCAAAAATGTTGTAGAATTATAGTGTATTCTTATGTATTGAAAGGAATGATCTCAATGGGTTTAACTTTAACTGAAAAAATTCTCAGAGCACACCTTGTTGACGGCGAGTACGTCAAGGGACAGGAGATCGGCATCAAGATCGATCAGACACTTACTCAGGACGCCACAGGTACTATGGCTTACCTCGAATTCGAGGCTATCGGCGTACCAAGAGTAAAGACAGAACGCTCTGTTGCTTACATTGACCATAATACACTTCAGAACGGTTTCGAGAACGCGGACGATCACCGCTTTATCGGCAGTGTTGCAAAGAAGCACGGTATCTGGTTCTCACGTCCCGGAAACGGTATCTGCCACCAGGTACATCTTGAGAGATTCGGTATCCCCGGAAAGACTCTCATCGGTTCTGACAGCCATACTCCTACAGGCGGCGGTATAGGTATGATCGCTATCGGCGCAGGCGGACTTGATGTTGCTGTTGCAATGGGAGGCGGCGCATACTATATTACCTGTCCTAAGGTAGTAAAAGTAGAGCTTACAGGAAAGCTTCGTCCGTGGGTAGCTGCAAAGGACGTTATCCTTGAAGTGCTCCGCAGACTTTCTGTTAAGGGCGGCGTAGGCAAGGTCATCGAGTACTGCGGCGAAGGTGTTAAGACACTTTCAGTTCCCGAGAGAGCAACTATAACAAATATGGGCGCAGAGCTCGGCGCTACAACTTCCATATTCCCATCAGATGAGATCACAAAGCAGTTCCTCAAGGCTCAGCAGCGTGAAGAGGTATGGACTCCTCTTGCAGCAGATGCTGACGCAGCATATGACGAGGAGCTTACAATAAACCTCAGCGAGCTCGTTCCTCTTGCAGCCTGTCCTCATTCTCCTGACAACGTAAAGAGCGTTGAGGAGATCGGCAGACTCAAGGTAGATCAGGTTTGTATCGGTTCATGTACAAACTCCTCACTCCTTGATATGCTCAAGGTAGCTTACATATTAAAGGGCAAGACAGTAGATCCAAGCGTATCACTGGCTATCGCTCCCGGCTCCAAGCAGGTACTTAATATGCTTGCACAGAACGGCGCACTTTCTGACCTTATCGAAGCCGGCGCACGTATCCTTGAAAGTGCCTGCGGTCCATGTATCGGTATGGGACAGTCACCTAACTCCGGCGGTATCTCCCTCCGTACCTTCAACAGAAACTTCGAGGGACGTTCCGGAACAAAGGACGGTCAGATCTACCTGGTGTCTCCTGAAATGGCAGCAGTTTCTGCTCTTACAGGTTACCTTACAGATCCGAGAGAGCTTGGCGATATGCCTGAATTCAAGCTTCCTGAGGTGTTCACAGTGAATGATAACATGGTAGTTCCTCCTGCTTCTGAGGCAGAGATGGACAGCATTGAGATCCTTCGTGGACCAAACATCAAGCCATATCCTGAGACAACTCCTCTCCTTGAGACTATCGATGCACCTGTATCACTCAAGGTTGGTGACAATATCACTACTGACCACATCATGCCTGCCGGAGCAAAGATCCTTCCTCTCCGTTCAAATATCCCGAAGATCTCTCAGCACTGCTTTGCTGTATGTGATGAGAGCTTCCCTGAGAGAGCAAAGTCACTCGGCAAGAGCATAATCGTCGGCGGTTCAAACTATGGACAGGGTTCATCCCGTGAGCACGCTGCACTTGCACCACTTTACCTTGGTGTAAAGGCTGTTCTCGTTAAGTCATTCGCACGTATCCACAGAGCTAACCTTATCAATGCCGGGATCCTTCCGCTCACATTCGTGAACGAGGCTGACTACGACAAGATCGCTCAGGGCGACCAGCTCGTGCTTGCAGATGTAAGAAAGGCTGTTGAAGAGGGCAAGTCTGAGCTCACTGTTGTCAATAAGACAAACGGCGCTGAGATTCCTGTACTCTGCGAACTTTCAGGACGTACAAAGGATATCATGCTCGCAGGTGGACTCCTTGACTTTACAAGAGAGTCAATGAAGTAATGATCCGCTAATATAATAAAGGAAGCGGCTTATGGGGAATTTCGCGATAAAACGTGTGAACGACCGGATATTCAGGGAAGGCAGCTTTCCGGATATGTTATCTGAGACGGTAACAGATCTTCCAGAGCTTCCTGAAATAAGCCGCAGTACTCCTTTTTCAATTGAAGATAATACGCAGCGGAAACAACTGTACAAAGCATTCTCACCAACTCAGGAAGCGGCAAAAAAGTGATCGCACTGAATTTTGCGAATGCCATGTATCCCGGAGGCGGCTATGTGCTGGGCAGAAACGCTCAGGAAGAAAGCCTTTGCAGAGCATCGGTGATGTATTATACAATAAAGACCTGTAAAAAGTACTATCGCAAAAGCCGGCTCCATATCCTACCGGATTATACCGACGTTATGATCTGGTCTGAAAACGTGCCTGTCATACGCAATGACAAGGGAGATCTTCTTCAGACTTCGCTGAAATGCGATTTTATAACCTGCCCTGCTGTGAACCGGAATTTTGCAAAGTTCATGATGAAAGGAAAGCGGATAGACCGCATCATGAGAAAGAAGATAGAGAGGATAACCACTCTCGCTGTTATGAAAAAGCCTGATGTGCTCATACTCGGAGCCTTCGGCTGCGGGATGTTCGGCAATAAGCGCAAGAAAGTGTTTCCTGTTTTTGAGGAAATGATAAATAAATACGTTCCGGAGAATATTGAAGTTATCTTCGCAATACCGTGACGTTTTTATAGCTGTGACAGCACAATAACCGGATTTTTATAAGGTATGATATAGTCAAATTTAGGAGGTAATTACTAATGGCTAAAATAACTATGAAAACTCCTCTCGTCGAAATGGACGGAGATGAGATGACAAGAATACTCTGGCAGTGGATCAAGGAAACTCTCCTCGAACCATATGTAGAGCTTAATACAGAATACTATGACCTTGGCCTCAAGCACCGTGAGGAGACAAAGGATCAGGTAACTATCGATTCCGCAGAGGCTACAAAGAAGTACGGCGTTGCAGTAAAGTGTGCAACTATCACTCCTAACGCTGCAAGAATGCCTGAGTACAATCTTACTCAGATGTGGAAGTCACCTAACGGAACAATCCGTGCTGCTCTTGACGGAACAGTTTTCCGTACACCTATAATAGTAAAGGGTATCGAGCCTTATATCCCTACATGGACAAAGCCTATCACAATCGCCCGTCATGCATACGGTGATGTATATAAGAACACAGAGATGCGTGTATCCAAGGGCAGTAAGGCTGAGCTTGTAGTTACAGATGAGAACGGCAACGAGACTCGTGAGCTTATCCACGACTTTACAAAGTCTGATGGTATCATCCAGGGACTTCACAACCTTGACGCTTCTATTGCAGGCTTTGCAAGAGCTTGTCTCAACTACGGTCTTGATCTCAAGCAGGACGTATGGTTTGCTTCAAAGGATACTATCTCCAAGAAGTATGATCACCGTTTCAAGGATATCTTCCAGGAGATCTATGACAATGAGTACAAGGAGAAGTACGAGGCTGCCGGCATAGAGTACTTCTATACACTCATCGATGATGCTGTAGCAAGAGTTATCCGTTCAAACGGCGGCTATATCTGGGCCTGCAAGAACTACGACGGCGACGTAATGTCCGACATGGTATCAACAGCTTACGGAAGCCTGGCAATGATGACATCAGTCCTCGTTTCTCCTGATGGTATATACGAGTATGAGGCTGCACACGGTACAGTACAGCGTCATTACTACAAGTATCTTAAGGGCGAAGAGACTTCCACAAACTCTGTTGCAACAATATTTGCATGGAGCGGTGCTCTCCGCAAGAGAGGCGAGCTGGACGGAACTCCTGAGCTGTGCGAATTCGCAGATAAGCTTGAAAAGGCAACTATCCAGACTATCGAAGACGGTGTTATGACCGGAGACCTCTACCTTATCTCAAAGCTTGAAAATAAGAAGAAGGTTGATTCAAAGACATTCCTCGACGAAATTAAGATCAGACTTGACAAATCAATGAACTAAGGGAGAAGGCATGGTCGTATGTCAAAGAACTCAATATCAAACTCGGTCATAAGAAGACTGCCGAGATACTATCGCTTCCTGGGCGAGCTTGAATCCAATGGGTATATACGTATATCTTCGAGGGAGCTCTCTGAAAAAATGGGCCTGACTGCTTCGCAGATTCGTCAGGATTTCAACTGCTTCGGCGAATTTGGTCAGCAGGGCTATGGGTACAATGTCAGTGATCTCAGAGGAGAGATCGGACATATTCTCGGACTGGACAAGCTTACACCAATGATTCTTCTCGGAGCAGGAAACCTTGGAAAAGCCATTGCTTCACATATCGATTTCCACAATAAGGGATTTGACCTTATCGGCGCATTTGATATCAATGCAGAACTTGTTGGAAAGAGGATCGGCGAGCTCATAGTTCGTGATCTTGATGAGCTTGAGGGCTTTTGCAGGGAGAATAAACCTGTAGCGGCTATCCTGTGTGTTCCCACCTCAGCGGCAGCCCAAATGGCAGATATTCTTATAGGCTGCGGCATAAAGGCTTTCTGGAACTTTACCCATTACGATATGAGGACAGGCCGAAAGGGCATAGCTGTTGAGAATGTTCATCTCGGTGACAGTCTTACAACTCTTTCCTATGGACTTAATTCCATGGAACAGTCTGAAGAGTCAGAAGATAAGTAATACAATTCTGCTGCGGATGATCTTAGGATCGTCTGCGGCAGTTTTTTGCGAAAAGAATGTGAAAAAAATATCAATCGTTTTAGAACGATATTCTTAAATGTATATATTACAATTCTATATTTATATTTAATGCTGAAATTTGTCGATAAATAAAGTGTTAGATATAAGCTTGCAGCAGTCATAGATTTCTTTTCGTTATAGATCAAATATTACAGAAATGACAGAAACATCCCTTTTTTTCCGGCAGTATACATACTTGTAAGTCAAATGCAACAAAAAAACAATTTCTGTGAAGAAAATATATATAGATATAGGCCTGAAATATAAAAACACATATGTCTTTCATAGGATTTTGAACTGGGGAGTGGTGTGATAGGGATTGTGAATTTTATATCAATATCAGAATAGCGATATTCTGAAAGTGCATTTGAAATTATCATCGATTGCTGATATACTTATATATGTAGAGATTCGGCGTATATTCTGCGCCGAAAAAATAATCTGGGAGTGGATAATACAATGGATTACCGTATCGAACACGACTCAATGGGCGAGGTAAAAGTGCCGGCGGATAAGTACTGGGGAGCTCAGACCGAGAGAAGTCACGAGAACTTCCTTATCGGTGTTGGTATAGAGACAATGCCGAGAGAGATAACCCATGCATTCGGAATTCTCAAAAAGGCTGCTGCTCTTGCAAATCATGAGCTCAAGCCCGAGAAGATGACAGATGAAAAGCTTTCAGCTATAACACAGGCTTGTGACGAGGTGATAAGCGGAGCGCTCAACGCCCATTTCCCACTGGTCGTATGGCAGACCGGAAGCGGTACTCAGTCAAATATGAATGCCAACGAAGTTATTGCCAACAGAGGAAATGAGATAGCCGGAGCAAAGCTCCTGCATCCCAATGATGATATTAACATGAGCCAATCCTCCAACGATACCTTCCCTACAGCGATGCACATCGCAGCTGTCCTTGCAGTTGAGGATAAGGTCATCCCGGCTATCGATACTCTTGTTTCTACTTTTGAGAGACTTGAAAAGGAAAATGAGGGCATAGTAAAGAGCGGCCGCACTCACTTACAGGACGCTACACCAATAAAATTCTCACAGGAGATAAGCGGCTGGAGAGCATCACTGGAAAAAGATAAGAAGATGCTCCTCAGAGCCTGCGAGGAACTTAAGGAGCTCGCTCTTGGCGGAACAGCAGTAGGTACAGGACTTAATGCACCTGCCGGATTTGCTGAGAAGGCTGCTGAGAATATCAGCGCTCTCACAGGAAAGTCTTTTGTGACATCTCCCAACAAATTCCACTCTCTCACCTCAAAAGACGAGATAGTGTTTGCTCACGGTGCTCTTAAGGCTCTTGCAGCCGATATGATGAAGATCGCCAACGATGTCAGATGGCTTGCTTCCGGCCCAAGAGACGGCCTCGGAGAGATATTCATCCCCGAGAACGAGCCCGGTTCATCCATCATGCCCGGAAAGGTCAACCCAACACAGTGCGAACAGGCAACTATGGTGGCGGTACAGGTAATGGGCAATGATGTTGCAGTAGGCATGGCAGCTTCACAGGGCAATTTTGAGCTGAATGTATTCATGCCGGTGTGTGCATACAACTTCCTCCAGTCTGCAAGACTTCTTGCTGAATCCATAACATCCTTCAACAAGAACTGTGCAGTTGGAATAAGGGCTAACAAGGAAAAGATGCACCACAACCTTCACAACTCTCTCATGCTGGTAACAGCACTTAATCCCTATATCGGATATGAGAATGCAGCAAAGACTGCAAAGAAGGCCTTCAAGGACAACATTTCCCTTAAGCAGGCCTGCGTTGAGCTCGGATTCCTCACAGAAGAGAAATTCGACGAGGTGTTCCACCCTGAAGAAATGTGCTGATTTGAAAGGAATTGCGTACTATGGAAACTTTTACATATTATCCCGGCTGTACGCTCAGAACAAAGGCTAAGGATCTTGATACATATGCAAGATCCTCTGCCGAGGCTCTTGGTATCGAACTTGAAGAGCCTGCTGAGTGGCAGTGCTGCGGCGGCGCATACACCACCGCTAAGGACGAGATAGCTACAAAACTCTCTGCGGTGAGAACTCTCAATGCCGCAAAGACGGCTGACAGACCGCTCATCACAGTCTGTTCCGCCTGTCATAACGTTATAAAGCAGACTAACTACGATATTGTAAACGATGAAGAAATGGCAGCAAAGATCAATAACTATCTTAAGCTTGAAGAGCCATACAGCGGTGAGACAACGGTTTATCACTATCTTGAGATGCTCCGTGATGTTGTAGGATTTGATAACCTTGCACAGAAGGCGGTAAATCCGTTCAAGGGCAAGAAGATAGCTGCATACTACGGATGTCTTCTTCTCCGTCCTTCAAAGGCACTTGCCATGGACGATCCTGAGAACCCTGTTATCATGGAGGACTTTATCCGTGCAATAGGCGGAACTCCTGTGATATACTCCCAGAGGAATGAGTGCTGCGGCGGCTATATCACAATGGAAGACAAGGCTCAGGCTCAGAAAAGAAGTGCGGCAGTCATGGATTCAGCAGCAGATCAGGGTGCAGATATGGTTATAACAGCCTGTCCTCTCTGTCTTTACAACCTGAAGAAGAATTCAGGCTCTGAGCTGCCTGTATACTACTTCACCGAGCTGCTTGCAGAAGCCCTTGGAGTTAAGGAGGATGCAAATGAATAAGAATCTTAAAGAACAGGTCCTTCGCTCCAGCGGGGTGAACGTGCTCAAGTGTATGCGCTGCGGAAAATGCTCAGCGACTTGTCCCTCCTATGATGAGATGGAATACCATCCCCACCAGTTCGTTTACATGGTGGAAAAGGGCGATATCGAGACTCTCATGAACTCGAAATCCATATATAAATGCCTGACCTGCTTTGCCTGTGTGGACAGATGTCCGAGAAGCGTGGAGCCGGCAAAGGTAGTAGAAGCTGTAAGACTTGCGGCAGTACGTCAGCAGGGAAACAATCATATGACTCCCGCTGAACTGCCGGGTATGCTGGACGAGGATCTGCCTCAGCAGGCTGTCGTTACAGCATTCAGAAAATACATAAAGTAAGGAGGAGACAGCTATGCAGAGAATAGGTGTATTTGTCTGTCACTGCGGTACAAATATCGCAGCTACAGTTGACGTCAAGGCAGTTGCCGAGGCTCTGGGGCATGAGCCGGGAGTAGTGGTGTCACAGGATTACCAGTATATGTGCTCTGAGTCCGGACAGAACCTTGTCAAGAACGCAATAAAAGAACACGGTCTCACAGGTGTAGTAGTCTGCTCCTGTTCACCGAGAATGCATGAGAATACTTTCAGAAAGGCAGCAGCTTCTGCCGGACTGAACCCATATCTTGTAGAAATAGCAAACATCCGTGAGCAGTGCTCATGGATCCACAAGGATATCGCAACAGCTACAGAAAAGGCTATAATCCTTGGAAGAGCCGCTGTTGCAAAGGTGCATCTCAATGCTCCCCTCATAGCAGGCGAGAGTCCTGTAGCCAAGAGAGCACTTGTTATCGGCGGAGGCATCGCCGGTATACAGACTGCTCTTGACATTGCCGAAGCAGGATTTGATGTTGATATCGTTGAGAAGGAGCCTACAATCGGCGGAAAAATGGCTCAGATCGACAAGACCTTCCCGACACTTGACTGTGCAGCCTGTATCCTCACACCTAAAATGGTTGAGGCATCACAGAATGAGAAAATACACATCCACTCATTCAGCGAGGTAACAGATGTCAAGGGCTTCGTCGGAAATTTCACGGTAACTATCAAGAAAAAGGCACGCTTTGTTGATGAGACAAAATGTACAGGCTGCGGCCTCTGTACAGAGAAGTGCCCCATGAAGAAGGTGCCAAACGAGTTCAATATGGGACTTGATAACAGAACAGCTATCTATATCCCATTTGCACAGGCTGTTCCGAAGGTTGCGACTATCGATCCTAATTACTGTATCATGATGAAGACCGGCAAGTGCGGAGTATGTTCAAAGATGTGCTCAGTAGGAGCTATCGACTACAAGCAGCAGGATCGTTTCATTGAGGAGAAGTACGGTGCTATCGTAGTTGCAACCGGCTTCAATCCCATAAAGCTTGACAAGTATGATGAATTTGCATATAATCAATCTCCTGATGTTGTTACATCCCTTGAGCTTGAGAGACTTATGAACGCTGCCGGCCCTAACGGCGGAACGCTTCTCCGTCCTTCTGACAAGACACATCCTCACAAGATAGTGTTCGTACAGTGTGTGGGTTCAAGATGCGACGACAGCAAGGGCAAGCCATACTGCTCAAAGATATGCTGTATGTATACCGCAAAGCACGCAATGCTCATCCGTGAGAAGTATCCGGATACTGAGGTATATGTATTCTACATCGATGTGCGTACTCCCGGAAAGAACTTTGATGAGTTCTACCGCAGAGCAGTTGAGCAGTACAATGTACACTATATCAAGGGCATGGTTGGCAAGGTAACTCCTCAGAGCAACGGAAAGCTCCATGTACAGGCTTCCGACCTGCTTGCAAATGAGCAGCTCCATATCGATGCTGATATGGTAGTTCTTGCAACAGCTATCGAGCCGGACAAGACTGCCCGTCCTCTTGCAACAATGCTCACAACTCAGATGGACACAAATGACTTCTTTACAGAGGCACATCCGAAGCTTCGGCCCGTAGAGAGCGCTACCGCAGGAATATTCCTCTCAGGAGCCTGTCAGGGACCGAAGGACATTCCCGAGACAGTTGCTCAGGCAAGTGCGGCTGCCGCAAAGGCTATCGGACTTCTCTGTAAGAACAGCATCACCTGCAATCCGTGTGTTGCTCATTCCGATGAGCTCATGTGCAACGGCTGTTCATCCTGCGAGAAGGTATGTCCCTACGGAGCTATCACATACATCGACAAGGAATTCAGAATGCCTGACAGGACTACCAAGGTCCGCAGAGTTGCCAGTGTCAATCCTGCTGTATGCCAGGGCTGCGGCGCTTGTACCGTTGCTTGTCCTTCCGGCGCAATGGATCTCAACGGCTTCTCTAACAGTCAGATAATGGCGGAGGTAGACGCAATATGCAAGTAAATGAGAATAAAGAGTTTCAGCCGCTTATAGTTGCATTCTGCTGCAACTGGTGTTCATATGCCGGAGCAGACCTTTCCGGTACAAACAGACTGAACTATCCTACAAACGTAAAGATAATCAGGGTCCCCTGCTCATGCAGAGTAAATCCTATGTTCATACTCAGAGCCTTCCAGAGAGGTGCTGACGGAGTTATCCTCTGCGGCTGCCATCCGGGAGACTGCCACTACACCTCCGGAAACTACTTCACCAGAAGAAGGATGACTCTTCTCTTCAGTATGCTGGACTTCCTCGGTATCGAGAGAGACCGCACCAGAGTTGAGTGGGTATCCGCTGCGGAGGGAGCCAAGTTTGCAGCAACAATGAACGAATTCACCGAGGCCGTAAAGAAGCTCGGCCCTAACAGGAGACTGGAGGATCTGAGATGCAGGAAGCAATGATTAAAAGAGCAAAGGAGCTCCTTGCCGACGGAACAGTAGCCCGTGTCATTGGCTGGAAGCGTGGAGAATTCGCATACGATATAACTCCTGCGGTATTTGAGAGCGCAGAGGAGCTGG
>LVAK01000259.1 GCA_001604035.1 Clostridiales bacterium Firm_05
CGCAAACCCCTTAAGTCAAGATAAATCCCGTCCAAAATAAAGAACGGCCTATCCAAAGCAAAGCCGTACTTGGCAGAACTACTCCCTTGCGGTTCGTAGACGCGGATTCGAACGTTTTGAGTCATCTGAACGTTGCAAAACTCACCAGAGGCATCGACGTACCTTGCAGTAGAAGTTTCCCTCGCGCACAAGATCTGGTCAGCCGATTTAGCAAACTTGACAGTATAATTTCTTGCAAAAACAGATGTAGATGCCAGCAGGCACATAATAAGAATGCTCAGGCACTTCATTACTTTACCTCCACAAAGATATTCTGATTAACGGTCAATCCGCCTTCCGTCAGCTTAAGGCGAATCTTCTGGAGACCAGCCGATTCGAACTCCAGCTCCATTTCACTTTTCGGTTCAAGAATCTTCCACTGGTTGCCCGACCATATTTCCACCTTGGGCAGCGTTTTTCTGTTCGTGCTCACAAAATAAGGATCGTAGAATAGTTTCAGTCTGGAGCCGCCGACATTTTCCGAAGGCAGGCCCGCAAGCAGAACACGAGAATTCTTCAGCTGACTTGTTTCGCAAGCGGTATCCGCGCAAACTCGGTAAGCGTAATCCACATTGCCCAGCAACAGAGGCATGGCGCGATTATCCATTCCTGCCGCAAAGATTTCGGCTTCATAGAAGAGCGCCTTGGGATTTGCAATAGAACTGTCCTTCAGTCGATTTCTTTCAACAAAGAACATGCTACGGAACCAACCCTTGCGCGACTCCTGTGCGGTCAAGTTTTCCTTATGCACAAAGTTCTCTATTTGATGATGTTCTTCTTCGCTCAAGACAAACATGACATTCGTCAAGTTTCTCAATTTAGAGCGGTCTTCTGCAGAATACTCTGCAGTTGTCTCGGAAACTTTCGACTCCATAAACTTGGGGACGCGAGCACTCTTTTCAGGAGAAATGTCGCTGAACGGATAAGCATATTCCGCATTCGGAGCGTCGGCATTTCCTCCATCCGAAATTCCGCAGCTAAATGCGATATCATCCACGAACATCGTCGTATACTGATGCGCAGGCACATCGAAGAGGCCGACACCTACTTTTTCAACGCGGGCCTTGCCTTGGCCAAGGAGCGATTCCACCGGAGCCGTCAGGGAATAGGTACGATTCGGCTCAAGATTGTAGAACGAAACGCCGCTGTTTCCGAAATTTCCCGCAAGCCAGACGCCGAATTTCGCCTTCTGCGTTACGCGAACCTTAAGGGAAAGGTTCCCGCCCTGGACGGTCGCAGGCAACTTATCAAGCGACAGTGCGCCCGTCCAGTCCCCCGCCTTATCCTTCATCCCGGACCAGCGAATATAAGGCGGGGTAAGCGCCTCCATTTCGCCCCAGTTGGCGCTCCATTCCGGCGCTTCCGGGAACGTCATCCCCGCGGTTTCCATCTTACCCGATTCGCCATTCTTATACAGCGAGATTTCTTGACACACTTGCGCATAACTCGAAAGGGACAATACGGTCCCCATCAAGGCTGCACACCTTGACATCCTACTTTTCATAGGACCTCCAATTTTATAATGTTATCAGAACACGACGGCACCCGCCGCCATGCGTAATCTACCAAGCCATATACCAATAGAGTCTAAAAACAAAAAAAGATACACCCATGGCGTATGGATGTATCTAATAAATTTTTTGCTCCGTACAAAATTATAGTTAAAGAAAAAATCCTTGTAAAGAGGTTACGTCAAATTTTTTCAAAAAAGTTAATTTTCAAGTTTCACCTTAAGTTCACTTATATATACGCCGTCTTCGACCTTCGTTGTGTAGGTATAGCGGTCCTTATACATAAGCTCCAGCCTCTTTTGGAACGTCGCAAGCCCAAGGCCACTTGACTTGGATTTGCTCTTCCGCGGGAAGTTGCTGTTCTCGGCCCTGAAATAAAGCACATCATCCTTTTGTTCAATAAAGATATGTGCAAAGCTCTTGCCGTCGGGATTCACGCAATGCTTCATCGCGTTTTCCATCAAGGGCATCATCACGAGCGGAGCCACCTTCGTCTGCGGATTTTCCAGACGAACTTCAAACTTCAAGTCAAAGTTCTCATCGAGCCTCAACTTTTCCAAGTCTGCATACTTTCCAAGGATTTCGACATCCTCTTTCACCGAAATGTACTGGTCCGCCGTCTGGTAGAGCATCATACGGAGCAACTGCGAAAGTTCCGTCATGCTCTTTTCGGCAAGCGACGGATCAATCCGAATCAGACTCGTTATGTTGTTCAAGGTATTGAACAAAAAGTGCGGACTCAGTTGCTGTTTCAAGAAGGTGAGTTCATACGCCATCTCGGTACGACGTTTTTCGCGCATCACAAACGCCCTCATGATCGAACGGCTCGCGAAAACAATGGCAATGCAAATCAAGCATACAAAACTCAATATCAAGAAGAAACTGACTGGCGTCCAAATCGAAAAATGTCCCCGTACAGCCCTGAAACAATATATGGCAAAAAAGTCCGACAATGTCTCGGCAGGATTTTTGGTCACCAGGAAAACGACAAATTCCCTACAGGCGATGCCAATGACCAAAAGCAAGGCGTTGCACAAGAAATAAGCCAAGTATTTTTTTCGGAAAAAAAGTTTCGGAACCAAGATGCGCAGGTTCACAAAAAAGATAATCATGGTCGCAAGGAGCGGCACATAGAAGCTCACCATGTTCCACAAGTCAAACTCGTTTGCCATGGGAGCCGTCGGATCAAGAATCAAAATCAGCGGGAAGATCAGGATAAAAAACCAGACCAGAATCGACACCGCATAAGATGGCACCGGATAATGCTTGATGCTTTCGTCCTCGATCAGGGCGACAATCTCGCGTTCGCCACGATCAAACTGAGCTTCCTGCAATTCGGCAAGCCACATTCTCAGATTGCCAAAAAAGAGTTTCACTCGCTCAAGTACTGACGCGCAGCATTTTTCTTGGGAATTTTGGTTGTCTTTTGTCATAAAAGTGTCTCTCTGGGTACAAAAATAGCCCTTATTTGAGCAAAAAAAAGCCCCTTATGACAAAAACGTGACAAAAGTGCCGTTTTCCTTGACGAAATTCACAAAAAACTTTTGCGAAGTAAAGCGTAATCTATGACACTTTAAAATAAAAAAGGAGGTAGATTTACGAACGTAAACAAAACAACAAGCAACGAGGTAGATATGACAAAGAATACGCACGTTCGTGATGACAGGGATGTTTATTTCCAGTATCTGA
This sequence comes from Clostridiales bacterium Firm_05, assembly GCA_001604035.1. Taxonomy (GTDB): domain Bacteria; phylum Bacillota; class Clostridia; order Oscillospirales; family Ruminococcaceae; genus Ruminococcus. Next base: position 3,240 of record LVAK01000259.1, read on the forward strand.
ACGATATCTCCAAATATCCGCTGCTTACCAAGGAACAAGAAAAAGTCCTTCTGCAGAAAGTGCGTGAAGGCAGCCGCGAAGCCATGGACCTGCTCGTCAAAAGCAACCTCCGCTTTGTGGTAAACATCGCAAACCTTTACAAGGGTCAGGGCCTCGACGTGAACGAGCTCATCAACGAAGGCAATATGGGCCTCATCGAAGCTGCACGCCGCTTTGACCAGAACCAGAAAATCAAGTTTATCAGCTATGCCGTTTGGTGGGTTCGCCAGAACATCACCCGCGCCATCGCAGAACGCGGCCGCCTGGTACGCATCAGCGCCGAAAAGGAACTCGTTCTCCGCCGTTTCGCCAAGAAAGGCGGCCAGATGCACCAGGTCGTAGGTGGCGGTCTCATGCTTGACCCGAAGAGCCTCGAAGGCGTTAGCAAGTATAAGGCGAACGACATCGAAAAGATTCTGATGATGGGCAACAAGTCCACATCGCTCGACGCTCCCGTCGGTGAAGACGGCGATATGACCCTCGGCGACACCATTGCAGCGGCTGAATTCCGCACCGACGAACTCGCCGAGCAGCACAACCGCAACAAGCTTTTTGACAAGGCGATGGACAACAGCCTTTCTGAACAGGAAAAGGAAATCATCAAGCTCTATTTCGGCTTCAAGATGGATTCCGACCTGAACCTGAAGGAAATCGC
>LVAK01000077.1 GCA_001604035.1 Clostridiales bacterium Firm_05
TGAGGGAGAACCCTTTTTCAAAAGGGTTTCCCTCAATAACTGCCGTAAACATTCTATATAAGTACCACGCTTATAGGCAGCTTTTTGTTTATCTGTTCTTTCGATCAAAACCTGTGATGTCCTTTATAACTTCGCCGGCGATTATAAGCCCTGCTACAGATGGTACAAATGCATTTGAACCGGGAATAGATCGACGGCTTGTAGGCGTCTCTTCGCAAAACTCAATATCATTTGCTGGCGGTAGAGGCTCTTCCTTTGAATATACTACCTTAAGTTTTTTTATGCCTCGCCGTTTTAACTGATATCTCATAACCTTGGCCAGGGGGCAAACTGATGTCTTATATATATCAGCTACTTCAAATGCAGTAGGATCAACCTTATTGCCTGCGCCCATTGAGCTTATCACAGGTACTCCAGCCACTTTTGCCTGCATAATTATTTCAATCTTACCTGTAACTGTATCTATTGCATCAACAACATAGTCGTACTGTGAAAAATCAAAATCCCCTGCTGTTTCAGGCATAAAAAACGTCCTGTAAGTTTTGATCCTGCACGCCGGATTGATATCAAGGATACGTTCCTTTGCAACATCTACCTTATACTTTCCTATCGAACTCATCGTTGCGATTATCTGTCGATTTATATTTGTTATACTCACAATGTCATTATCGATAAGATCGAGTGCGCCTATCCCTGAGCGTGCAAGAGCTTCAACTATATGACCGCCAACTCCTCCTATTCCAAACACTGCTACTCGTGCGTTTTCAAGTCTATCTAACCCTTCCGTTCCGAAAATAAGACCTGTTCTTGCAAATTGTTTAAGCATTGTTTTTTCCTTTCCAAGTGCGAAAAGCTTCGGTAAAATTCATTACCGAAGCTTTAAAATTTATATTGACTTTGGGATCTTTTTTATCACGGCTTCATATATAACAACTGAACTTACAATACCCATAACGCCCTGCGCTACATTACCGACAATACCTAAAGCTGCTGTTGCGGCAGAGCCATAAAGCAATGCTTCAAATACAAAATATCCGGATATCATAACGATCTCAGCGGCGATGGCTCCGGATATTCTTCCGAGAAGACCATGTTTCTTGCCGGAAATGAACTTGAATACGCCATAAGATGCAACGGCCATACCGCTTTTGATTATAAGTGTTGCGGCTGCATATACAGCATATCCTGCGAAAAGATCAGCAAGTGCAGAGCCAATTCCGGATGCTGCAGCACCGTAGTACGGTCCGAGAACCCATGCTGAAACATTAACAAGACAGTCTCCGAGGTTTACATACCCCTTTGTTGGAGTAGGTATCCTTATCAGCATAGTTGCAACACAGGTTAGAGCTGCAAAAAGTGCTGAAAGAGTTACAAGTCTTATTTTTTTGCTGTTCATTAAAAAAACTCCTTTTGCTTAAATGCAATTATTTTACTGCATCGAATCCCTTCTGAAGATCAGCAATGATGTCATCAATGTGCTCTGTTCCGATAGAAAGACGAACAGTAGTAGGCTTGATGCCGGAAGCGAGGAGCTCTTCCTCACTTAACTGTGAATGGGTAGTTGACGCAGGATGTATAACAAGTGACTTTACATCAGCCACGTTTGCAAGCAGTGAAAACAGTTCAAGGCTCTCCGTAAACTTCTTTGCAGTCTCGGCATCACCCTTGATATCAAATGTGAATATAGATGCTGCTCCATCTGGGAAGTATCTGTCATACAATTCTTTAGCTTTTCCTGTCTCCTGTGAAGGATGATTTACTCTTTCAACCTGAGGATGTGACTTAAGGAAATCTACGACCTTAAGTGCATTCTCAGTGTGTCTTTCGAGACGAAGAGAAAGTGTTTCAAGGCCCTGTAAGAGAAGGAAAGAGTTAAACGGAGATATAGCAGCACCCTGATCTCTGAGGAGAGTTGTTCTTATCTTTAAAATGTATGCAAGATTGCCGCAGGCCTCAGTAAATATCACGCCGTGATATGACGGATTAGGCTTAGAAAGACCTGGGAACTTATCGTTCTGAGCCCAGTCAAACTTACCGGAATCTATGATAACACCGCCCATTACTGTACCATGTCCGCCGATGAACTTAGTTGCTGAGTGAACAACTACATCAGCACCATGCTCGATAGGTCTGAGAAGATAAGGGGTAGCAAATGTGTTATCAACGATAAGCGGAATGCCATGCTTGTGTGCGATAGCAGATATTGCTTCAATGTCTATCACGGATGAATTTGGATTACCAAGAGTTTCGGCATATAATGCCTTTGTATTTGGCTTTATAGCTTTCTCAAAGTTCTCCGGATCACTTGGATCTACGAAAGTAGTTTCTATTCCCTGATCTTTAAGGGTATGTGAAAGAAGATTAAATGAACCACCGTAAAGATTGGTCGATGAAACGATGTGGTCGCCTGCAAGAGCTATATTCTGTATCGCATATGTTATTGCTGCTGAGCCTGAAGCAACAGCAAGTGCGCCTGCACCGCCTTCAAGCGCATTTATTCTTTCCTCAAAAACACTTGATGTAGGATTCATCAGCCTTGTATAGATATTGCCGGGAACTGTCAGTCCGAAACGGCCGGCAGCTGTTGCAGAATCCTTAAACACGTAAGAAGTTGTAGCATAGATCGGTACAGCTCTTGAATCTGTGGCTGGATCCGGTGTTTCCTGACCTGCGTGTACCTGTAAAGTTTCAAATTTATAATTGCTCATAATATCATACCTTTCATAATTGATTTGTTTTTTCTACCTTTCCTGTAGCTTGTATATACTATACCATACAATTCATACTATGTCAATAGGTTTACAAATACATAATAATTATGAAAGGTTATAGATTGAATCTATAGCTGATATGATTCAATTCAACAGGGAGACATTCTGCTATGAAATAAGTCGAACATCTCCCTTTGATACTTATTTTGTGCCAAACATTCTGTCACCGGCATCACCGACACCGGGAACGATATATTTATCCTCGTTAAGACCTACATCAAGGGCACCGGTATATATTTCCACATCCGGATGAGCCTTCTGGATAGCAGATACACCCTCAGGTGAGCTGAGTATGCACATGAACTTTATGCTCTTTGCCCCTTTTTCCTTAAGGATATTTATAGCAGATACTGCTGAATTGCCTGTTGCAAGCATAGGATCAACTATTATAGCATCTCTTTCAGCTATATCTTCAGGAAGCTTTGAATAATAATGTACAGATTCCTTTGTATCAGGATCACGGAAAAGACCGATATGACCGATCTTTGCGGCAGGAACAAGTTTTGTTACACCGTCTATCATACCAAGTCCGGCTCTGAGTATCGGAATGAACGCAAGCTTTCTGCCTGAGATTATCTTTGTTTTTGCTACAGCAAGAGGAGTCTCGATCTCGATCTGCTTAAGCGGAAGATCTCTTGTAGCTTCGTAGCATATAAACATAGCTACCTCAGATACAAGCTCTCTGAACTCCTTTGTACCTGTTGTTTTATCTCTGAGAAGAGATATCTTGTGCTGAACAAGCGGATGATCGATGATATGTAAATTTGACATAGTAATACTTCCTTTCAGTTTTTATTTTCAATTGCGGTTATAAGATCTACACGGCGTTTATGGCGTCCGCCTTCAAATGGTGTTGTAAGGAATATCTCTGCAAGCTCACAGGCAAGTCCTGGCCCCATAGTCCTTGCGCCCATACACATTACATTTGAATCGTTGTGCAGTCTTGTGAATTTAGTTGAGAAAGAATCAGCGCAAAGAGCTGCTCTGATGCCATTGATCTTATTTGCGGCTATTGACATACCGATACCGGTCCCACAGATGAGTATCCCCTTCTCCGCCTTGCCGGATGTAACTTCTCCGCAGACCTTTTCGGCCATATCAGGGTAATCACAGGGTTCACCGTCTGTTCCCATATCGTTGAATTCAAAGCCCTTTTCTTTAAGAGTATCGATTATTATTTTTTTGAGTTCCACTCCTGCGTGGTCACAACCTATTGCTATCATTTATCTTACTCCTATCTGTAAATTAAGCCAATACGAACAAAATTCATTTATTTTTTTCTTCAAGATCTTTTTCAGCCTTGACCTTCTGAAGATATGAAACCTCAAGTTCTTCAGGAGAGATATGTGTTTTTGACGCTCCCGCAAGACATACACCTGATGCATTCTGCAAACGTGTATGCGGAGGAGCAATTATAAACATAGGCGAATTATAATCTGTGAAGAAATCAGCTGCACCATCTCCGCAGAGGAGAACCTCTTTTCCTGCAAACGCAAGCTCCTGAGCAAGTTCATCACGGGAGATCAGTCTTTCCTTGCAAAGAGTCTCTATACTGAATCCGTCACAATTATAAATACAATTGTAAACGATATCACCTCTTGCTTTCATTACAACACATATCATACCTTTATAAGGGATATTATTGCACGCTATACCTTCAAGAGTTGAGACGCCGCAGCATTTTATGTCAAGTCCGAAGCATAATGCTTTAACGGCCGCAACACCTATTCTCAGGCCTGTATAAGATCCGGGACCTGCTGCAACGGCGATCGCACCGATGTCAGACATTGTTTTTCCGGACTGAGCAATGATATCCTTAACAATGGGCATTATCACCTGGGAATGAGTTTTTTGTGTATAAAGTGTATTCTGGGCAAGGAACAATTCCTTCTCAGTATCAAACAGCGCTGCTGAAGCGTTTTTTCCGGAGGTGTCAATTCCAAGAATCAGCAAATCTGCCACCGTCCTCTATTATTATCTCACGCTCAAGTTCATTAAGCGTATTAATCGTAATATATATTGTTTCTTTCGGAAGAAATTCGTCAATGTTCTCTGACCATTCAACAGCCGCAACGTTATCCTCAAAGGGGTAATCATAAAATCCGGTCGACTCAAGGTCATCACCGTTTTCAATGCGATACATATCAAAATGGTACAGATTTATGTTTTCACCACGATACTCGTTTACCAGAGCAAATGTAGGAGAGGTAACATTGTCGCCCAGCCCCATGCCTATGGCTATTCCTCGTGTGAATGTGGTTTTACCGGCACCAAGACCGCCTTTGTATGCGATCATGTCGCCTGGTTTTAACAGAGCTCCGAGCTTCTGGGCTGTGTTGATAGTTTCTTCCGGAGAATGAGTGATTACTTTTATCATCTCAGAAAAGTCCTGTTATATTTCCGTTGTTATCACAGTCGATATTGAACGCCGCTGGATTTTTCGGAAGTCCCGGCATTGTAAGAATATCACCTGTGTAGATAACAACAAATCCTGCGCCTGCTGAAAGCTTTGCGTCACGGACTGTTATGTTGAAGTTCTTAGGCTTACCAAGAAGTGAAGGATTATCGGAGAGAGAATACTGTGTCTTAGCAACACATACAGGAAGATCTCTGAAACCTATACCCTCGATCTCCTTGATAGCTTTTTCAGCCTGTGCTGTAAAAGTTACGCCGTCTGCACGGTAGATCTCTCTTGCGATAGTCTCAACCTTGTCTTTGATCGACAATTCCGTACTGTAAAGAGGCTTGAACTCTGAGCTGTTCTCTGCACAGAATTTAATTGTCTCACATACCTTCTCTGCAAGATCAACGCCGCCTTCTCCGCCTTTTGCAAAGACCTCGCACATTGAAACTTCAACGCCCATTTCAGCACAGAAATCCTGAACAAATTTGATCTCCTGATCTGTATCTGTGCCGAATCTGTTGATTGCAACAACAACCGGAACATGATACTTATGCATATTTTCAATATGAGTCTGAAGATTTACAATTCCCTTTTCAAGCGCCCACATATTTTCTTTAGCAAGGTCATTCTTCTGGACACCGCCGTTATATTTAAGAGCTTTGATCGTTGCAACAAGTACAACGCAGGCAGGTGTGAGTCCGCCATAGCGGCACTTGATGTCAAAGAATTTCTCTGCACCGAGGTCAGAACCAAAGCCTGCCTCTGTGATGCAGTAGTCTCCAAGCTTAAGAGCAAGTTTTGTAGCTCTTATAGAGTTACAGCCATGAGCGATATTGGCAAATGGACCGCCATGGATGAATGCCGGATTATTCTCAAGTGTCTGTACGAGATTTGGCTTGAGAGCATCTTTGAGGAGTGCTGTCATTGCACCGCAGGCGCCGAGCTGTCTTGCGAATACAGGTTCGCCGGAGTAATTGTATGCAACAAGGATATTTCCGATACGTTCCTTAAGATCAGCGATATCGGTAGCAAGGCAAAGAATAGCCATTATCTCGGAGGCAACTGTTATATTGAAACCGTCCTCTCTTGGAACTCCGTTTGCCTTTCCGCCCATACCTATGACAATATTTCTCAGTGCTCTGTCGTTCATATCGAGACATCTTTTGAACATTACTCTGCGGGGATCTATACCAAGTTCATTACCCTGCTGGAGATGATTATCAAGCATAGCACAAAGAAGATTGTTTGCAGCTGTTATAGCGTGCATATCACCGGTAAAGTGGAGATTTATATCTTCCATTGGAACTACCTGAGCATATCCGCCGCCGGCAGCTCCTCCCTTCATTCCGAATACAGGTCCGAGTGAAGGCTCACGCAGAGCAAGAACTGCATTTTTACCTATACGGCCCATAGCCTCAGCGAGTCCGACGCTGATAGTTGTCTTACCTTCACCTGCCGGAGTTGGATTTATAGCTGTAACGAGTATCAACTTTCCGTCCTCACGAAAAGCAAGTTTTGAATAGAGATTCTCGGAAAGCTTTGCCTTATAATGTCCATATGGTTCAAGGTCGTTTTCATCTATGCCCAGTCCTGCTGCGATCTCAGATATTTTTTTCATTTTCGCATTCTGAGCTATTTCAATATCAGTTAACATAAAAAAACAGATACCTCCGTTCATAAGTCTATATTTTATTATAACACTATTATTATAAAAATGCAAGACTATTTGATCCATATATAAAATAAGTTGTAATAATCTATTAATTGACATAATTCGTCTTATGTGATAAAATAATTATGAAATTATATGTCGGGAGGCCTCTAATTGAAAAAACAGTTAATAATTTCTTTAATATCTGCTGTTGCTCTTGGAATGTCTATTTACAGCTGTTCTGCTAAAAGCTCAAGCTCTTCGGAAGATGAGAAACCGGTTGAGCACACTTCACCTAAAAATATCACTTTTGCATGGCAGGAATCATACAAAAGCCAGCTTGACAGCTTCAGATCGTCAGCTGATTTTTCTAAGGATTCACGCTTTGATCTTCGTGATCTGAATAAAGATGGTACGCCGGAGCTCATTATTTCTCCGAATTCTGCTCCTAATACAGCTTGTCAGCTTTTTACTTTTTCTGATGGCAATATCCGATCTCTTGAAGAAAACGGCGGATACGGCTGCTTTGAGTACTATCCAGCCAGTGAATCTATAAGCAACGAACACAGCGGCCAGGGATTTGTTATAGGCGAATTTAGACGGCTTGTTGACGGTGAGCTCAAAACCGAACTCAGCTACTATAATAACGCCGAATCTGCTGCTTCCGGAGCTTTGATAACATATGAGATAAACAAAGAAGAGGTCTCCATTAAAGAGTATGAGGAGGCACTTGAGCTTTTCAAGAGCAATCCTTCACTGATCCTTGGCAGAAAGTATACGTTCGGCGATTCAGCTGTCGAGAATGCTGTCTACTGTTCAGAAAGCTGGGGTGCTGTTCTCTTCGATGGTGAAAAGGAGCTTTACCGTAATAAGCTGGATGAGCTTATGGGACAGTATGATGAATATGCAGGTTTTGAGCTCGTTGATCTTGACAATGACGAAGTACCGGAACTCATTGTTTCAGAAGGTCTCTCGCCGGAAGCATCTTGCAGAATATTTATGATCAAAAACGGAGAATTATCCGAGATCGACGGAAAATACGGTGCTAATGGAAAGATTGGATTTGATGCTGAAAAGATCGTATTTTTCTCAGTTGATTCTCCTGAGGGAAATCAATGCTGGAATCTGATAGATCAGCCTCTTGATAACTATGAAAAATCTGAAAGCATAATTGAAGTCGGCCGCAAATATCTTCTGACATCATACAATGTTTCCACTGTACTGCAATGATCCGGAGGATTTATGGCTAAATCAAGATATGTTTACACATGTAACCAATGTGGATATGAAAGCTCTAAATGGAACGGGAAATGCCCGTCATGCGGAGCATGGAACAGCTTTGAGGAGGAAGAAGCCGTAAAAACTGCATCCTCCGGAAAAGCTTCACAGTCCTCTCATGATCTTTCAGACAACATCCTTGAGCTCGAAGATATCGGCATTGACAGTGATGTAAGGTACGATACAGGCATAAGCGAACTAAACCGGGTTCTCGGCGGCGGACTTGTTAAGGGCTCTTTGGTACTTCTCGGCGGCGAACCGGGTATCGGAAAATCGACCATTTTGCTTCAGATCTGCCAGTTCCTCGGCGAGGAGCATTCGATCCTATATGTATCGGGAGAAGAATCGGCAAGGCAGATCAAGCTCCGTGCTCAGAGGCTTAATGTTGATACGGAAAATCTTTATATCCTCACCTCTACCGACGCTGAATCCATTGCTGAAACAATTGCCTCCAGTTCGCCTGATATAGCTATAATCGACTCTATTCAGACAATGTGTATCGACCGCATCTCATCAAGTCCGGGAAGCATAACTCAGGTTCGTGAATGCACCAATCTTTTCATGCATACAGCAAAAAATCAGGAAATTCCTTTGATAATCGTTGGTCATGTAAACAAAGACGGCGCTATCGCTGGCCCGAAAGTCATGGAACATATTGTTGATGCTGTGCTGTATTTTGAAGGCGAGCGTCATCAGAGCTACAGGATCCTTAGAGCAGTAAAAAATCGTTTTGGTTCAACCAACGAGATCGGTGTTTTTGAAATGCGTGATAAAGGACTTGAAGAGGTTGAAAATCCGTCGCAAATGCTGCTTGCAGGCCGTCCGCATAATGTTTCAGGAACCTGTGTTGCTTGTGTTATGGAAGGTACACGCCCGATCTTAGCAGAGGTTCAGGCGTTAGCTGCAAAAACAAGTTATTCTGCTCCAAGAAGGATGGCTACAGGTTTTGATTTTAACAGATTGAATATAATTATTGCTGTTCTCGAAAAGCGAATTGGGATATTTCTTGGTTCACTTGATGTTTATCTGAATATTGTCGGCGGATTCAAGGTTGATGAACCAGCAGGAGATCTTCCTGTTGCGATGACATTATATTCTGCGGTAATGGATAAAAACATAGATGAGCAGCTTATTGCTTTTGGTGAGATAGGACTGGGCGGAGAAATCCGATCTGTTTCTCATATTGCCCAGCGTTTACACGAAGCTGAAAGAATGGGATTCACAACCTGTGTTATCCCCAAGCAGTCGCTCAGTGCTATCGATAGGGGTAGCTATGGACTGGATATAGTTCCGGTTTCAAATCTTAAACAAGCTTTTAATTTAATAAAGTAAATCAAGGACTGCTGTCAAGCAGTCCTTTTTCTGTTATCTGTTCAGCAATTTCTTTAAATATTGGAGCTGCCGAATCGTTACCATATCCTCCGTCTTCTACTAATACTGTTATTGCATATTTTGGTGAATCTGCGGGAAAGAAGCCTGTTATCCAGCCGTGGCAGTATTCATTGCCTTCATCATCATATCTACCGGTCTGAGCGGTGGATGTTTTTGCAGCTATACCAACTTTTTCTGAGCGGGCATTTGCGTTATCATTATCTCTTATCGCAGCCGTCATCATTCTTCGCAGACCAGCAGCTGTATCTTCAGAAATAGCTCTTGAAAGCTGCGGCATTTTAACGTTTGCAATATTGACTCCGTCAACTGTTATTCCTTTTATTAGCCTTAACATCGGTACCTCTCCCCCATTGGCTATTGCACAGGTCATACGGTTGACCTGAAGCGGTGTCGCAGATAGTTTACCCTGACCAAATGAAAAGTTTGCCAGCTCAGCCGGTATGCTCAGATCTTTTTCTGTTGGCAATACGCCGGGGGAAGCTGTGATACCTGAGCAAAGAGATATCTCTTTTCCGAAACCAAGGTCATTTGCCAGCTGTCTTAGCTTTCTCACATCAAGCCTTCTGCTCAAAGCAATGAAATAAGTGTTGCATGAATCGGTGATCGCACTTGTAATATTTTCTTTACCATGTCCGTCATATTTGTGACAGTTAAAGTACTGCCCTTTGATGTTTATTCTTCCGGTACATTCATAGATATAGCTGTTTTTTCCTTCGTTTATTGCTTCGCAGGCTGTGACGAGCTTGAAGATCGAGCCAACGCTGTATGAATATAATGCACGGTTTATAAGCGGAGAGCGTTTATCATTCATTGCTGCTTCAATATTGTATGGCGAGTAAGATGGAAAGCTTGCCAATGCAATTATATCTCCGCTGTAGACCTCCGATACAACAATTGCTCCCTTATTTATTTTTTTTCCGGCTGATTCACATATTTTCTGTATATCAAGATCGATTGTTGTTACAACCCCACCGATATCCGCACTGCTGGTTCGCAGTTTTTTCTTGTCGCCAATAAGTACTCTGTTGAATCCGTCACAGGTATACGTTATTGAGTTTTCACAATTGTCGCTTCGGAGTATTTTATCATATGCAAGCTCTAACCCGGAAGTTCCTTTGCCATCTGAAATATATCCTATTATATGCTGTGCCGTCTGATATGAAGAGTAGCGTTCAGGTATTTCTATAACTGTTACCGATTTTGAAATCGGAGTGGTTTCATCACATTGAAAAACATCCGGATATGGTGCAGTATTTATATGGTCGAATTCTTCTTTATCGGCAGCATACTCCCGGAGCGATGGCATATCCGTGAAATATGGTATTACAAAAGCGTATTTCTGCTTTTTCATATTGACAAGCGGTTTCATATTTCTATCGTATATAGTTCCATAACTTGCCGGTGCTTTGACTGTGAGTTCTGCTCTCTCTTCAGCAGTTTCTGTGTATTCATTTTTCATTGTAAGCTCAAAATAATCAAGAACAATGATACTGAAAATCAGAAAAAAAGCAGCAATAAGCAGAATGATCCCGTTTTCTCCCCTTTTTCTTATCAAAAACATCACCTCTTATGCTATTATCTGCATAAGAGGTGATATTATTCGCTTATTCAAGAATAACTGTAAACGGTCCGTCGTTGAGAAGCTCAACCTTCATGTCAGCGCCAAATGAGCCTGTCTCGGTATGAACTCCTTTGCTGCGGCAGTACTCTATAAAATATTCATAAAGCTTATTTGCCTTTTCTGGTTTCGCTGCCTGAATAAAATTTGGTCTGTTCCCTTTACGACAGTCAGCATAGAGCGTGAACTGTGGGACAACAAGCAGTGAACCTCCTACAGCGGCAAGATCGAGATTTATCTTCCCGTTTTCATCGGAGAATATACGAAGATTTATTATCTTATCAGCCAGTCTGCGGCAGTCATCTTCGGTATCGTCATGTCCCGCACCGAACAGCAGTAAATATCCGGTATCGATCTTACCGATCACTTCACCATCGACAGTAACTGACGCTTTTGTGACTCTTTGTATAATTATTTTCATGCTTATTTCCTTACGATATCAAATCCGAATGGCTTTAAAGATATCCTGTCCTTTCCTACGGAATCTATAACGCTGTACATAGCCTTTGGAAGGCGTATCTCTGCGCCCTCGTCGGAATTGTTGAAGAAGAAGATAAAATCATCAAGTCCATTCGTTCTTGTGGTGACTTCTACACCATCGGGAAGATCATTGAGACGGGGGATACCAGTCTGGAGCATAACATTTCCTGCAAAACTCTTATAAAAATCCATTTCGCATACTGTTCCGACATAATAGATAACACCGCTGCAATAGCGATTCATAGTAACAGCAGGACAGCATCTATAGAATCCGTCGTCATATTCTGCATAGGCTTTTGCAGTAGTAAGACTAAGTATATCGCACCACTGACTGCATGAGAATCTGTTTCCGGCAAAATCAACTATGGTCTGATTGTTGTTGCCTATCGGATCATATTCTGACACTTCTGCACCTACAAGTTCCTTGTATACACTTGGAAGAGGCTGCATCATACAGTTGTTGTTCTGATCTTTAACACCGCTTCTGTTTGTGAGAATAAGAGTTCCGCCGTTTATAGCGTATCTGTAGATATTCTCAGCAGCCTGCTTTTTATAAACAAACATTGCCGGCGCAATTACGACCTTATATGATGAGAGGTCGGATTCAGGTGAGACAACGTCAACATTTGCTCCATAATGCGAAAAAGCCTTGTGGAAGAAGCGGAGCTGCTGGATATAGTCAAAACCCTCAGTCTGCGGCTGAATCTTAAACGCCCATTCATTTTCGGGTGAATAGAGTATTGCTATATCTGAAACGATCTCAGTCGTATCTATGACACCAAGCTTTGATATAGATTTACAAAGTTCGGTGAATTCGTTGAATCTTCTTCCGGGAACATTGCTGTGGTCGATAAGTCCATGCCAGAACATTTCCGCACCAGTAACAGCTGTACGCCATCTGAAATGCATGACTGTATCTGCGCCGTGTGCAATAGCCTGAAGGGAATATCCCATGATCTGTCCTGGTCTCGGAGTCTGGGACATAGGCTCCCAACTGCCGGTAGGACCGCTGAGCTGTTCCATTATCCAGAATTTCTTGCCTTTGACACCACGCATCATATCAAGGAAAAATGTATGTGAGTACAGCTCGTCCTTATCCGCAGGAATATTTATTGGCGGATAGTTATCAAATGATACAAAATCCACCTCGTCAAAGAATTTGTATATATCCGGCTTACTTCCGCCCAGCCAAGCGTTGACAGTCACCTTTGCCTTGGGTATCTCTCGCTTGATGATCATAGCAAGCTCTTTTACATATTTTGCAGTACACTCAGAGCTAAATCGCTGATACTCCATACAAAGAGAGGGATTCTGCCAGGTCTTCGGATAGGCAGTAGGCGGCTGTATCTCTGAGATATCGCTGTACTCCCCGCTCCATACACTGTTTCCGAAAACACTATTGATATTTTCAAGTGTGTCATGCTTATCAAGCAGCCATTCTCTGAACTTCTTTCTGCAAACTTCACAGGTACAATGGTATGCTTCAAGCTCATTGTCTATCTGCCAAGCAATTATCTGATTACTTGATGAGTAATGCCTTACAATACGCTCGGTTATGCGCTTTGCATATGAAAGAAAAACATCAGAATTGATGCATCTGTGACCTCTGATGCCGGTCTGTATCGGCTTCTCGTCAGCCCCCCGCATAACTATCTCAGGATGTATTCTATAGAGCCATAAAGGAGGGCAGTTTGTAGGTATGCCCATGACGACATCAATGCCGTATCTTGCAAAAATTCTCATAAGCTCGTCCAGCCAGCCGAAAACGAATTCGCCGTCTCTCGGCTCAAGTTTTGACCATGCGAATTCAGCTATACGAACTACTTTTACTCCGGTCCTTGCCATGAGCCCAGCGTCCTTTTCCCACAGTGTACTGTCCCACTGTTCAGGATAATAATCAACTCCTATTTTCATATTATGCCTCCTGTTATATATCGTACTCGATCAGCTGGCAGTTGCCCATAAACCAGCCTGCAAATGTTTCCGTAGACATATCATTAAAGTAAGTCTCGATGACTCTGCATACGCCGCCATGACTTACTATCAAGATGTTTTTGTTGTTGTACTTTTTTATAATATCATCAAGTGCTGAATAGATTCTGTGGCTTAGCTGAAGAAGGGATTCGCCGCTGCGTCCCATACGGATACCGAAATTGATCTTATTTTCAGCAAATCCTTCAGTGAATCTTGTTTTGCCTTCGTATTCGCCATAATTCCATTCTTTGAGACGCTCATCTATAATTATATCTTTTCCGATGGCCTCTGCAACGATCTTAGCAGTTTTCAATGCCCTTTTCATTGGAGATGCGATAATAATATCTATGTTTCCGAGCGTACACACCTTATCTGCAAGCTCCTTTGCCTGGCTGATACCGGTCTCATTTAGCTCAATATCAGTCGTTCCAAGTATCGTATCAGTACGGTTATATTCCGTCTGTCCGTGTCTGGTTGAGTATATTTTCAATTTATCACTACCTGTAATCAGATTTTCATTGCGTGTTCAATTTCAGCTCTGGCGTTTTCCAGCATAAGATCCGAAGGAGAATCTCCGCCCATGATCCTTGCTATTTCAGCTATACGTCCATCGATACCAAGCTGTTCAACTCTTGTTTCGGTCCGCTCACCTATTGTATTCTTTTCGATAAGAAGGTGGTTATCGGCCATTACAGCTATCTGTGACAGATGTGTAACGCATATCACTTGTCTTACCTTGCCTATCTCACGCAGCTTTATGCCGATCTTCTGAGCAGCTTTGCCGCTGACGCCGGTATCGATCTCATCAAAGATCATTGTTGGGATACTGTCCTTTGCTGCAATAACACTTTTCAAAGCAAGCATTATTCTGGAAAGCTCTCCTCCTGACGCAATCTTAGATATGGGGCGTGGTTCTTCTCCTTTATTTGCTGATATGAGAAATTCGATAGTATCCATTCCGTTTAAAGTGAGCTTACCCTTTTCGTGTCTGACAGCAATAACGACTCCGGACATATTCAGAAATTCAAGCTCTTCTGTAACCTGAGAAACAAATTTTTCGGCGATCTTCTCACGATATTCGTACAGAGATTTTGCCTTTTCTGTTACAGTGTGCAGCAGTTGATCCCTCAGGGAAGTCATTTCTTCAATTTCATTTCGAGCACTTTCGAGCTGCATGATCTCACGGCAGGCGTCATCATAAAGCTTTATGAGTCCTGGCACATCCTCTGCATATTTTCTTTTGAGCTTGTTTATATTGCTCAACCTTGTGGCAAGATACTCCAGTCTTTGCCCATCCAGTTCAATTTTATCGGCGAGAGATTCAAGCTCTGATGCAATATCCGCCAGTTCTATTTCTGCTGCTGATAGTCTTTCGTATAAAATATTCAAGGACTTATTTGAATCTGTATACGCTGAGATCTCGTTTTCCGCCGAAACGATCATTTCATTTGCAGCTTCATCTCCGGTTATAAGGCTGACAGCAGACTTAATGGAAATAATTGCCTTCTCTGAATTTTTTGCAGTGTTATATTCGTTTTCAAGGTTATCGTTGTCATCCTCGGTCAGTTCAAGCTCTCCGATATCATCAATTATCTCGTTCAGGTATCTGCTTCGTTCAATGCGTGTCTGCTCTTGCTTTTTGAGTTCGCCCAGCCTTCTGGCAGTGTGCTGAAGTTCACGGAAAGTGGTTCTGTATGACTCTAAAAGAGTATCATCTCCTCCAAAATCATCAAGTATCTTAAGATGCTTATCACTGTCAAGCAGTACCTGGTTGTCATGCTGGCCGTGGATATTTATGAGCATAGCCCCAATTTCTTTAAGAAGTGAAGCAGATGCGGTCCTGTGATTGATCCTGGAAACACTGCCCCCATCGGCGCTTATCTCACGAGTTACTGTGATCTCCTCGTTCTCATGCGAAATGCCGAGTTCATCAAGCTTTTCACATATTTCAGGTGAAAGATCAGTAAATAAGGCTGTAATGACAGCCTTATCACAGCCTGTTCTGACTATATCTTTGGTACATCTCTGACCGAGAACAGCGTTTATTCCGTTGATTAGTATGGATTTTCCTGCACCAGTCTCTCCTGTGAATATATTAAGATTATCCGTCAGCGGTATGACCGCTTCACGTATAACAGCAAGATTCTGTATATAGATCTCTTTCAGCATTTATACGGTTTACCTCCCGGGGAAAAGCTCATTCCTGAATTTTTTGGAAAGCTTCTTTGCATCCGCTTCACTGCGGACGAGAATGAATATTGTATCGTCACCTGCGATGGTGCCGACTATGCCCTGATGATTAACTGAGTCGATCGCCGCACAGGTTCCCTGTGCCATACCTGCCTTGCATTTCAGAACAATGGTATTCATTGCATAATCGACAGAAATAACAGCCTCTTCAAATATACTTTTTTCTGCTGCAGCTGTTGCTGGAAGTGTATATCTGTAAACACCCTTATCATCACGCTGCTTTACAAGAGAAAGCTGCTGTATATCACGGGAAAGTGTTGCCTGTGTAGTCTTTATGCCACGTTTGCCAAGCAGCTCTATGAGCAGTTCCTGCGTTGCAACAGGCTGCCCACTGATTATTTCCAATATTGCTTCATGCCTTCTGTTTTTCATTTTGTTCTCACCAGCTTTTTATTTTATAGGTCTGCAAAGCTTCCGGCATACAGACTCATGGAATGAATTGCCTATAAGATTAATGAATTTGATATTATGCCTTCCACGGCATATCTCAATTGAGGAGTTCTCATGGAGACTGAAATGCAGTTCACCGTCAACGTTTATGATCATACATTCATCTTTGGACGTTTTATTGGTAAGTTTCAGTTTTTTCCACGGAGAGAATAGTGTCGCTCTTGAAAATAAAGAATGCGGACAAATAAGTGTCATTTCTATGCACTCAAGATCGGGTTCAACAACAGGACCTCCGGCAGAAAGAGCGTATGCGGTGGAACCGGAGGGCGTACTGAAAAGTACACCGTCCGCACGGTATTTGCCGACAAGATAGCCTTCCGAATAAACTTCAAAATCACATATACGAAAGCTTCCTGAACGGCCTGACACCTCATTCAGTGCAGTATGAACTGTATCACCTGACTCCTCATGGAATGTTATATCAAGCGTCATTCGCTCTGATATTTCATATTCGCCTGTTGTAAGCAGTCTTAGTTTGTCAAGCTGATCTGCCTCAAGACCAGCCATAAAGCCCAGTGTTCCGGTATTGATGCCAAGAAGTTTTGTATCCTTCCCCATAAGAAGTTTAGCGCAGCGAAGGATAGTTCCGTCGCCGCCAATGGCTATGACAAAATCCGATGTGTCGGCCGCCTGACTTATATCCTCGTATACAACATATGGCTTGTCAGAGAAATCGTTACGAAAATTCTCACTAACACTTACTTCTATCCCTGCGCTGTGTAGTACATCGCAGGCTTCTCTTGCACATGGAAGTGCGTTTTTCTTCTGGAAATTCGGGTATAATGCCGCTTTCATATCTTCACCTCAAAGCTGTTTGAATGAGCTTTCAACAAGCCCTCTGAGATCATGTTCGCTGTTTGTACCTGTTTTTTTGATAAGATGTACAAGATACTCTATATTGCCGCTTCCACCTTTTATAGGTGAAAAAGTGAATCTGTTGGTTAAAAAACCTATTTTACGGGAAAAATCATTTATTTCTTCAAGCACCCTTAAGTGAACTTTTCTGTCTTTGACTATTCCTCGTTTACCGATGTCTGAATGTCCTGCTTCAAACTGGGGCTTTATCAGAAGAGCAGCCTCACCGTTTTCCGCCAGGAGTTCATATATCTTTGGCAGGATGAGCTTCAGAGAAATGAAGCTGACATCAGCACATACAAAGTCTACATATCCGCCAAGCTGATCTGAGGTAACGTTACGTATGTCGTTACCCTCCATATTGACGACTCGTTCGTCATTGCGGAGGGATTCTGCGAGTTGTCCGTGACCTACATCTACGGAATATACTTTATCTGCTCCGCATTTCAGCATATACTCTGTGAATCCACCGGTAGATGCGCCTATATCGAGACATTTTTTGCCTGAAAGAACAATGCTGAACTCATCTATAGCTTTTTCAAGTTTTAGAGCACCTCTGCCAACATATAACTCTTCCTCGGATGAGCATATCTCATCTTCCGGCAGAACATCATCTGAAGGCTTTGACGCTTTTTTTCCATTTACGGTGACGTTTCCGGATCTGATCATTTCCTTTGCACGTTCACGACTTCTCGCTATACCTCTTGAAACAAGTTCCGCATCAAGCCTCGCCATACATGATGCTCCTTTTTCTTATATATTCTGCTATTTTGTCACAGCTGAGCCCAAGATCACGAAGTATCTCCTTTACAGATGCCTGCTTTATATATTCTTTGGCAGTTACTCTGCTGTAATCTCCGCTGTAGCCGTATTCAGCAAGAAGATCACCAATTTTTTCAGAGAT
This sequence comes from Clostridiales bacterium Firm_05, assembly GCA_001604035.1. Taxonomy (GTDB): domain Bacteria; phylum Bacillota; class Clostridia; order Oscillospirales; family Ruminococcaceae; genus Ruminococcus. The sequence continues at coordinate 18,028 of LVAK01000077.1, forward strand.
GCTCCCCTCGCCCATGCTCTCTTCAAAAAACACGATACGTTTGTATTCTGCTATTTCAGGGATAATATTTCTGTTTACAGGATATATCTTAGTCAGTTTAAGTATATCACAATTTATACCATCAGCATTCAGCAGTCCATGCGCCTTGTAAACTTCATTGTATAATCTGCCGTAGGTGATTATAAGCGTATCGGCAGGCTGTTCCTTGATAAATAGATATTCTGTACTTATAACGCTTTTATTGAAGGAAACCTCCTCGCTTCCACGGGGATATCTGATAGCTACAAGACCTTTATTTGCATATATGGCCTTATTCATGCACATTTTAAGCTCGTCATAACATGACGGAGAATAAATAGTCGTATTAGGTATGGATGTAAGCATCGGTACATCAAGCAGTCCCTGATGTGTCTCTCCGTCCTCGCCGACAACACCTGCACGATCTACGCCGAGGATCACATGAAGATTTCCTATGGAAATATCATGGATAAGCTGGTCGTATGCCCTTTGCAGGAAGGTGGAATATACCGCAAAAACCGGTATCTGTCCCATTGAGGCGAGTCCGCCGGCAAAGGTCGCAGCGTGCTGTTCTGCTATTCCCACATCAAAGAAACGTTTAGGGTATTTGAAGTGAAAGAACTGTAAACCAGTGCCATATTTCATAGCTGCTGTTATGGCTGTCAGCCTGTCATCCTTTTCCGCCAGTCTGACAAGCTCCTTGCCGAAAACAGTGGAGTAACATTCTCCTACAGATACTTCGGGGTTGCCTGTAACAACATCAAATTTTGCGATTCCATGGTACTCTCCCGGATTTTTTTCAGCCGGAAGATATCCTTTTCCTTTGACTGTCTTTGCGTGTATTATAACTGGACGATGATAGCTCTTTGCCATATGAATTACTTCTTCCAGCTCACGGAGATCGTGCCCATTGACAGGACCGAGGTATACAAAACCCATGTCCTCAAAAAGAGTGCTCTGCTCAAACATTTTGTATTTCATCGAGCTTTTGATATTGCGGATACTTTTACGGATAGGCTTTCCGACTATAGGAAATTTCTCCAATCCATTCTCGACAGCTCTTTTGGTGTTCAGGTATTTCTCAGTGTTTCTGAGAGAGGTAAGATACTTTGCAAGGGAGCCTACACTTTTGGAAATAGACATATTATTGTCATTGAGTATAACAATAAGATTTGTATTCTTATCACGGCCGCAGTTATTCAGCGCCTCGTAGAACATACCTCCGGTCATAGCGCCATCGCCTATCACGGCAACTGCATAGTTATCCTTTCCCTGAAGCTTCATTGCTTCTGCAATTCCGCAGGCAACGGATACAGATGTACTGCTGTGACCGCTTATAAAAACGTCATGTTCACTCTCGTCAGGCTTGGGAAATCCGGAAATGCCGCCTTTACGGCGGATACTTTGGAACTGTTCAAGTCTACCTGTAAGTATTTTATGAGTATAGGACTGATGACCTACATCCCATACAATACGATCCTCAGGAGAATTGAAATTGCGGTGTATAGCCATTGTCAGTTCGACAACACCAAGGTTGGAGGCAAGATGTCCGCCGTTTTTTGAAACTGTTGTTATAAGAAGGTTTCTGATCTCGCTGCACAGTCCTGTACATTGCTTAAGGGAAAGATTTTTCAGATCTCCCGGAAGACTAAGTGAGGACAATGAGACCTTAGCTTCTGGATTTATACTTTCTTTCATTTTATACGAAGCGGTAGCCTGAATCATTCAGTTCTCCGCAGCTCCTTTATATTAATTTTTCCTGTTCAGGAGCATATCTGTAAGCTCCATAAGGAAACCATTATTATCAAAGTTTTCAAGAAGAAGCATGGCTTCACGTGTTATTTCGCCGGCAATAGACTGGGCTTTTTCAATTCCGTACAGTGTAACAAAGGTGGTTTTATTCTCCTCTTCGTCACTGCCTACCGGCTTGCCAAGCTCCTCAGTTGTGCTTGTAACATCGAGTATATCATCAACTATCTGAAATGCAAGGCCGAGCTTATATCCATATTCTGCGGCAGCTTCGATCTTTCGCATATCAGTTTCACCAGCACATATGCATCCCATGATACATGATACAGATATCAGCTCGCCGGTTTTATGCTTGTACATATTGCGGAGATTAGCTTCATCAACATCATATCTCTGCTCGTTCTCCATGTCTATGACCTGACCGCCGATCATACCGTTTTTTCCCACGGCCCTTGCAAGGTGACTGATTATCTGTATCTTCTGGTTTTCTGTCAATTTGTCATCATCAGCTATTATTCCAAACGGAAGAACAGATAAAGCATCGCCGGCAAGTATTGCCATTGCTTCACCGAAGGCTTTGTGGCACGATGGTTTCCCACGGCGATAATCGTCATTGTCCATAGCCGGAAGATCATCATGTATAAGGGAGAAAGTGTGTATCATTTCTATTGCAGCGGCAGGAGCAGATGCTGTTCTGTAGTCTCCGCCACAGGCTTCACAGAAAGAGTACACAAGAACAGGACGTATCCTTTTTCCGCCTGCTTCGAGAGAATAATTCATAGAATCAATAAGATTTTTCTGTGCATCAGTAGAACTGGAATGCATATTATAATTCTTAAGGTTTCTTTCTGTGAATCTGATATATTCGTTGAATTTTTCTTTAAATAAACTCATTTTATTCGTTTTCCGGTGCAGTACCGTTGACCTCCGTAATTTTTAAACGTGCTTCATCAAGCTGTCTGCGGCATTCAGCCGATAACTTCAGGCCTTCGCCATAGAGCTCTACAGCCTTTTCGAGAGGGATATCCCCTTTTTCGAGCTCAGTTACTATATTCCCAAGATTGGAGAGATTTTCCTCAAACTTAATCTTCTTTGCCATTATATCACCATTTTTTTACGACCTTGGCTTCTGCGCCTCCGGTTCCGAAATTTATTTTCAAAAGATCACCTTTTTCGATGTCAGAAGACGAATCAAGGAGCTTTTCGCCTTTATATACAAGGGAATACCCCCTTGCAAGAACCTTCAGAGGGCTCAGCGCTTCAAGCTTTGCTATATTTTCTGTCAAAGATCTGTCCTGACGTTCAAGATAGGACAAAAAGGCGATTTCTGCTCGTTTACTGAGAGATTCGATTCTCTCCGACATAAGCCTGAGTCTGTTTTCAGGAGACTGGGCAGAGAGTCTTACTGATAACGTTGAATATTGTTCTGTGAAACGCTCTACCTTACGTATGAGAGATGTTTTGATCCTGTTTTCGCACTGCTTAATGACATCAAGCAGTTGATTGATATCCGGCACAGCAAGTTCGGCAGCAGCCGATGGTGTAGGTGCTCTCAGATCTGCAACAAGATCTGCAATGGAATAGTCGACCTCGTGTCCGACTGCTGATATCACTGGAACAGAACAGTTGTATATACCGTAGGCGACCTTTTCTGTGTTGAAGGCACTAAGATCTTCTGAAGAGCCTCCGCCTCTGCCGACGATCACAACATCGCAGCCCGACATTTCCGCTTTCAGTATTCCACGGCAAATGGAGTCAGGCGCTTCATCGCCTTGTACAATTGAATTTACAGCGATAAGCTCGCCTATGGGGTATCGTCTTGACAGGACATTTATTATGTCACGGATAGCAGCTCCGTTCAGAGAAGTCACTGCTCCTATTTTCACAGGCATTGCCGGCAGCTGACGTTTGTGGGATGCTTCAAACAGCCCGGCAGCTGCAAGCTTCTTTTTCAGCTGCTCAAGGGCTAATCCGGCTTTACCAGCGCCTTCCGGAAGGATATCATTCACATAAAGCTGATAGACTCCGTCACGCTCATATACGGAAATACTGCCTGAAACGATAACTGACATACCATCTTCAGGTTCAAATTTCAATCTTGATGCTGCAGAAGCGAACATAACTGCTTTTATAGAGCTTTCACTGTCTTTCAGGCTGAAATACATATGCCCGCTTTTGTAGTGATGAGTGAAATTTGATATTTCTCCACGGACCATAATTCCCTGAAGATTTTTATCACCTTTAAGGCTGAATCCTATATACTTATTTATCTGAGAAACTGTAATAACCGGCATTATACTTCACCTGTTGCTTTCAGACAGCCATATATTGCCACTCCGGCTGCATTATCGCATGAGAACTGAGGCTCTGCGAAGCTTGCATCATTCCAGATCGATGTTATCTTGTCCCTGATTATTTTGTCGGACATAACACCACCTGCAAATACAAGTGGAAGATCACCATGTTTTTCCAGAGCAGCCTCAGTCATTTTAATCAGGCTATCGGTAATGTAATCGAGGCAAAACGCAGCTATATCTTCTTTTGAAAGTCCTGAATCAAGCATTGATCTGCATTTATTCTCGATCCCGGACAGGCAGCAGTTACCGTCCTTTATAACCGGCTTAACTTTATAATGCTTTGCGGCATTATGTGCCAGTTTTTCAAGTTCTGCGCCGCAGGGAAATTTCAGTCCCAGCATAAGTCCGACACGATCAACAGCCTGTCCGGCTTTAAGATCAAGTGAAGTACCTATTTCTGAAATATTGATAATATTTTCGTTATCAGGCTCACAGAGTAGACAATCTGTGGTGCCGCCGCTGACATGAAAGGCAATGAATCTCTCTTTTCTGAGTTCGAGCTTCCGGGCAGAATATAGGGCGGCAAGAATATGTCCGACCTGATGTGAGGTTGAATACATGGGAATACCGCTTATAGCACTGTAGCTTCTTGCAAAGCCTTCCCCACAAAGAAAGCATGGCATATAAGAACCAGAGATATTCCTTGGACGTACAGACGCAGATACTGCTGCCGGAAACGCATTACAGTCAGAAAAAAGCTCTTCTATCATATCCGGAAGCTGCTTGGTGTGGTGAAAAACCGCATCACTCTGTCTCAGCCCAAGCTCCCCTTCTTTTACGGGAAGAAGTTTTTTCGCCTGATAGACACGTTTTTCCTCGCTTACATATATCGCTGCGGAGGTCGTATAATTGCTGGTATCAATCCCCAGAAAATCAGGCATTTTCTACCTCTTTCTTCCTGTCTCGTGAGAAGGCGCCGAGAACACCATTTATGAAGGAGGTATCCTCCTGATATGTATATACCATTGAAAGCTTTATAGCTTCACTTATGGCAGCATTCATAGGTGTATTGTCATCATATATTGACTCGTACAGTGCTATCCTGAGTATTGCCAGGTTGAGCTTTGATATTCTGCCTATGCTTCTTGATTTGCTGTAGCCGGAAATAATATTATCCAGCTCCTCTGCGTGCTGAAGTGTTCCTTCAACGATCTTCTTTACCTCATCATTGACAGTTATCTCGTCGATCTCTTCAGCAATAGCATAGAGCTCATTGATATCATCATCACGCAGAAGCTGTTCAAAAACCAGCTTGAATGCGCTGTCTCTTATTTCACGTCTTGTCATTTACTATCTCCTTTTCAGTTAATTATTCAAAAACAACACCGCTTATGGTAACGTTCACTCTTGCTACAGTTACGCCGGTCATGTTCTGGATATTTTCCTTAACAGCATTCTGGACATCAAGGGCAACAGTGCGGGCTTTTTCTCCCCACTTAACCTTTATCCTGATATCGATCGCTGCGACGTCGCTCATCATATTGATCTTTATGGGACCGTTTTTTCTAAGGCGGCTCATTTTATTGATCTCACCGCCAAGGCCTGCAACGCCCTTTACATCAAGGGCGGCAAGTCTTGCAATGGTTATCATAACGTCATCCGAAATTTTAAGTTTGCTTTTTACAGCTTCTTTTGATACGTCCATTTTTTTGACCTCCGTTTACAACAGGATAGAGTGTAATATTTTAACAAATGAAGTATAAACACTCCTTCTTCTATATTATATCAAAAAAAATCAGAATGTTCAACTACTTTACCTCAAAAATTCTGATATTTTCTGCAGAAACATCTGTCTCGCCAAGAATTATCTCCTTTATTGAAGCTGCCTGTGCCTTATCAAGGCCTTCTGTTCTTACTACGACCTTAGCAGATGTGCCATCAAGATAAGCTACGCAATCGCTGTATCCTTGTGCTTTTATAAGGGATTCGATAGTTCCTTCGCTTTCTATCAGCTTTGATACCTCAACTGCATCAAGGGCTTTCATCACAGTTTCGTCCTCAGTGATGTCCCCTCCTCCGATTATCATCTGTAATGTCTGAACAGCTTCATCACGATTATTCATTTTATCAAGCCTTGCCTGAGCGAAGTAATCAGTAGCACTGTCTGCCGGTGCATTTACAAATTCTGTTTCGCCGTAGCTTATAGTTTCTTCTTGGCTGTTCTTCTTTTCAGGCTTTTTCTTGCTTGTTACAGGCGTAGCTGCATAATTAATATATACCGCAACAGCGAGCATGAGAGTAAGGCAACTCATTATTATGTGTTTTTTCCCGATTATCAATGTTGGCTTTTTCATAAAATATCCTCTCTTTCTTTTCATTGGAGTTTAGTGACATATATCTTGCCGGAGGAGATACCAAGTGCGGATGATACAGCCCGGTATATCCTTTCTCTGACAATGGCGCTGTCGCAACCTGTACAGGCAACTACCGCTCCGGCTATTTCAGGCATCCGGACTGTTTCTATAAGCGCAGTCTTATCGCTTCCACCTCCTATCAGGACATATTTTTCTTCCTGATCTGTTCTGTTGTCGGCATGGCTTTGTTTTTCCTCCTTTGCATAAATATACTGCTCATTGCTGCTTAACGTCAGATATACCCTGACTTTTCCTGCGCCGTCTATACTTTCGAGAAAATCCTCCAGTCTCTCCTGAGTCTCAAGGCAATATCCGGCTATATCACTATCCGGAATTATCTTTTCCTTCTTGATGGTCGATTTATCACCTGACGGGAGAAGTGATGAAATAAGTACAAGCAGCAGACCTGCCGCTCCAAGTATGATCACAACTGTCAGATTATTCTTTTCCCCGAACAGTTCCTTTATTTTTTTATCCAGCATCGTCTACTACCTCCGTTTCTTTACCGAGGCTGCTGCGGACAATATCTGCCGCTTTTTCAAAATTATCAGCTTTGAGCGTTACCTTATTAATTGATATGCTTCCGTCATCCAGAATATTAATCTCAGTTTCAATCTTATTGCAGTTTATTCCGGCTGACTTTATCTGACTGAGTAGCACTTCCGATATATTGTAGGATGTCTGCTGCCTCAGTCTTTCATTGTAGATCTTAGCTGCTTCATTGTAACTGTCGGCATTATAACTATCAGAATTTGGAAAATCAAATTCTATATTTCCTCTTACAAACGGAGCAATAATAACTATAGCAAGGATGAGCTCCAACAATACTTTCATCTGATCATTGAGCTTCGTTCCGGATACAAGGTTTTCAATTATACATATCACAGCTGAAATTGCACATATCGCTGCGACACAGCTTTTCATTTCTTCCATTTTTCTCCTAAGAAATATTCATAAGCATAATACCTGTACATATCAGAAGCATGACCGAATAACATATCAGTACACACTGTGCTATTGCAAGTCCGCTGTCGATCCCCTTAAGGAGCTTAACGATGGGATCGGCAGAAAAGAGCTCTGCTGCTGCCGAACTGATCCAGATGACCACCCGGAAGGATATAAGCTCTATTATCGGAGGCAGAATAATTACTGCAATTGCAAAGCAGCCTGCTGTTCCTACTGTAGAAGCTATCAGCTCAAAGCTGCCTTTTACAGTTGAATATGCATCTGATACAGCTCCACCTACGATAGGGACAAATCCTGAGATCATGGATTTTATCGTTTTGGCGCCTGCCCCGTCAGTTTTTGCAGCAAGCGTTGTCCTAAGTCCGATAAACCCGGTAAAGAAAGTCATAAATAAAGTTATGCTCCATGTAACGATCTTCTTTATCAGCGTTATAACAGCATCTACTGAATGTTCAGGGAAAACGCTTCCGGATATGGATAGTGCTGCAATGATGCTTAATACAGGCATAAAAAAAGAATCTGCTGCTGAGGCAAAAGTGCATGAGGCAGTTATTATGAGAACATTATATGTTCCGCCGGCAATCGCTCCTCCGGAGGCTATTGTGATACCGGCAAAAACCGGAACGAAAACCAGCATGAAACCGCTTAATCTGGAAACCGCATTGAGTGTGTGATCGAAAGCTGTCAGAAGTCCCGGAAGGATTGCGGCAGCGGCTGTGAGACTGCATATCATATCGCCCATTTTACTGCTTTTGGAAAGGAAACCATTGTTCAGTCCATGCACAAATGATGAAAAAATAATGACCGTGATAAGTATTACGAGCAGACGAATAGGTGCGATAATTCTTTCTTTTACTGCATTTGATATTTCTTCTTTCAGGTCAGTCAGGTCGATATTGCCAATGTCTTCATACTTCCAGTCTATGTCATAATCTGCAAGCATATCTTCAAGCTCTGATTGTATTTCCTGTCGGTCATCAGTGTAATCACAGTAAGCTTTTAAAGGGCATACCATAATGCTGAGTACTATAAATACTATCAAGGTTAAAATAATATTCTTCATTTTATTGCAGGATATCACCGATCTGTTCGAGTAGTGAACGGATAACAGGCAGACTCATCAGAGTTAGCTCCCCTCTTCCCCATAACTCTGCTGCTGAGGCGATCGCACTCTCGCCGCTGTCAGTACATATATCGCAGGTTATCTGAGTCACGAAACATATGGCTGCTGCCTTAAATACAAGAGCAAGATAACTGTCCGATATGCCTGCTTCTGTAAATATCTCTCTTACATCATTAATGACAGGCTGCAAAAACACTGTAAATCCACTGATAACTGCTGTACAAGCAGCAAGTGAAATAAGCATCGACTGTTCCTTGTTATATTGTCTGAGCATTATTGCCAGTATAGCAGCACAAACACAAAATATCGAAACAGAAAAGCTGTTGTCTACCATAGGCCAAACACCGTTTTGACAGTTTCAAACAGATCACCTATCTCCTGAACTATGACAACAAGTACAACGATCAATCCGGCAAGTGTTGTCATCATTGCCTGCTCTTCACGTTCTGCTCTTTTAAGTACAAGATTCAACACAGCTACGATAATACCTGTACCCGCTATCTTGAATATGAGATCAATATCCATGTTTTTTCCTTTCATTATATTACAAGTATCCCTGCCATTACACCAAACAGAGTTCCTACGCTTCGGTATAATCTGGCTTTTTTATGCAGTTCATCTGTTCTATGTCTTTCAGTTGCTGCAATATCCTCCTGTAAGGCCTCTATTACCGCGAGCTGACCTGGTATATCGCTCCTTCCAAGTTCATTACCAAGGGTGAGAAGGACTCTTTTTTCCTCTGAACCATAATTGTATGATCCTACAGCTTTTTGCCAGCAATAATGAAAATCTGTTCCGGGATCAAAAGCGTCCGGAAGGTTAGCGATAAACTGAAGTGGTGCAAGGGTTTCAGTTCTTTTAAGCTCAAAAACAAGCTTATAAACATCCATACCTGTGGTCCTTATGAGGATAGAAATATGCTGCAAAAGCGCAAAGATGCTTCGGCAGATCACTGTATCGTCATGGATCTTTTTAGCTGCTGCTGCACCGGAAGCTGTTCCTGCTGTTATAAACAATATTGCTGCTGCAATTTTCAGAAGCATTTCCAAGCCTCCTTATTTCCCGTATTACAGAAGGAGAGCCGCTACCCTGAAGTATGGCTGCATGAGTGAATACTCCAGAATTTATCAGCGGCAAAAGAGCCTGTCTGCGAAAAATATCCTCATAGCTGTCTGCGTGAATCGTTGCTGCAAATCTTACACCCGAACCATGTCCTTTAAGAATTGCGTTTGTATCCTTTTCCCCTGCTATCTCATCGCAGAATATAATATCAGGCGATAATGTCCTTATTGCCAATATTATCCCTTCAGTCCGGTCGCATCCTGTAATAACATTCGTCAGTTCTCCAACTTCATTGCTGCATATCCCATCATAAGTTGAGGATATTTCATTGCGTTCATCGATAAGTACAGTTTTCATTATATTTCCGCAGGCTCTGCAAAGATCACGCAAGAGAGTAGTCTTTCCTGAATTGACTCCTCCGCAGATCAGCACACTTCCAGCACCTTTGCCGGTTCTTGCAAACAGTTCGTCAGAAATCCCTGGAATACATCTTGATATCCTGAAATTAAGTCCACTATATTCCGTGAGTATCCTGTCTTTAGTATCTGACATCCTTCCTGATATCCCGACTCTGACTCCTCCCGGAAGAACAATGAATCCCTCATGTAGTTCTCTCATGCAGCTATATAGCGAGTAATGACATAAAGCCTGCATTATATTGTCAATTTCATCCTTTGCAATGTTTATGCAGCAATGATCTTTTGGATCTCCGGTAAGTCTTCCTTCACAAGTCAGATACCTTATACGATCCGGAAAAATATATACCGCTTTCCTTCCGGCATACAGCCTGATCTCTGTCAGATCTCTTATTGCACTGCCATCAAGTTTCAGCATTGCGCTTCGTATTGTTTTTGTCATATACCTGCTTATGATCGTGTACGCTTCCTGTGTTTTCATTGCCTGTCCCTCCTTTCATTTAATTCTATTCATCGCTGATCTACAATATGACAAAACAGCTCCGCAATTATGCAGAGCTGTTTTTTAGTCTATTGATTTAAGCGATTCGGCCATATTTATCCTTTCAAGCTTTTTCATCATGAAAATATCAACAATGAAATTGAACAGGAAAGTGAGAATGATACTGTACAGAAAACTTATAGGCTCTATCCTGACCTTAAATGATACAAGATCAACGATTATCTGTGCCATAATAAAACGATGCAGTATTATTCCAAGCACTATTCCTAATGCCGAACCTATAGCAGTCAGTACGATATTTTCTCGTAAAACATAGGCTGAGGTCTCTTTTCTGAAGAATCCCAAAACCTTTATTGTGGCTATTTCACGACTTCTTTCCGTTATATTTATATTAGTGAGATTATATATAACAATAAATGCAAGTCCGGCTGCGCTGGCAATTACCAGCAGAACGATATAATTGAGACTGCTCATTGTATTTGCCATTCGTTCTTTAAGATCATCATATATGATCGTTGTGTTAACGTATTTATCCTTTGATATCGGGGCAGACAGCTTATTTATATCACTTTTTTCAGGATAATTAACAAAAGCGGCATTATACACAGTCGGATGGCTGAGCTGCTTCTCTATCGTTTCAGGCGAGATAAATATATAATTATAGACATGATTTTCAAATACGCCTGTAACTTTTAAATGCAGTTCGTGCAGCTCACTGTCACGCAGAGTTATCTCATCTCCAACATCTGCACTGTAGCGTTCCATTATACTGTTGCTGACTATCGCCTCATTTAATCCAGGAGTATCGACCTTATCACCGTTCATCGTTCTGAAATGCATGAAACTGTCTATATCCTCGTAGCTTTCAGGGATCATCAGATCTATGCTCTTTACCTTGTTTCCGTAAAGGATATCCCAATTGCTTTTGCGGTAGAATACGTATTTATCAGCGCTGCTGTCGAGCTTTTCAGTAATGCTATCCGGTATTTTTCCATTATCGGTGTTATTGAACATTATCGATGCATCAGCTACAAGTATCTCATTATACTGATCATCAGCAAAGCCGGCAATAGAGTCCTTTAATCCGAATCCAGCCAGCAGAAGTGCCATGCATCCGCTTATTCCGGTTATCATCATGAAAAATCTCTTTTTGTAGCGGAATATATTTCTCAGAGATACCTTGTGCAGGAATTTAAGTCTGTTCCATATGATCGGCAGATGCTCCAGCAATACACGCTTTCCTGCTTTTGGAGCCTTTGGCCGCATAAGACCGGCTGAATTTTCCGAAAGCTCATGACGGCATGAAAGCCATGTTACGCCCATAGAGCACAGCAGCGAGACGATCAGAGCTGTAATGGCAAGCTTAAAGTCGAATACAAACCTCATCGGGATGTGTATATACATCATTTTATATGTGATCCATATTACTCCCGGGAAGAGGAATATGCCAATGGTATAACCTATTATGCAACCAAGTAATGCTGCGCTTCCGGAATAGAAAAGATAGCGCCCGATTATTGAAAAATCTGAATAACCAAGAGCTTTGAATACTCCGATCTGTGTTCGTTGTTCTTCTACCATTCGGCTCATTGTCGTCATGCATACAAGTGCAGCAACAAGTATAAAAAATATAGGGAAGACTCGTGCGACCTGTTCAACTATTTCCGAATCACTTTCAAAGCAGGCGTAGCCGATATTCGTATTCCGGTCAAGAAGATAAGTTTTCGGAGCCTCTCTGGCCGGGAGCCCCATAGAGTCCATAAATTTGATGCTGCTCAATTTTGCCTGTTCAGCTGCAAGCTTATCCCATTTGTCTCTTCTGGCGTCGATATAGTCATCGTACTCATCGGAATATATCTCATAATCCTGGTCGAATTTGATGTATAGTTCACTGTATCGCTTTATTTCAAAGGCTTCTGGGAGGATATATATATATCCGCTTACAGAGCCATTGCCTATCGATGTAGTGCCTCGTTCAAAATTGACATAATACGGGGAATTAACTGTTCCGACGACCGTGAAGGCTGACATTTTTAAAGAATCTGCTGTTTCCTCACTGTTCACATCTGATACGACAAGCTTACTGTCCAATGGAGGAAGCTTCGCCATGTCGGCATCGACTACACATTCATCAGGAGATTGCGGCATACGTCCGCTCACGATCTCAGGACGATTGATATTAACTGGAAGCGAATGAACTCTCAGGACATTTTCCTTCGCTTTCTTATAGTTGAAAATAACATCAAGCTCATAAGCTGTTTCAGAATATCTTACATCATCCTGGTCTGCAAAAAAATCTGCGTCTTCTTCAGCCCAGCCGTCTGTTGAGACCAATCTAAGGTCATATAATTCGTGCTCATTCATAAAACTGCCTATAGTATTGACCATAGAAGGAGTTGTTATCCGGACTCCGGAAAAAAATCCTACTCCAAGAGCTATTATGGCCAGGATAGCAAGATACCTTCCAAGGCTCCCACGTATCTCTCTCAGCGCAGCCTTTTTCATTACTGATCTCATGCTGTTACCACTCTATTTCAGAGACATCTTTGACGATGTCATTCTTTCTGATATTGGATATTGTTCCGCTTTTGACAGTTATGACTCTGTCTGCCATAGCTGATATAGCCTGATTATGAGTTATAACGATAACGGTCATTCCTGTATTCCGACAGGTGTCCTGCAAAAGCTTAAGTACAGATTTACCTGTATTATAATCAAGCGCTCCTGTAGGTTCGTCACACAACAGAAGCTTAGGATTCTTTGCCAGCGCTCTTGCTATTGCTACTCTCTGCTGTTCCCCACCGGATAGCTGTGCAGGAAAATTCTTTATTCTCTCAGAAAGTCCGACTTGCCTGAGAACTTCAGATGCATCCAGAGGCTCTTTACATATCTGTGCAGCCAGTTCAACGTTTTCGAGTGCTGTCAGATTTGGAACAAGATTGTAGAACTGGAATACAAATCCAACATCATATCTTCTGTAAGCGGTAAGATCGTGCTTGCCCAAAGCTGAAATATCTTTACCGTCAAGAAAAACATTGCCGGAGGTAAGGTTATCCATTCCTCCAAGAATATTCAGTATCGTAGTTTTTCCTGCACCGGAAGCTCCTACTATAACGCAGAACTCCCCCTTTTCGATCTCGAAGTTTACTCCGTTCAGAGCTTTTATCTCAAGCTCTCCGGTTTTATAAATTTTGCTTACATTTTTAAATTCAACATATGTGCTCATAGCTCCATCCTTTTCAAATGACGATATCCGCTTTCTCCTTCGGTTTATATGCTTTATAATAATGATCTTCGGCAGGAAAATAACGTTCAGAATACTTCTTTATTATAGCATCTCGATCGCCGATATAGCCGTCACGCTTCAATACTCTTTCAAGCCGTTCTTTCTGAGGCACATCTATATATATCATATAGTCAAATGCACCTGAAAGTTCCTTTCTCATCAGAAATACGCCTTCTACAATTACAATACTTCCGCAAGGGATATCGCATGAGCAGACTATATACTTGTCGTTCTCTTTGTCATAAAGCTCGAAGGGCTTTGGCTGAGCGCCTTTTTTGATCGGAGCGATCAATTCCTGCATGAAATAATCATACCTCCATTGGAGATAATAATATTGTTCCCACTGAGGATAATCATCATTATACCTTACAGCCTTCGGATGAATAAAATCATCGATATGCAATAAAACTGCGTTATGTCCAAGTTCGGAAAGCCTGAGCCTGAGTTGCTCTGAAATAGTGCTTTTTCCTGCCCCTCCAGCACCATCTATGCCTATAACAAGAGTTTGATCGATTTTATATAAAGATCTGATCTTTCCGATTATATCGTTTATTTCCATAATAACTCTCCTGTATCATAAACTATGTTCACATTTTATCATATTGCTATTTTTTTGTCAATAGTTGGCAAAAACAAATATCCCACCGAAAAGCTCCGATGGGATACTTGTTTTATCCGATAATTACTTTATTAATCCGATTCCCTGTATAGTAAAATTAGAATTAGCGTTTTCAACTTTGATCGATACGTCAAGATCACCGGCTGTATCCTGATAGTAGCCAAGCTCTGCGTCAGGACCACCCCATGTATACTGTTTATTACCGCTTATCTTAGTTGATTTGCCGTTCACAGTTACAATGATATTGCCCATTCCTGTGCTGTTTGCCGTAAATACTACGATAAAGCCCTTTGCATTTACCTTGAAAGTCATCGGATTATTTGCGCTGTTCTTCTGGAAATTATAACTGTAAGGCAGTTTTCCTTGGCCATAGCCATTTCCTCTTGTGAATGAACCAGCATTAAATCCGTCAAGTTTTGAAGGATCAACGTTTACACAATCAGCATATTCTGAACCATATGCATATGTTGTCGGAATGATGTAGGAATCAGAACGATTTTCCGTTCTCATAGCCTGACGGAAGAAGTATGCCAAGCAATCAGCAACATACTGTCCGCCCTTTTCGTGTGGATGATATTCATCTTGGAAATAATCATCAGGCTGTAATAATTTAGTGTTGAACGCCTTTGTCAAAGCATCAGCCATGCTTATGATCGGTACATCAAAATTCTTACCGGCAGCAACCATCTGTGTCTGGCTCGAGAAGCCCCCCTTTGAGCGATTGATAAGAACAACTACCGCAGGCTCATTAGGCTGTGAAAGGCATTTCTTGATAAGGCTCTCGAAACACTTCTTATACATAATATCTTCGTGATCGTTTACAGAGAACTCAAGGAATATAATATCAGGATTATTCTTTATCACATTGTCCTCACAGCGAACAAGACCAACAACAGATGAAGTGCCTGAAAGTCCAGCGTTGATTTCCTTGAAGGAACCTTTTGCAAATGTCTGCTCAACATATTTTGAGAATGGCTTTGAATAATTCGTACCCTCTGTAATTGAGCCACCAAGATAAGCTATTGTTAATGGCTCTCCGTTTTCAGCAGCTTCAAGTTTGGAAGTAAGCCTGTATGTATTTCCCATGCTATTTATTGACGTTTTATAGAAATCAATAAATCCTGCTGATGCTGTTTCCTGATAGTCATCCCACTTGTTGTCCGGCTTAGGCGGCTCAGGCCATTCAGTAAGGTCACCGAGAATGAACTGCTGATGAAGCACGAGATCGGCTACATCAAGTTTTTTATCTCTGTTGACATCAGCCGCCTTGAGGTCAGAACCGCCGGTGATACTGCTGTCAATGATTGCCTCCTTCATAAGGCAGGTATCAAATCCGTCGATAATACCATCAAAATCGAGATCACCGAGAACGACCTTTTTAGGTCCGCCTGCACCTGTTATAACTGTACCCGCCGGAGCAGCAACAGCATCGTCGATATAGAATGATATCTCAGAATCTACAGTTTCAACATAAAATACCATAGAAGATGCATCTTCCGGTATCTGATAATTGGTATTGGATAGCTGTACCCACTCCCCCTTATTAGCTGTAACTGTAGCTATATTGCTATAATTTGCCTTTCCGTCAGCACCATTGTACTGCAAAGTAAGCTTAAACGTTTCCTCAGCGCTGCCGCTTGTATACATTACATTTACACTGAAGCTGTACTCCTGTCCAGGAATAAACTCAGTTGAATCAAGCTCCTTTGATGCACCATTCCATGAAGCTGCTCTGTCCTGACAGTAAAGAGAACTGCTGCCAGAAAAAGAGTTGTCAGAACTTACTGACACAGAGGCTGAACCCCGTCCGCCCCAGTCACCTTTCCCTGATTCAAATGTATCATAGAAAATGGCTGGTAATTCTTTTTCTTCAGCTTTAACTGAAAGTCCGCTGCTCATCGGACAAGCTTGTATCAATGCTGCACACATTGAAGCTGCTGTTGCTGCTGAAATCAACATACGATTTTTCTTTTTTTGGATCATTGATCATCCACTCCTTAAATAAAAAAAATAGAATGTTTTTGTTCAGGATAGGAGAAACAGCCGTACTTTAAGTACAGCTGTTCTTCCTGATTTGTCCCTTACAATAAATTTTGGTATTTATCAATCTGCCCGGACGTATTGTGCAGATAGTCCGGGCAGTATCGATCACTTAAACTGCCACCAGTCAAAGTTTACATCGCCGCTGAATATAAAGTATACATCCTTCTTGCCGCTGATGCTGTTTACCGGATAAGTAACTTCAGTCATCTTGCCGCCGCCAGGTATCTCAGCATAGCCGATAACATCGCCTGTTGGACTTCCGGCACAGATCTTGATAGCTGCACCATTAGTTGAAGAAGCATTTATTGTTATGCTGTCACTTCCGTTATTGAAGTTAGCTCCTGTAACCTTGATCCATTCGCCCTTTGCGCCACGAACTGTTGTGTCACGTAAACCGTCAACAACGATATTCTTGGTCTGGTTTGACATTGTCTCAGCCTGAACCTTGTTGTACGGGTTGAGAGTTTCGATCTGAGAACAGCCCTTCATATCGCCTGAGCAAGAGAACTTGCCGTTGCTGAATGTAGCCTCATTGATCTGAGTTGAACGATAGTTACCGTCCTTGCTGTCCTTGCTGCGGTCATTAGGCCATGAACTATCGATGAATGTGTTGCCCATACGGATAGACTGCTGACGTGAATGGTATGCAACATAATACTTGTCCTTGAAGTAAATGATAGAGTGGTGGTTGTTACCGCCGTTATCTATTCTCTGTGAACCAGTATTCTTGAATACATTTCCGGCAAGGTTGCTTTCTCCCCAAGACAGAGGATTTGTTGAGGTCATGTAGAGGATATCTGCATTTCCAAAGTTTACGCCGTTAACAGTCTTGTTTCCAACATCCCAGTTGGAGCAGTATGAATAGTACCATGTATCGCCGATTTTAATTACACTTGAATCTTCGAAGAGGTATGGGATATCCATTTTAACTGGATTCTGAGCAAGTGAGATCATGTCTTTACCAAGCTTAACAACTCTGCCTGTACCCGGCTTAGCAGGGTCGACACCGTTCTTACGTCCGCCGCCGAAGAAGAGGTAAGCTTCATCTGTTTTTTCATCATAGTATACGCCTGGGTCGAACATCCACTCAACATCACTGCAGTTAGGGCTGCCGTGTGTAAGAAGAGCGTGTCCGATAGGATCTGACCAAGGACCTGTTGGGCTGTCAGCTGTAACAACACCAATGCCGCCGCCGCTGTTTGCAAAATAGAGGAAGAACTTAGGCTTGCCATCGATCATCTTCCAGCAAGCATCAGGTGCCCATGCGGCACTTGCCCATGAACAGCATCCGTTAGTTGTTCTGCCGTTATTCTTAGCTATCGGAATAGCGCCGTGGTCAGTCCAGTTTACCATATCTGCTGTAGATACGCAGTTGATTGTACCTGAATTGTATGTATTGATCTGCATTCTGCCGTCTTTGTAGTACTCGATGGCATCATTTGTTGTGTAGATGTAAAGTCTTCCGTCATAAACCATCCAACCCGGATCAGCGCCGAAACGCTGAGTTGTCATAGGATTGTTTTCGCCGTCCTTTTTCCAGCTTGAATTCAAGCTAATGCCGCTGAAGAGTTTTTCCATTTCTGTGAAATCGATATCTCTTTCAGCTACAGGGAATTCCTTGATCTTGCCAAGGAGGAACTGCTGAATGAGAAGAAGGTCGTTTACCTCATACTTGCCGCTCTTATCAACGTCAGCAGCCTGCTTTGTCTTGCTGTCCTCGAAACCGCCTTCAAGAAGACCGATACGTCCGAGAGTAAGATCGAATCCTGTAATAGTTCCGTCAAAATCTATATCGCCGAGTCTAACAGTCTTAACTATAGGCTTTCCTGCACCAGGAACTACTGTTCCTGCTACTGCGCCAACTACATCGTCAACGTAGAAGTTGTTGTAAACGCCATCATCATTTGTAGCTGACTCAACGTAGATAGCAGCATTTGTTGCGCCCTCAGGGATCGTATAATTTGTATTTGAAAGCTGGATCCACTCGCCCTTTGAAACTGTGCCGCTTGCTATCTCATCATAATAAACTTCATTGTCAGCACCTGTGTACTGGAGCTTCATCATGAATGTATCGGTCTCATTATCGCCGTCCATGTAGCAAACATTTGCGGAGAAGCTGAATTCCTTACCAGCCTCAAACGGATTGCTGCTGAGATCGTACTTTGCACCGTTCCAGCCGGCTGTTCTGCCCTTTACGAGGAGAGACTCGCTGCCCTCGTAAGCGGCTCTTCCGCTTGTGAGAACTTCCTCACAGAATCTCGTATCCCAGCCTTCAGTTGAGCCTTCAAATGTATGGTGGAAGTAGTATCCGTTCTCATCCGGCTCAACAGGTGTAGGCGGTGTAGGTGTGAAACCTGTGCTTCCCGGACCTGTATATGGTGTACCTACACCCCACTTGCTGTCTGGAAGCATTGAATAAAGCTTGTTATAAGCTGCCTTAGGCTGGTTGCTTGTGTCACGGAGAGTACCGTTTGCACCAGAACCAAGCCATGAGTTAGAGTCGTTTGGTCCCCAGATCTGGAACAAAGTTACACGACCTGTTCCCTGCGGATTATCGTTCCAGTCCATAGCTGCCTGACACAATGCACCGTACTTTGTAGCCTGATCGTTGTTGTTGAACTTAACAACATTGTTATCCTTAAGGGATACATCGAGCTCTGTGATCTGAACTTCACATCCAATAGACAGATACTTCTTCATAGCGGTTACATAATTGCTTACACCAGAGAAGCCGTCATATCCTGCATTAACATGTGACTGCATTCCGACACCGTCGAGAAGTCCCTTCTTATAGAGACTGTTACACATATTATAAATGCAGTCTCTCTTGTGATCCCAGTATTCGTTATAATCATTGTAGAACAGCTTGCAGGTGCTTGGGGCATACTTTCTTGCGTAAGTAAATGCTTTTTCTACAAAACTGTTATCTCCGTAGACCTGTACCCATGCAGACTTACCGCCCTGTCCCTGAATATTGCTGTCTCCGGCTTCTCTTGCGCCGCCGTAGCTTCTTGTGCGGTTAGAATCATCAGAAACACATTCGTTACATACATCGTATGCAAAGAGATCAAGTGAAGGATACTGTGTCTTGAAAGCATTGAACATATTCTTTATGTAGCTTTCCATACGCGCATCCATTGTGCTCTTATCAGCCCAAGAGCCGTTATTCTGAAGGTTAGTCTTAAAGAACCAGGAAGGTGTCTGGCTATGCCATACGAATGTATGACCACGGAAGCCGATATTATTCTTTACACAGAAATCAGCAATAGCTGAGCACTGATTAAGTGAAACAGCAATATTATTGCCTGATGACTGACTCTGAACCATAGTTCCCTGAGGCTTTGTCTCATTCTCACACTCGATACTGTTGAAGTCCTTGATATAGTCAGCACAGATCGTTGAGTTTCTTACTGTAGTGCCGTTAAGGATATTTCCCACACGGAAGTAGTTTGCAAACTCATCTTTGAGGCCTTTTCCGGAAGGTGCTGCATAAACAACATTTGCAGATCTCTCCTCGGTAATGAGAACATCGTCGAAGCTGAAATCATTTGTGGATTCTGTTGTGATAGTCAGCAGATATTCAAATGTGTTTTCAGGAGCTTCATATGAAGCAGAAAGCTCTGTCCACTCTCCGCCATTAACGCTCTTTGTAATGATCTCCTTTATTGTCTCTTCCTCTGTGTCGTTATCCTTGTAAAGAAGGCTAACATGGAATACTTCATCAGTTTCGCTGTATACCTTAAAACTGTAGTCGTATTTCTTTCCGCCTTCAAGGTAGAAACCCTTTGAAGAAGCAACGCCTGATTCAGGGCTTGTTCTTCCGGTTATGGTCATACCTCTTGTACCATCATAGCCTGCGCCATTAATAGCTGTCAGTCTACTTGCTTCATCGTTTGCATACCAGCCCTCATAATCTGTCTCGAAGCCGTTATATACAACTTCGGCAGCGTAGGTGCGAGCTGTGAGCTCCGGAGCAACTACGATGAGGCCGGCGGTGCATGCTGCAGCAGTTGCAGCAGACACGATTCTCCTAAATTTCATCAGGATACCCCCTTATTATAAATGAATGTTTCTCGGCAGTCTATCCAAATATTGCCGATTCCGTACCAGATTTTGCTAATGTGCAGATATATCTCCTTTTTTAATAGGTTCCGGCATCTTCTGAAGCATAAAGAAAGGCGTTCCGGAACATATAAACTCATGCTTATGTCCAAGCACGAACGCTCAGCTTAAAAAAGTACACAATTTATCTATACACACTTTGCATCTTCTGTGTCTATTATACAATTGTTAACAATTTGTTACAACCCACATTTTGCAGTTTTGGTGGATAAAATGTACAGATAGCATATTTTTAATATTTTGTTCATATTTAGTGTGCTTTGCTACTCTATCAGTTGATTCTCATATATAATTTCAGCAGATTAATAAAAAAAGAAGACGTTTTTTTCTTAAATTTTGTTATCTAACTGAATTGCATAACGCTTCTAAGAATGATATAATTATAATGGTAAATTTTGATCAAGTGAAAAGAAGGTAGTATATGAATAAAAAAATATCTGCACTATTGACAGTATCGGCTTTGGTACTGTCATGTGTAAGCTGCGGCGGCAAGAGCAGTTCTTCTCATGCTGACAGCAGTTCAAATAACAACGCTTCGTCTTCCGGAGCTGTCGAGGAGGATCTGACTGTGGCTGCTATCGAGGAAAACTTGTCCCTTACAGAAGAGACTACCGCAGAACCGACCACGGTTCATGTTAGTCCTACTGAAACTATCTCCGTTGAATCCGGTTCACAGATAGAAGTCGGAAAATCACTCCCTTACACCGAAGGAAACAATACTATAAAATTTGAGCTTGCCGACCTTATAGAAGAAGGTGATCAGGTCAATTCCTTCACATTTGTTATCCGCGCTGCTGATGGAAAAAACATCGGTGAATTCAAAGGCGGCTGCGGAATTTCTGTAAACGGTGACTGTCCTTCGGCGACAACAAAGGGGTGGTTCCAGTCCCCTGATTTCTCTGCTCCAACACAGGGAACATACGGTGAAATAAAGTGGGATGTACCGTCTGAATTAAAGAATTATATCACAAACGGCGGCGAACTTCTTTTTGGATACTGGTGGGGCGGCGCTTCAAGCATTACAGTTGAAAGCGTTATCTGCTCCTTTACCCGTACACGTCAGGTCCCTACTGATGGTAAATCATCCATCGCTCTTAATCTGAGTACCGGATATACCCAAAATGCTAATCTGATATCGGTTCCTCTTAAGGATATTATTCCTGATAACACGATTCCGGAGACACTGACTTTTGACGTGTCAGCTGGAGGCGCTTTTAAAAAGCT
>LVAK01000078.1 GCA_001604035.1 Clostridiales bacterium Firm_05
TCCTTTGAGAGCGAAAATGCGCCTATGCCGTAGATTATTCCGAAGTTTACAGCCTTTGCGGCACTTCTCATCTCCGGAGTTACCATTATTGACGGCATATCGAATACCTGAGCGGCGGTTGAGGTATGGATATCCTCGCCGGAGGTGAATGCTCCTATCATATTCTTGTCGCCGCAGAGGTGAGCCATTACACGGAGCTCAATCTGACTGTAGTCGGCGTCCACCAGTGTTTTCCCTTCCGGAGCGGTGAAGAACTTTCTCATTTCAGCACCAAGCTCGGTGCGGACGGGGATGTTCTGCATATTCGGCTCGGTGGAAGAGATACGTCCGGTACGTGTCTCGGTCTGTCTGAACCAGGTGTGTATGCGTCCGTCGGGAGCGATCTTGTCAAGAAGACCGGCAACATAGGTGGAGTTGAGCTTTGTGTACTGACGGTATTTCAGAACATTGTCAACGATGGGGGAATGATTGCGGAGCTCCTCAAGCACCTCAGCATTTGTGGAGTATCCGCTTTTGGTCTTCTTTTTGGCAGGGAGCCCCAGCTCTTCAAAGAGCACAACACCAAGCTGCTTCGGTGAGGAGATATTGAATTCGTGTCCTGCCTCATCGTATATCATCTGCTGAGTTTCCTCTATCATTTCGGATAGACGTATTCCGAAATCCTCAACGCCCTTTTTATTGATACAGATACCGATATCCTCCATTGAGGCCAGCACCTCTGTGAGCGGGAGCTCAACGTTTTCCAGCAGCGAGGTCATACCTTCCTGCTCTATGATATCCCGCAGCTTTTTTATAAGTCCTTCCAGCGAGAGAAGGTCTGCAAGCTCGCCGTTTTCGGAGTAGTAATGAACGCTGTACTCAGCGCATAGTTTGTCAACAGCATAGTCGGAAGCAGAGGTGTTCAGCAGGTATCCGCAGATAGCGGCGTCATTTTTCAGGTTTACCAGCTCACGTCCCTCTGCCATAGCGTACCTGTAGTGAGCCTTTGCGTCATCGGTATCTTTTGCACATTCAGAGCTGAGAAAATCCAGTATCAGGCTCTTGTCATCGGCGGTATAAACATTGCTGCCGTCACGAACAGAGAGCTTTCCGTCTCTGAGCAGGTAGCTGACTTCCTTCAGCCCGGGGATGATCTCAGCAGTGAGCGGAGACACAGCCGCATCTATTGCAGGAGCAGCTTCCTCGGTCTGGTCTGCGGCCTCATTTGTACCCTCAGTGGCAGAAACTCCCAGCTTATCCAGCAGCTTGAACATTTCCAGCTCTGACAGAAAGCGGCTTATGCCGGCGTTATCCGGAGCGGCTGGAATATAGCTTTCAGGTGTGCTGTCTATGGGTGCGTCACGGACGATAGTTGCCAGCCATTTGCTTTCCTTTGCGGAGTCAGCTCCGTTGGCAAGCTTGGCTTTCACGCCTTTTGTCAGGCCGGAATCCTCATATTTTTCATAGAGCTCTTCCAGCGAACCGAATTCCTTTATGAGTGCGGAGGCAGTCTTTTCTCCGATGCCTGCAACTCCGGGGATATTGTCGGAGCTGTCTCCCATAAGAGCCTTTAGGTCAATGAGTTTTACAGGCTCGAAGCCGTAATCCTCCATGAAGCGGTCGGGAGTATAGTTTATAGTCTCCTTATTTGTAGCAAGGAGGACTGTTACATTGTCATCAATAAGCTGAAGACTGTCACGGTCGCCTGTCAGGACATAGCATTTGTCGCCCTTATCGGAGCAGGCTTTGGAAAGCGTTCCGAGAACATCATCAGCCTCGTAGCCTTCACATTCTATCACCTTTATGCCCATAAGTCCCAGCAGTTCTTTTACGAGGGGGAGCTGCTGAGCCAGCTCCTCGGGCATACCCTTGCGGTTTGCTTTGTAATAGGAGGCTGCCTTGTGGCGGAATGTAGGGGAGCGCAGGTCAAATGCAACAGCAACTGCATCCGGTTTTACATCCGAGAAGTTTTTGAGGTATATGTTCATAAATCCGAAGATAGCATTAGTGAACACGCCTTTTTTGTTTGAGAGCAGTCTTATTCCGTAAAAAGCACGGTTGAGAATACTGTTGCCGTCTATAGCGA
This sequence comes from Clostridiales bacterium Firm_05, assembly GCA_001604035.1. Lineage (GTDB taxonomy): Bacteria > Bacillota > Clostridia > Oscillospirales > Ruminococcaceae > Ruminococcus. The sequence goes on from LVAK01000078.1 coordinate 2,066, forward strand.
GAAGTTTCATAGCGGAGCCTCCTAAAAAAGTATCTGTACTATTATAACATAAAAGAAGTGAAATAGCAATTGCCAGGAGTATTTTCTGTAGTTGGATAATAGCAGTCTTAATGAGGTGAAGCCTGCCTCCGAAAGCAGCTCGACAGGCGTTACAGGCTTTACACATGAGCATGAACGGGCATAAATGAAGATATTTCGGAGATCAGGCGGATAATTTAAGTTATAAAATACTGGCGGTATAATTTGATTTGTACAAAGTGTAGAATTTTGTTGTGGATTGTGACAAAAAGCCTTCAAACCTCTTTAAAAAAATCTAAAAATGTGCTAATATTATTATAGTATCACAACAGGAAAAAGCATAATGAATAACTTCCGTAAAATATCAGTATTTTGAAAAATTTCAGGCAGGGGTGTAAAAAATGGAAGGAATGAATAAGGGACTGAAAAAAGCAGCGTCGGCACTGCTCGCCATAGTTTTTTCGGCGATATGTATTCTCGATTTGAATGTGAAGCTCACGGCTTATTCTGACGGCGGAGCAGAAAAGCCTCTTACTGAGACAGCAAATGAAATGGCAATAAAGATAAACGAAGCAAGAGCTGAGCTCGGACTTAAGCCTCTGTTAGTGGTGAATTACCTCACCGATATAGCTAATACGAGAGCAAGAGAGCTTATAGACTGCTATGAGTCGGTTGACGATGAGGGCAGACACCTTCGTCCAAGCGGCGAGACATGGGATACGATCATAGATACCAGTCTTGTTCCGTTTGAGTGGGCGGATGAGAATATAGCTCGTGGAAGCGCTAATGTGGATCGTGTTTTTGAGGCATGGAAGAAGTCCGAGTATCACTGGAACGCTATCACCAATCCCAATGCTACTCATATGGGCATTGGCCTGTGCTTTGAGGAGAATGCTCCGAAGAAGTGGTTCTGGTCAACTATATACATTGACCTTTTTGACGGCAATACGCTGGAAGGTGAATACATACCGGAAAAGTATCCTATAAAGCCGGCCTGTTCCGGAGATCTTACCGGTGACGGGATAATAGATTCCTATGATCTTGTACTGATATACCAGTATCTGGACGATGAGATGTACTTCAACGATCTTCAGAAGGAGTCCGCAGATCTTCTGAAAGACGGAAATATAACCTCTGCGGATGCAGCAGTACTGCGAAAGTATCTGCTTGGCGATTATAAGACTTTGCCCGTGACGATAGATATGCTCATGGGCGGATAAGGTAAGGTATATTATATAAGGAGTGCCGGAAACGGCGAAAACGGTAGTCTGAAGGAAAGGCGTTCCTTCAGCAGGGAAGTGTTGCCGGAGAGGGGGCGCCGTCCCCTCTCGGAGGCAGTAAAACCGACTGATATCGGGCGATATGTCCGCTTCCTGAATTTATCAAAGGGAACAAAGAGAAGAATGATATAAAAGGTGTGTTCATGATAAAACCGGCTGAGGAGTTTCAGCCGGTTTTATTCTGTGTATATTATTTTTTCTCCTCGCCGGGAGCGTCAAGGTCATCTATGGCGTATTTCAGGCATTGTATCACAAGCTGATTGAGAGACAAATGATTATCGAAAGCTATTTTTTCGAGCTGGTCAACGAATTCCTTCGGGAGACGGAAGGTCTTGGTTATATATTCTTCGTATCCCTTTTGCAGTTTGAACATAGTTTCACTCTCCTTTATAATCATTATCTCTCTTTTTTTGTCAGAAATATACAATCGCAATACAATAATTTTATATTGTATTTATATTGCGAAAATATTGTATGCTTGATATAATAGAATTATAGATTTGTATAACAGATCAAAAAGCAGAAAGGGTGTATGTTATGAAGAAATTATTAGCGATTTTATTAGCTTGTGCAGCTCTTACCTGTACGGCAGTAGGATGCGGAAGCAAGGACAGCAGCAGCGACGGTGGAAACTCCATGACTGAGGAGGCAAAGAGCCCTGTAGTCGGAACGTGGAAACTTACAGGAAAAAGCTTTGATGATTTAAAAGCAGATTGTGATTAACGTGACTGGAAACTTAAAGAAGTAATCGTTGAACTTGATGATTCGGGAAATATGGATTTGACAATGAGGCTTTATCCATACGGCGATTTATACATAACAGAAACTTCTCTGTATGTTGGAAAAACAGAAATACCTATAGATTTTGACGGAAAGCTTGTTACTTATGAAGAAAACGGAAAAACGTATAATGTATTAGAAAAAATTGATCCTGTTGACGAAAACGACAGAAATGGCAGATACAAGCTTCTGCTGAAAAGTGTTAGACAGCAAATGGGAATCCCAGATGATTTTGAATGCGAGTTGGAGTTAATTAACAAGGATGAGGGATACATTTGTGTCGTTACAAAAGGAAAATACGAATACAATGAGGATGAAAAGAAAATGTTCATAGATGGCGATGATGATCCGTCTATAGTTGAATTCAACGGTGATAATATGACGCTGACCGACAGCGACGGTGAAGTTGAAGAGTATGAGCGTATAAAAAAACAAAAAACCTCCCCGAAACCGGGGAGGTAATTTTATATTCGGAATGAAATTACTTATTGAGGTTAGCCTCGATGAGGTCGAGTTCATCGTAGAGAGCCTGTGGGATGTTACCACCCTTAGCCTTGATGTCCTCATCGTAGTATCTTCTCATCTCAGCGATCTCCTTCTTCCACTCTTCCTTGTCAACAGTGAGGAGCATTTCGAGAGCAGAAGGTGAAACCTCATCCTCGATGCCCTTGAGGTTGATATCCTCAGGCTTAGGAAGGAATCCGATAGGAGTCTCAACAGCGTCAACTTCGCCCTCAACTCTCTTGATGATCCAGTCGAGAACTCTCATGTTGTCGCCGAATCCAGGCCAGAGGAAGTTGCCTTCGTCATCTGTTCTGAACCAGTTAACGTTGAAGATCTTAGGAGCCTTGCTGCCGAGTCTTGCGCCCATTTCGAGCCAGTGAGCCCAGTAGTCACCAACATTGTAGCCGATGAATGGCTTCATAGCCATAGGATCGTGACGGAGAACGCCTACTGCGCCTGTAGCAGCAGCAGTTGTCTCAGAAGAAACAGCAGATCCAAGATATGTACCGTGAGTCCAGTCGAATGACTGATATACGAGAGGAGCAGTTGTAGCTCTTCTTCCGCCGAAGATGATAGCAGAAACCGGAACACCCTCAGGATTGTTGAACTCAGGAGAAATGCATGGGCAGTTCTTAGCAGGAGCTGTAAATCTTGAGTTTGGATGAGCGAGCTTCTTGCCCTCAGCTACCCAAGCCTCACCGTCGCACTTGATACCTGTCCACTCAGTAGCATCCTTAGGCGGATTCTCGTTGAGCTTCTCCCACCATACAGTGTTGTCAGAGTTATCGAGAGCAACGTTTGTGAAGATAGCGCCTTCCTTTGTACAAGCAAGAGCGTTGTAGTTGGACTTAGCATTTGTTCCGGGAGCAACGCCGAAGAAGCCGTTCTCAGGGTTGATAGCGTAGAGTCTGCCGTCCTTGCCGGGCTTCATCCAAGCGATATCGTCGCCGACTGTGAAGATCTCATAGCCGTCCTTCTTGTATCCCTCTGGTGGGATGAGCATAGCCAGGTTTGTCTTACCGCAAGCTGACGGGAATGCAGCTGTGATGTACTTTACCTCGCCGTTTGGCTTCTTAAGGCCGAGGATGAGCATATGCTCAGCCATCCAAGCCTCGTTCTTACCCTGGAAGGAAGCGATACGGAGTGCGAAGCACTTCTTGCCGAGGAGAACGTTTCCGCCGTAAGCAGAGTTGATGGACCAGATTGTGTTCTCCTCAGGAAACTGAACGATGTATCTCTTCTCAGGATCAACGTCAGCCTTGGAGTGGAGACCTCTTACGAAATCGTCGGAAGTATCGCCGAGATTCTCGAAAGCCTGCTTGCCCATTCTTGTCATGATATTCATATTGAGAACAACGTAGATAGAGTCAGTAACCTCAACGCCTACCTTTGCGAGAGGAGAGCCGATAGGTCCCATGGAGTAAGGGATAACATACATTGTTCTGCCCTTCATAACGCCATCGTACATAGGAGTGAGCATAGCCTTCATCTCGTCAGGAGCCATCCAGTTGTTTGTAGGACCAGCGCCAGCCTTTTCCTTGGAGCAGATGAAAGTTCTGTCCTCAACACGGGCAACGTCGTTAGCACGTGTTCTGTGGTAGAGGCAGTTAGGGTACTTCTCAGGATTGAGCTTGTACATTTTGTCCCAGCTGTCATCAGGGAGTGAAGTTACCTCTTCAGTAAGGGCGTCGAGCTGCTCCTTGGAGCCGTCGATCCATACAACCTTTTCAGGCTTGCAGAGAGCGATCATTTCATCGACCCACTTTAATACGTTGGGGTTCTTTGTAAGTGACATTGTATTGTACCTCCTAATAAAAAATCGATAGACAATATATCATCCGGAGAAACCGACGATATACCGAATACAACTGAAAAAATCAATCGTATCTCAAATACTATTATATATTATTTCTGTCAATGTGTCAATAGCCATACGGGATAAATTGCCTTATGGATTCGGCATACCAGTATGACGCAGTCAACATAGCATTGCCATGCCTGAGAAGGTGATATCCGCTGCCCGTGAAAGTATGTGATAAAGCGGATATACCGTCGTCAGAGAGCGGTGTCACGGCTCTGTCCGGGGAAGCTGGCACTGCGGAGGAACAAGGCTGTTCCGGAAGTTTGTTATTCCTTTAACGAATGGAACTATATACCGGATATGTTACGTATGCGGACAGCAGCCTGCGTCCAGACTCATGGTTAATGATATGAAAGTTGATGATAAAATATGTGTAAAATGCATAAATTTGAGTTGGGAGAATTGCACAAGCTAATCAAGAACGAATTGTTGAAAACATAGAAATTTGTGAAAATGACGGTTTTAGACATAAAATTGCTTGAAATATGTGCAAAACGTGGTATAATAATACTATTAAATAAGATATAAATGCTGAATGAATCTTAACAATGGGAGGTTACTACGTTGAAAAAAAAGATAATCACTATCGAGCGTCAATTCGGAAGCGGAGGAAGCGTGATCGGAAAACTTGCAGCAGAAAAGCTCGGACTAAGCTATTACAACAGACAGATACTTGAAATGACCGCAGAAAGATGCGGTATCTCTCCCGAATATCTTGAATCCGCAGAGGAAAATGTCCCCACCAGTTTTCTGTATTCTCTTTTGCTCTCAGCCAATCCGGCAAGATCTATGGAGGACAGCCTTCCGCTGTCGGATAAGGTCTTTCTCATGGAGAGCAGGATCATAAATGAGATCGCAGAAAAGGAGGACAGCTTCATCCTTGTAGGACGCTGCGGAAACTATATACTTGAAGAGAAAGGCTGCTTCAGTGTGTACATCTACGCCAATCCCGAGGACAGGGTGAAGCGTGCTATAAAGGAGTACGGGATCCCGGAGAATAAGGCGGAGTCCATAATGAAAAAGGCTGACAAGCGCCGTGAGACATTCTACAATGTCAATACCGGAAAGCTCTGGCAGGACAAAGAGAACTATTCGCTTTGCCTGAACAGCTCGGAGCTTGGAGATGAGCTTTGTGCAGAGCTTATCGTTAAGGCCTACCTTGACTATAATTCCAGACAGAAGTAATTATTCTATACCTCTAAGAGGAGCGCCCTGCTTTTACCGGCAGGGCGCTTCTTTGTATATCACCGGAGAAAATGACTATAATAAATGTATAATCTGATAAGGAGCAGGAATATGTGTGTTGTGCTTGTGAGGTCACTTATACTATATATATCAGTCATATTTGCCGTCCGGCTTATGGGAAAGCGGCAGCTTGGAGAGCTTCAGCCCTCGGAGCTGGTCATAACTATACTTGTCTCGAATATAGCTACACTGCCCATTGAGGATGTAAGTATCCCGCTGGCAGTAGGGCTGACATCGATCCTTTCGCTGGTATGCTTTGAGGTGATGACATCGTGGCTCAGCCTTCGCTTTCCGAAGCTGAACAGGCTCATTTCAGGCAGCCCTAAGATAATCATAAGCGGCGGAAAGATAGACACCGAGGTGATGGCGGAGCTACGCTTTTCTGTGGACGACCTTATGACGGCTCTTCGTGGACAGGGAGTATTCGATATCAGTGAGGTGCAGTTCGCCATTGTTGAGACTACCGGCAGCATTTCGGTGATGAAGAAGCCGGGGTGTGATATGCCGGCAAGGAGGGATATGGGCATCAGCGCTTCTGACGAAGATCCTCCCCAGCTTATAGCTGCCGACGGCAGTCTTCTCCTTCCGGCGATAAAGTCTCTCGGAATGAATGCAGAAGCAGTCCGCAAGATCATCTCCGGAACAGGAATGAGCGTCGGTGAGGTTCTGATAATGACGGCTGACAGCTCTGGAAAATGCTATATCGCAGGAAAAGACGGCGGAGCACCATACATTATATACGGAGGGGCATTATGACAAGGATGAAGATCAGTATAGTGATAATGTGTCTGCTGATAGGAGCAGGCATATTTTCCGGAATATCTGTGAACCGGAGCTGCGGAAGGCTGATAAGCGGCTCTGATGAGGTCTGGGAGCTGTATTCATCAGGAGACAAGCAGGGGGCGTATCTGCGGGCGAAGGAGCTTGAGAGTGAATGGGACAGCTTCCGGCCGGAGGCCTCGGTGATGCTGGATAACAGAAAACTTGCGGAGATAGACCGGCTTTGCTCACGGATCGTATATCTGGTGGAGGGAGACAGCGAGGAGCTGCATTCTGATCTGACGGAGCTCTGCCACATGGCTGAGGCACTGCGTGCAGGGGAAAGGCTGACTGTTGTCAGTGTACTGTGAATAGATAGTTTTACGGATACAGAAAGTATGTCATTGCTTATGTTTAGCCTGTTTTCACAGGCTTTTCCGAAAATTTGATGAAAACCCTTGAAAAAAACGGAAAATGGTGGTATGATGTAATGTGCAGCTTTTGGACTGACGAAGGCTGCACAAAAACGATCGAAAGGGAGATAGAATGGAAAAGCTTATAAAAGCCTGTGTATCCATACTTCCGGAGCCGCTTCAGAAGATATATTATAAATATGAAGAGAAATGGCTCTATCTGGTTTTTGGATGCCTGACCACGCTTATATCCATTGTGACGAAGCTGCTGCTGTTCGGACTTGTTCCCGGCGAGCCAAAGTGGGAGAGTACCGCTGGAGTTGTGTTCTCGTGGATATGTGCGGTAACCTTTGCTTTCTTCACCAATAAAAAATACGTATTCAAAAACGAGACTCATTCCGCACAGGAATTCCGCAAGGTGTTCGTGTCTTTCTATGGAGCGAGACTTGCCACCCTTGCAATGGAAGAGGTCATATTCGTTGTCTGCTGCGATATTCTCGGCATGAACAAGACTGTGATAACATTCCTCAGCCAGGTGCTGATATTCATAGCGAACTACATACTCAGCAAGGTGTTCGTATTCAAGAATAAAGAGACGGCAGGGGAGTGACATGGGCGCTGAGATAATGATAGGCAGAACAGCTATCCGTAAGACTGCTGCTCTTGCACCAATGGCGGGAGTTGCCGATCGTGCGTACAGACTTATGTGCAAGGAGTACGGTACAGCGTATACTGTCAGCGAGATGGTTTCCGCAAAGGGCATCTGCTACAGTGACAGAAAGACCGCTGAGCTCTGTACGGTAACTGATCCGGAAAGACCTATGGCGGTGCAGCTCTTCGGAAGCGAACCTGAGTTCATGGCGAAGGCAGTGGATATAGTTCTTGGCTATGAGCCGGATATAATCGATATAAACATGGGCTGTCCTGTGCCGAAGGTAGTCAATACCGGAGCCGGTTCTGCACTGATGAAGGATCCGGATCTTGCGGCGAGGATAACTGAAGCGGCAGTAAAAGCTGCCGGAGCAGTCCCGGTAACAATTAAAATAAGAAGCGGCTGGAACAGGGAGACTATAAATGCTCCTGAAATGGCAAAGGCTCTTGAGAATGCCGGAGCGGCTGCCATAGCAGTACACGGCAGAACAAGAGATCAGTTCTACAGCGGTGAGGCTGATCTGGGCGTTATAAAGGCTGTCAAGGAAGCGGTAAAGATACCGGTCATTGGCAACGGAGATGTGAATGACCTTGCTTCCTGCCTGAGAATGTACGAGGAGACAGGCTGTGACCTGGTGATGATAGGCCGTGGGAGCTACGGAAATCCCTTTGTGTTCCGTGAGATAGATTCCCGTTTCAGCGGTGAGGAATATCTGCCGCCGGATGTTGATGAAAAGATGAGAGTCATGCTGAAGCATATCCGGCTCATACTTGAGCTCAGCGAGAAAAACGAGGAGCTTGCCATGCATGAGGCGAGAAAGCACGCTGCGTGGTATATGAACGGGTATTACGGCTCGGCCAAATTCAGAGGCCGCTGTTATCAGCTCTCTTCATACATAGAGGCGGAGGAGCTGGCTGCTGAATTTGCAGAATTACAGCATTCAAGAGGACTCTGAACGCCTGGTCAGGACGTTTTATACCATTAATTGTCAATTTGCACAAATAATGGGCGAAAACTTCGTATAAACCAACAAATTCAGCTTCCCGATAAAGCTGACACCTTGAAAATGCCGAAATACAGCCTTTTCCTAAGATTAAAAAATAAAAGCCTGACTAAACGTGGTGTAATTATCGCATAGTTTCATACAATTTGTAATTGCAAAATGAAAATTAGTGTGGTATAATAGGTTTCAATGGGAAGTGGGATTTTTATACATTAAAGATCGCACGAACAGGAGATAAAAATGAGATCAATAAAATTCAGAACGCTTGCAGCGTTCACAGCAATGGCAATGCTCATGCTTTCAGGCACGGGCTGCGGAAAAACAGTAGGAAAGTACGAAGAGGAAACTGCTTCCTCTGAAACAAATTCTCAGGATGAAGTAAGTGATCTTACGACTGCTGAGACAACTGCCGAGCCGGCAACAGAGCCTGTGTCGGAGGACAAGGTAGTCCATGTTGCAGCTGCCGGTGACAACCTCATACACTATTCTGTATTCAAGGCTGCCGAAGCAAATGCCGGTCCGGGAGAAAGATATGATTTCGGACCTATATACGAGAATATGAGAGGTATCATCGAATCAGCCGATATAGCTATACTCAATCAGGAGACTATCATTTCTGAAAGCAACCCTGTAAGAGGTGCTGACGGCGGCGCATTGCTCTTCAACTCTCCGCCGGAGGTGGCTGACGCTGTAATAGATCTCGGATTTGACGTATTTACAATGGCTAATAATCACCTTCTTGATTTCGGAACAGATGCTCTTACAGAGTCGATCAATTTCTGGAATAAGAAGGCAGAGGAAAATGATCTTACAGTCCTCGGCGCTTATCTCAGTGAGGAGGACGCAAATAACATCCGTATAAGAGAGGTCAACGGCGTTAAGATAGCATTTCTTGCCTACGCTGAACATCTCAACGGCTTCTCGATACCAGATAGCTCTCCGCTGAGAGTAGTGATGAACAGCGAAGAGGATGTTATTGAGAGACAGATCAAAGAGGCCAAAACTAAAGCAGACGCTGTTATCGTCGCCGCACACTGGGGCGTTGAGGATACGGATCTCGTATCCGACGACAGAATAGAGCTGGCAAAGAAAATGGTAAACTGGGGAGCAGATGTTATCCTGGGCTGCCATACTCATACAGCAGAAACAATGGAATGGATCCCGAGAGACGACGGCACAAAAGGCTTTGTCTATTACTCAATGGGAAATTTCGTCTGCGCTCAGACAGATAACTTCAATCTCGTGGGAGAAATCCCCGAATTTGATATAGTCCTTGACGGTGAGACCGGCAAGACCTACCTTGACAATGTGAGCTGCAGTCCGAGCATAGTTCACTATGACGACGGCAACTTCTCAAACCTCAGGATATACCCCTACAGCCAGTATACTCCTGAGCTCGCAGCAAGTCACGGAATCCCTTATGCAGTGCCAAGAGGCAACTACCCAGAGTTCAGCTGGGACATCATAAACGACATAATCGAGAGGAATTTTCCTGCCGAATTCAGGCGTTTAGATAGATGATGAAAGTTGTTCATGATTTGTTCATAAAAATGGTTTACAGGGAGTTTTAAGAGAAAATTGCTATTGTGCAATCCGTGCAAAAAAGGTGTGAGGTGTTTATATAAAATACCAAAAAGATTACAAACCTATTTACATTTGCAAAGGGCTGTTATATAATGAAGTCAAGAATAAATATAGATTTGGGATTAAGTATCTCATCACGGCAGTGTGATGCGTCTTAAGCAAAAAACACTGTGCAAAATGATGTTTCCAGCCCATGAGGACACCGGTCTCGCTGAAGCGGAAGGGTATGTACATATACCCAAGAGGACTGATGCGGCCACAGGTGTGGAGGGGCTGCTTAAGCCATGTCTGTATGACACAGCAGAGAAACATCTGAACACCGTGTGGGAATGCGGCTGATTTCTGCTGCATTCTTAAAAGACAAGATATAATAAAAGGGGCACCCCGTTCCTTTGTTATATAACATTAATGAAGAAGGAGGAAAAATTAATGAAGACAAAAAAGGTAGTCGTGGGAGCTATTGCCGCGACAATGCTTTCACTTTCCGTATGCCCGATTGCTCCGGCCGTAGCTGCTGGCGAAACAGTGCAGATATCCGTTGGTACAGCTGAGGCTGAGGCAGGAAAGCAGTTCACAGTGAATGTATCATTGGCAGATGTGCCATCCACCGGTATCCAGACATTGGATTTCGCAGTTTCATTCGATCCAAAAGTGGTAACAATCGATAGCGTAAAAGCAGGAGAGGTTACAAATACCGGAGCCGGAAGCTCAGATGCTACAGGTTCTTCTTCAGGCGCACCGATCTTCGACAGCTCGATTCATAACGATATCGGCGAAGTAGATCTCGTCTGGACAACAGGACTTAAGGATTCATCTTACTGGATCTCAAAGGACGGTGTATTCTGTACCATTACCGGAACAGTTGCAAGCACAGCAGCTGAAGGAGCATATACAGATCTTAAGGTCGTTCCAGCGACAAGAAATGCTACATCCGAGACTGGTTCAGATAAGAATAACAGCATTGCTTGCGGTTATTTCAAAGATAAGGTAAAATACTCCTATGAAGTCAAGGGCAACGCTGGAAAAGTTTCAGTTCCTGATGGTACTGTAACCCAGACACTGCGTGGCGATGCCGATTGCGATACTCAGGTCAAGATGAACGACGCTGTACTTATCATGCAGTCTATCTCTAACAGCGATAGATTCGGCATAGACGGCACAGAGTCTACTCACATCAAGGAACAGGGTAAGGCAAATGCTGACGTAGCAGGCGGCGATCTTGACAAGGGCGGCGACGGCGTTACACCTAAGGACGCTCTCCGCATTCAGGAATTCCTTATCCAGAAAGTTAAAGAGCTTTAATTCCGTGATTATCTGATTTGTCCCCCTTACAAAGGAATACAAACCCATTCTAAAGTTAGTAATAGGCTAAAAACCTAAAGAAAGGAATTATTACAAATGAGAAAGTTAATTTCTGCAGTTACATCCCTTGCGATGGCTGCAACAATGGTAAGCGTGGTTGCGCCTACTGCTGCAAGCGCTGCTGAAACAAAGGGTTTTGCTATCAGAACCTTTGCTGAAGCTGATTCTCCTTATGCAGCATCCGGCAGTAATGTAAAGATCAGTGCTGCTGATGTAGCTAAGGGCGATGTAGTTGTTCCTTGTGCAGTATATCTCAACGAGACTACACCTACATCACAGACATATTCAGTTCAGCTCACAGTTAAGGATACAAACGAAGCTGCAAGCAATATTTCATTCAAATACTACTCTTTCAAGAAGTCTTACTTCGATGATGAAAAGAGCTATACAATCAACGGTGTAAAGGGCCACACAGCACAGCCTCTTACATTCGCTGGTAAGTTCAGCACAGATAATGCTGACCTCGACGATAACGGCGAGTCAACATACTTCATGGCTCACGGTGAGTTCTCACCTACTTGCGTAAAGGGTCAGAAGACTGCTAACACAAGCAATTACTACATGGCTAACGTATGGACAAACGGCGGAGCTGATTACACATGGATCGGCGATACATCTGATGCACACCCGATGTTCGTATTCGATGTAACTATTCCTCAGGGCACTCCTGACGGCGACTATGAGCTCGTTTTCTGTGACTACAACACAGATAAGACAGGCAAGAGCAACAATCCTTCTTGTGTTATCGAGACTAAGGATGGCAGATGCATTTCTGAAGATGGTTCTCTCAAGCTTGAGACCATGAAGATCACAGTTGGTGACGGTGGTACAGACATCACTACAACAACTACAACTGCTGTACAGCCACAGCCTACAACAACTACTACAACTAAGGTTGTAACTCCTGATCCGACAGGCGATATCAACTTCGACTTCGGTAACTGGACTGTAGAGGCTGGTTCAACAGTAGAAGTACCTGTTAAGCTCACAGCTAACAAGAAGCCAATCACTTCTATGGACGTTGTATTCAAGCAGGATTCACCAATCAAGATGATCGGCATCGGCGATACAGCTACTTGTCTCGACAGAGCTGCTATCCAGAAGAGCCTTGACCTCCCAGGACTTAACTTCCAGTGCCTCGACGAGAACGGCGACGGCGTTGTAGCTAAGGACGGCGGTACAGTATTCACACTTACATACGAAGTTCCTGCTAACTGCCCTGCTGGCGAGTACAAGATCGGCTTTGCTGATAAGGCTGAAGTATTCAAGGACAACACAGCTTGGACATACTCAGTTGGTGTAAAGAACGGTGTGATCACAGTTGGTGGTACAACAACTACAACAACTGCTCCTATCGTTACAACAACAACTACAACTACATCAACTCCTACACCTACAACAACTACAACAACTCCTAACCCTGGCACAAAGCTTGTTCCTGATTGGGGCGATGCTAACTGCGACGGTGTTGTAAACGTAGCTGACGTAGTAGTTCTCAACAGACAGATCAACGGTACTCTTGATCTCACAGCTCAGGGTAAGGTTAACGCTGACGTTGTAGAGGCACAGGGCGCAGACGGCGTTGCTGTTGATCCTGCAGGCGTAACACTCAACATGGAAGATTCTGATGCAATCATCAAGTTCTGTGTACACCTCATCACAAAGCTTCCTGTAAGCACAAAGTAAGCGAATTGTAATTCAATAGAGCGTAATGCTCGGAAAGGAAATGCACTGATGAAGAAACTGCTTTCTGCAGTTACATCCGCTGTCATGGGCTTAACGCTCATGACAAGTGCATTTGCTTCGTCTGTTAGTGCTGCGGGCAGTTTATCTGTTTCGCAGCCTAATGTTAGTATGGACGAAGTGCTCGATGTATCTGCAAATAGAAACGCATCAGCCGCTGATATTGAGTTCGATTTCGGTACATGGGAAGCTACCCCAGGTCAGGATGTAGAAGTACCTGTTAAGCTTTATCCGCACAATCATGAGATAACATCAATGGATCTCGTGTTTGCACAGGATTCACCGATCACAATAGTCGGTATAAGCGATACAGCTACTTGTCTCGACAGAGCTGCTATCCAGAAGAGCCTTAACCTCCCAGGCCTTAACTTCCAGTGTCTGGATGAGGATGGTGAAGGTATCGTAGCGAAAGACGGCGGTACAGTCTTTACACTCACATATCATGTTCCTGAAAACTGCAGCTCCGGTAACTATAATATCGGTTTAGGCACAAAGGCGGAAGTTTTCAAGAATAACACTGCTTGGACGTATACTACATCCAAGCTCAACGGCGTTATAAAGGTTACTGGCGGAAGCGTTGTTACTACAACAACGACAGGTAAAGTCAATGTGACCACCACAACAACTAAGACAAATGTTGATCCTCAGCCAACAGGCGACATCGTATTTGATTTCGGTAACTGGACAGCAGAGCCGGGTACATCTGTAGAAGTACCAGTTAAGCTCACAGCTAACAAGAAGCCGATCACATCAATGGATGTCGTATTTGCTCAGGATTCACCTATCACAATTTCAGGTATCGGCGATACAGCAACTTGTCTCGACAGAGCTGCTATCCAGAAGAATCTGGCTCTCCCGGGCCTTAACTTCCAGTGTCTGGACGATGAGGGCGAGGGCGTAGTAGCTAAGGACGGCGGTACTGTATTCACACTTACATATGAAATACCTGCTAACTGCCCGGCCGGTGAGTACAAGATCGGCTTCGGCAACAAGGCAGAGGTGTTCAAGGACAACACAGCCTGGACATATTCAGTAAGTGCTATCAACGGTACTATCACTGTAGGCGGCGACGTTACAACAACATCTGGTGACAAGCCGGTTACAACAACTACAACTAAGGTCGTAACTCCTGATCCGACAGGCGATATCGTATTTGACTTCGGTAACTGGACAGCAGAGCCAGGTTCAACTTTAGAAGTACCTGTTAAGCTCACAGCTAACAAGAAGCCGATCACATCAATGGATGTCGTATTTGCTCAGGATTCACCTATCACAATCTCAGGTATCGGCGATACAGCTACTTGTCTCGACAGAGCTGCTATCCAGAAGAACCTGGATCTCCCTGGCCTTAACTTCCAGTGTCTGGATGACGAGGGTGAGGGCGTCGTAGCTAAGGACGGCGGTACAGTATTCACACTTACTTATACTATCCCTGCTAACATCGCTCCCGGTGAGTACAAGATCGGCTTCGGTGATAAGGCAGAGGTGTTCAAGGACAACACTGCTTGGACATATTCAGTAAGTGCTATCAACGGTACTATCGTAATTGGCGACATTACAACAACTACTACAACTACCAAGCCGCTTCCTTCCGGCGAGATAGAATTCGATTTCGGTACTTGGGAAGTTACTCCAGGTCAGGATGTAGAAGTACCTGTTAAGCTCACAGCAAACGGCAACCCGATCAGTTCTATGGATGTCGTATTTGCTCAGGATTCACCTATCGAGCTTAAGGCTATCGGTGATACAGCAACTTGTCTCGACAGAGCTGCTATCACATCAAGACTTGAACTTCCAGGTCTTAACTTCCAGTGTATCGACGAAAACGGCGACGGTATCGTAGCTAAGGACGGCGGTACAGTATTCACACTTACATACCATGTTCCTGAGGATTGTGCAGCAGGTACATATAACATCGGCTTTGGCAAAAAGGCTGAAGTATTCGCTGACAATTCTGAGTTCACTTACAAGACAAGTAAGATCAATGGTGTGATCACTGTTAAGAGTGATGTTGTAACAACAACAACTGTTACAAATCCGACAGTAACAACAACTACAACACAGCTCCTTCCTGTTGAAGGCGAGGCTGCATGGGTAATTCCTACAGTCAAGGCTAAGGCAGGCGAGAATGTAACTGTTAATGCTGTTGTTAAGAATTCTGACATTGAAGTAGCTGGTGCTACATTCTCTGTAAACGCTAAGACACCTATTACTTATGTATCAGCTGACGATAAGTGCGATGCATATAAGGCAAGCCTTTTCGTAAATGATGCAACTAAGGAATTTGCTTTCCGTCAGGCTGATGGTACAGGCGTCAAGGCAGCAAACGATACAACTATCATTTCTATCACTTATAAGGTTCCCGCTGGAACAGCAGCAGGTACATATCCTGTTGAATGGTCCGACGCTATCGTAAGTGATACAAACGGTAAGGTCATCACAGACAAGATCAATCTTGTAAACGGTGCTATCGTTGTTGAGCCTTCTGAGATCACTTTCGATGGTGATATCGCATGGGTACTCGACAAGGTAACAGCAGCACCCGGAGAGACAGTAACTCTCAACGCTGTAGTAAGTGATCCTAATGGCTCCAAGCTCCCAGTAGCAGGTGCTCAGTTCAAGATCGACGCTGCAACACCTATCACATACAGCTCGATCAGCGGCTCAGACGCTTACAGCGCAGCAATCGTAAAGAACGAAAAGACTAATGAATATGCATTCGCTAACAAGACTGGCGAAGGCGCAGTATCCAAGGATGGTGCTACTGTACTTTCTATAAAGTATACAGTACCAGCAGATTGTGCTCCTGGTGAATATGCCGTTAAATGGTCTGATGGATTCATCAGCGATACAAACGGTAAGTCACTCACTTCACAGGTTTCACTCGTTGATGGTCTCATCACAGTTATCGCTCCTGATGAGAGCAGCTGCAAGTGGATCATTCCTGAGGTAGAGGCAATGCCTGGCGATACAGTAACAATGAACGTTATTGTTGACGCTCCTACAGGAAATTCACCGGCTGTAGCAGGTGCTCAGTTCGGCATCAATGCAGATGCACCTATTGAGTACGTAAGCGCAGCAGGTACAGATGCTTACTCAGCTAAGCTTGTTCCTAACAGCGACACTAAGGAATTTGCATTCGCAAATACAACTGGTGAAGGTGTTAAGGCAGCAGATGGTTCAAAGGTACTTGTACTCACATATAAGGTTCCTGAGAACTGTGAATACGGAAAGTATCCTGTTAAGTGGTCTGATGCATTTATCAGCAACACAGATGGTAAGTCAATCAACAAGTTCGTAGAGCTGGTTGACGGCTTCATCGAGGTCAAGTCCTCAACAACTACAAGCACAACAACAACATCTGGTTCAACAACTACTACAACTGTAACCGTTCCTAAGGGCGCAATCGGCTGGCAGATCGGTACAGCAGTAGGTAAGCCTGGTGACACAGTAACAGTAAAGGTAACTGTTCTCGATACTGAGAATGCAGCACTTCCTATCGCAGGTGCTCGCATAGTTATCAAGCCTGAAGCTCCTATCGAGCACGTAAGTGCAACAGGTTCAGAGGCATACAGCGCAACACTCGTTCCTAACGACGCAACCCAGGAATTTGCATTTGCAAATAAGACTGGTGAAGGCGTTGCAGCTGCTAACGGTGCAACAGTAATGGAGATCACATATAAGATCCCAGAGGGCACAGCAGCAGGCGAGTATCCTGTAACTTACTCAGAGAAGTTCATCTCCTCAACAGACGGACTTGGAATCTCTGATAAGGTAGTTGTATTCAACGGTGCAGTAATCGTTCTGCCTGATGAGACAACAACTACTACAACTGGTGATG
>LVAK01000079.1 GCA_001604035.1 Clostridiales bacterium Firm_05
ATACCCGTTCCTCGCTTTTGACAGTGATGAAAACGTGGCTGCACGCTGCATACTTACTGTTTACAACGACAGATCATGTGCTTATATCGGATTTTTTGAGTGCATAGACGATACCGATGCCGCACGCTGTATTTTCAGTGCGGCAGAAGCACAGGCACAAAAGCTGGGCTGCGATTCTGTCATCGGACCTGTTGATGCTTCATTCTGGATAAGATACCGCCTTAAAACAGGCTGCTTTGACAAACAGCCATATACAGGTGAGCCGTATAATCTGCCGTATTACGAAAAGCTCTTCCTTAAAAATGGCTACAATGTCAGCGGAGAATATATCTCAAACCGGTACGGCACGGTTCCGCAGAGCTTCATAAACCAGAAAAGTATCCGCCGTCTCCAGCACTTTACAGAGACCGGCTGCTCCATATGCTGTCTCGAAAAGGATACATTTGACAGGAGCATTCGTGAGATCTACCGTATGCTCATAACACTCTACAGCGATTTTCAGACCTTCTCCCCTATCACCGAGGATGAATTCTGCACACTTTATTCCTCTATGAGATATGCTGCGGATTACCGGATGGTGAAGATTGCCTATCAGGACGGAAAGCCGGTCGGCTTCTTTGTGACTCTGCCAAATTATGGCAATGCTTCCTGCGGCAAGCTGACGCTGTCAAAGATCATGCATATCCGCAGAGTCAAAAAGTCCCCTCATGATTATATACTTCTTTACCTCGGCGCTGATCCGGAGCATCCCGGCCTAGGAAAAGCTCTGTCGGAATGTATGCTCAGGGATATCTGTGACAAACAGGCTGTTTCCATCGGAGCACTCATCCGCAAGGGAAAGGTCACCGGCAGTTATTTCAGTCAGCTCATAGATCATCAGTATACATATGCGCTCTACGAAAAGGCTGTTTCATAAGCATTTGTTTCTCATTTTACTGATATCATCAGCATCTTTCCAGTTAACAGATTGACATACTCCGTTAAAAATAGTATAATTCTAAAGTATGGGTATCATAAGACGCACTACAAACAAAGATTATCCGGAGGATGAATATGAGAATACTTGCTTTTCCCTATGCCTATGGCTCAGCAGGGATATACCATGATTTTAAAAATGAAATAAACAAGCGCTGCGAGTTCCATGCTTTCGATTATCCCGCACACGGTTCAAGACTGAACGCTGCTCCGGTATACACGATAAAGGAACTGGCCGAGGATGCCTATGAACAGATAAAAGGAATGATATCAGAGCCTTACTGCCTGCTGGGATACAGTATGGGCGGTGTTGTAGCATTTGAGCTTTACGAAAAGCTGAAAAAAGAATACAAGCCTCTTCCAAAGCATATCTTTATTCTCGGTTCATGTGAGCCCAGCCATAAATACAAAAGCGGTGACTATGAAAACTACGACCTTGAAGGTGTAAAGGGTATACTCAGAGACAGAAACGGTACAAGCGAGGAAATACTTGCCGAGGATGAGCTTATCGAACTGCTTGCCCCGTCAATCAAAGCTGATTCCATAGCTCTACGTGATTATTCATGCAGCTCCGATAATACAGTCCCTGCGGACTGCGGAGTTACTGTCATCAGGGGCAGCCGTGAAAAAGGTACAGAACGATGCCGCGAAGAATGGGAGAGATATCTCCACAGGGATATCGATTACAGGATAGTCGAGGGCGATCACTTCTTCCTCTTCAAGGAGGGCGAAAAAATGGTCTCAAAGATAAGCAATGTCATATTCAGCGCTCTTGACAGCATAGGAGAATAATATGACAAACCGCCTTTACATAATGGATGTCAACATCCTTGACAACGAGGAGCTGTTCCGCACCAACTATGAGAAAATGCCTGAACGCCGCAAAAACAAAATTGACAGATTCCGCTTTGCAAAGGACAAGAAGCTGTCTCTCGGCGCAGGTATGCTCCTGCGGGAAGCACTTATGTGCGAAGGGATATCCGAGGATATGTTCGCCTTCAACAAGAACGAAAAGCCTTTTATCCCCGGACGCAATGATCTGTTCTTCAACCTTTCCCACTCAGGTACAATGGCAGTATGTGCTGTCTCAGACCACAGCGTGGGAGTTGATATCGAAACAGAACAGCTTTTCGAGGACAGCTTCATTCAGAGAATATATCTCCCGCATGAAGCCGGATACATTTTAGCCCAAGGTGAACTGAGAGACAAGACCGCAACTGTAATGTGGACGGTCAAGGAAAGCATCATGAAATTCTTCGGCACCGGCCTTTCCCTTGAACCAAACAAGATATCACTTGATATGAACGGCGATATAAGCGCAGTCTGCCAGGGCTTCGACGCTTCACCCCTGCATTTCACTCAGTATTCAGTGCCCGGCTATGCACTGACTGTCTGCTCGGAATATGAGCACTTTACCAACGATCTTATATGGTTAAATAAGGATATAAAATAGAAATCGGACATATTGATCTGTCCGATTGAAACTGTCATAAAAACTAAAATTAAGGTAATAAACTTTGGGCACCGGGACGGCGCCCCTACATAAAACTGCAAAATGGTAGGGGCGGCGTTTCGCCGCCCGCTTTGCCGTTTTAGCAAATTCTTGACAAACTGAAGCGGACAGATCGATCTGTCCGCTTTTGCATTATTGTCAGCCTTCAAGCAGCTTTATCTGGACTTCGAGAGCGTCCATAGGAGTGATGCCGTCGCCGGTCTCATAGATATCAGCCTCGAATTTTCCTTTTGATGTGAGCTCGTACTTATCAGCGTTGGAGATAGACTGCATGATGAGAACAGCATCGTTCATCTTCATCTGGCCGTCATTGTCTGCGTCACCTGTACGCTCTATATCTGACTGCTTTATCATTTCGTAGTACTGGCCTTCCTTATATCTGTAGTATTCCTCGAAAGGCTCGTTATCACCGGCGGGAACGCCTATGTACATATAATAGAACTCAGCTATCATCGCATCATAGATATCACCGCTCACGCCGTCATCATTCAGATCGAAATCTGTTCTGATCTTCTCAAGAACATTGTCAGAAAGCTTTCTTCCGGAGTAAACAGTTTTTCCTCCGTAGATCTCACCGATATAAAGTGAAGCGTCCACATTGTCCCATTTGTCGATATTTCCATCAAAATTAATATCAGGGGTGCTCTTTTTCCCTGCTTCGACATCCTTTACGAAAGCCGAGAAGTACTTGTTGAACAAGGCCTCATTGAATACATTTTCAGTTTCAGTTATTCCGGCAGCTTTCATATAATCCTGAACCATAACTTCCATGTTATAGTTCTCGCCGTTTTTATAAAGTCCCTTATAGAACGAATACTCAGCGTACTCAGAAAGCAGAGGCTTATTCTCAAAGAAATATGCTGTCATGTAATCTCCGAAAGAACCCATCCATACTTCATACTTATCAGTCATGAATGCTCCGGCTTCTTTCTTGTTATTGAATACAGCCTTATAATCCCTTACCATATTTGCACAGCGCTGTTCGATATCATCCGGCAGCTCTGCAATACGCTGATCATCTGTAACATCCACCCACTTGATGCGTCCGTCAACATTCTTTTTTTCCTGATGAGTGAAAGTTCCGTTATTGTTCTCAACGTATATCATTACATAAAGTATATCCTTAATGGTAAGGTCGCCGTCAGCATCAACATCAAGATCAACAGTGCCGTCATCGAAGCTCTTCTTTACAAGCTTATAGTTTGTACGCAGACAATCCATTTCTGTAAAGAGATAATCCGTAAATAATTCTTCGATGTTGTAATATGATGCAAGATCCTTGTACCTGCTAAGCTCATCACAAGGATAAGAGCCCATTCGCTTAGATGTTCCGTCTCCGTTGTCATTGGTAAGGGCTCCAAGCTCACTCTTCACCTCGCTGTAGTTTACTATGAAGCTTCCATCGTCTGCGAAAACGCTATGTTTTCCGGAGACAACATCAACGAAATTATCAACAGAGCCATAGGTGTCAGGGCAGTTTGCCTTGTAGTATTCAGGATCGTAAAGCTCAGGTGTTATATCCTTGTAAAGGCCATAGTAATATACGAGATACTCATAGTCCGCCGGATCAACTGCTCCGTTTTTATCATAGTCGGCATTGAGTCTGCATTTTTCACGCATATCCTCAGTTGCTCCCATGTTCCATACTGAGCGGTAAAGCTCATAGCAATCGAATATGTCAAATTTTCCGTCTTCGTTAAGATCAAGGTCAAACTCGCCGCCGGCTATAGCAGATACAGCTTCACGCTCGGCGCTGTATTCCGCTAAAATAGTGTCCGGTGTTATCATAGGTACAGGAAGATCGCTGTCTGCTGCATATGGAATGACCGGAGACACTGTAGATGTTGCGATCAGTGCGGCTAAAAATGCTGGTAATTTTTTCATATCAAAGCTCCTCTCGATATCAAAGTCAGGTGCTTTCGCAGTTGTAGTAACAGCAATTACCGGTGCAGAAGCTTTTGTTGTAACAACATAAGCCGGCTTTGCTGTTGTTGAAGCTGTTACTTTATTACCTGAAGTCTTTGTGGTGATCGTAATTGCGGGGTTATTTCCGGTTACAGAAGCTTTTCCTGAAACAGTAACTGAAGAAGCAGTAGTGACAGAAGAACTATACGGATAAGTTTTCAGGCTGGTAGTATATGTCCTGACGTTTTCGCCGGAGTAAGCCGTTGTTGTGATATCGTCACCAGGAATATCTGTCTCTGTGATGATATTGTTCCCTGCCGGACCGCTTTCAAGATCCTTTTTAAGAGTATCCTTGCTCCATACAGACAGACCTAAAACTGCTGCCGCACATAAGCCGGTACAGCCAAGAGCTGTACGCATTATTATAGCTTTGCGCTTTTTGCGCTGTTCAAGGCGGTCATTGTATTTTTTAAGGATATTATCTGCCATTTCTTCATAGCTCCTCATATACAAATCCCTCCTTTTCAAGCTCATTCTTGAGCGCCTTTTTCGCTCTGTATATCAGGTTCTCGATCTGTCTGTTGGACTTATCCATTATCTTCGCCGTTTCAGAATTGCTGAATCCCTCAAAGAATGTGAGGTGAAGCACCTGTGAATACTCTTCATTTATCCTTTCAAGCGCTTTATGTAGCTGTATCTTCTGCTCAGTCTTAAGGTAATCCCTTTCAAGGTCTTCCTTACCGGCTATATCATAAAGCTCATCAACAGGAGCGTCAGAGAATCGTTTTCGCCGTTTCATCAAATGGAACGCCTTATAACGTGCAATAGCGTAAAGCCATGTTTTGAAGCTGCTTTTACTGTTATATCCCGGCCTTTTAAGAAGGAGCTCACAGAATACATCCTCTGTTATCTCCTCTGCAAGGCTTATGTTTCCTGTTATGCTGTAAATAAACAGAACAAGTCCGTCGCTGTATTCACTTAGTATTTCAACAATTGCTTCTTTTTCACCTTCAAGAAAACGGCGGTAGCTACTTGCACCGTTATCCATGTTTTGCCCCTTTCTGAAATGTCAGTCTCTTCATCTTTTTCAGATGCTGCCTGCAGGCCTTTTGACCTTCATTTACTACTTAGTGTAACAGGAACAGAAAAACTCTCACCAATTTCTGAAAAAATTTTCCTATCGGTCAGAACGTATAAATAAACAAGCGTTCCCTCATACCGAAGAAACGCCTCATTTGACTTCATTACATTGTATCAGACGGATAAAAAATATCTGCCATATGCAGCAGGCTTACAGCGCTTTGCAGATCGAGCAAATAAAACAAGTGCCCCCTTGAAAGAGAGCACTTGCTGTGTGCTGGTGGAGCATAGGGGATTCGAACCCCTGACCCCCACACTGCCAGTGTGATGCGCTCCCAGCTGCGCTAATGCCCCATTAACAGAGACATTATACCACAAAAAAGCTGTCAAGTCAATAGCTCGCAGAATAAAATTATTTATTAAACTTTTCCCGATATTGTCCATAGCACTATCAAAAAGCTCACGCTTAATCAGGAGCTTTGTATAAAACTGCGGACAGATATCATTCAGCTTTTCCGACAATGACCTGCCGCTGCTCTCCACTGTCAGTGCAGGTTATTATGGTTATTCTGTTGTCGCCGAAATCGCCCAATATCCATGTCTCATCAGGCTCAACGATAAATTTTTCCTTCACAGTATAGGTATACCGTTTTTTGTCCTTATCATAAAGATATATCTTCATCCCGTTCTCAGCCTTCTTAAGGTTATTGAAATATTCCTTGTAGATAGTACTGCTGTGTCCGGCGATACAGTAATTTCCTTTTCCGAAATCTCCTGTCCCGGTAAAATGTCCTGCCGCTTTTGAGAGCGTTTCATTGTCAGTGCCTTCAAGTATCGGAGCTTTTATCTTCAGATCAGCTATCTCCACCACCGGATTCTCACGCAGAAGCTTCTGCTTCTGATATTCACGATAAAGCTTTCTTGCACCGAAAAAGCCCAGGATACTCAGTCCTGCCAGAATCGCAATGAGCCCTGCGGCAAACAGGAGCCGCTGCTTTATTGTTACGCTTTTGGCGGTATCTGAGGCCGGCTTACTTCTCATCTCTCATGCGGCGGAGAACGCCGGTCATAGTTCCTGTTTCATAAGCAGATGTATATATAGCTGTCTTCTTGTTCACTCTCATCATATATATTTTACGGCTCCTTTCAATTTTTCAGGATTAAAATGGCTGTATGTTTTACAATTAGATACACTTCCGTAAGCGAGAAAAAAACAAGCGTCCCTGTAAAAGGGACGCTGGAGCTGATGATCGGACTTGAACCGACGACCTACGCCTTACCAAGGCGTTGCGCTACCGACTGTGCCACATCAGCAATTAACATATAATATTATACTACGCAGGCATACAAAAGTCAATAGGCAGCATTTTATTTTTATTTATTAACAATTCATTCTACTTGACATATGCCCCCTGTTGTGGTATCATATAGAAAAACGATGAACGAATCAAACCTGAAAGCAAGGCATATTCAGAGATTTTCCGGTGGGTGCGAGGAAAAATGCTGTTTCAGGGACTTACCTTCGGGAGTTGCTGCGGTGAAGCTATGAATAGCCGCAGTCGGGTGTGCCCGTTACAGCTTTTGAGGCCGGTGTATTCCGGCGAACCGGGGTGGTACCACGAGTAATTTCGTCCTCGTACAGTTTTGGCTGTACGGGGCTATTTTATTTATTATGAAAATAAGGAGTCACTGAAATGATACTTTCCGATAAAACGATCACACAGATGCTCGCTGAGGGAACACTTAAGATCAGTCCCATGGCGCAAGAGCAGATACAGCCTGCAAGCTTTGACATAAGACTGGGAAACACTTTCAGTGTCGTTGAAGATACCTCATCCGGGATAATCACTCTTGGTGAAGAGATAAAGTACCGTACCATAACTACGGACACATACCTTATCCTGCCGGGACAATTCGTCCTCGCAACGACTATGGAGTATTTTGAGTTGCCCGACGATCTCACCGCCTTCGTAGAGGGAAGAAGCTCCCTCGGACGTATGGGGCTGTTCATCCAGAACGCCGGCTGGGTAGATCCGGGCTTCAAGGGTGAGATAACGCTTGAATTATTCAACGCAAACCGCTGTGCGATAGAGCTGAAGGCCGGCCGAAGAGTCGGTCAGCTGGTATTCGCAAAAATGGATGCTCCGGCACTTATCCCCTATAACGGCAAATATCAGGGGCAGACCGGCGCCACCGGTTCAAGAGTGTTCCTTGACAAAGACGCATAAGTTTGTGTGATAGATAAGAGGACTGTAGGGGCTAACTAAGAGCTAAGATTTAAGAGCTAAGAACTAAGAGCTAAGTTGTAGGGGCAGCCTCCCGCTGGTCTCCGATATATTTATCCAAAACGTGAAAAGTGCAGCCCCCGGCTGTCAGTGAAAGGTCGTGATAGCAATGAGATCGCAAAACGAACTCATTCTTTATGCCAATTATTGCTACGCATCAACTTATAAGATAAAACCAATATCTTTTCGATAATAATAAACAAAGGAGAAAAAACTATGACTACTTTTGAAGAACTCAAACGCAGAGGCCTCCTCGCTCAGCTCACTGACGAGAAGGAGATCGAAGAACTCGTAAATGCCGGAAAGGCAACCTTCTACATCGGCTTTGATCCTACAGCCGATTCACTCCACGTTGGTCACTTCATGGCGCTTTGCCTTATGAAGCGTCTCCAGATGGCAGGCAACAAGCCTATCGTACTCATCGGCGGCGGCACAGCTATGGTCGGTGATCCCTCTGGTAAGACTGACATGAGAAAGATGCTCACTCCCGAAACTATCCAGCACAATGTTGACTGCTTCAAGAAGCAGATGAGCCGCTTCATCGACTTCTCAGACGACAAGGCTATCATCGTCAACAACGCTGACTGGCTCATGAAGCTGAACTACATAGATGTACTCCGTGAGGTAGGCGCTCAGTTCAGCGTAAACCGTATGCTCACTGCCGAGTGCTACAAGCAGAGACTTGAGCGTGGACTTTCATTCCTCGAATTCAACTACATGATAATGCAGAGCTATGACTTCTACCAGCTCTTCCAGAAATACGGCTGTAATATGCAGTTCGGCGGCGACGACCAGTGGAGCAATATGCTTGGCGGTACTGAACTCATCCGCCGCAAGCTTGGCAAGGACGCCTACGCTATGACTATCACTCTCCTCCTCAACTCCGAGGGCAAGAAAATGGGTAAGACTGAAAAGGGCGCTGTATGGCTCGATCCTGAAAAGACAACTCCTTACGAGTTCTTCCAGTACTGGAGAAATGTTGCTGATGCTGACGTTATCAAGTGCCTCAAGATGCTCACATTCGTTCCTGTTGAGCAGATAGAGGAAATGGAAAAGACTATGGAAGGCGCTCAGTTCAATGCTGCTAAGGAGCTTCTCGCATTCGAGCTCACAAAGCTCGTTCACGGCGAGGAGGAAGCGGAAAAGGCTAAGGCTGCCGCAAGAGCACTCTTCGGCGGAAGCGGAAATGATGCAAATATGCCTGTTGCTGAGATAGACTCTGCTGACCTTACAGACGGCACTATCGGCCTGCTCAATCTCCTTGTGAAGTCCGGACTTGCTCCCTCTGTATCCGAGGCACGCCGTCTCGTTCAGCAGGGCGGTATAACCGTAAATGATGAGAAGATGACTGATCCTAAGGCACAGATCAAGCTTGAAGGTGAAACTATCGTCCGCAAGGGCAAGAAGGCTTTCAAGAAGTGTGTTGTAAAATAACCTCATAACATTCATGGGACTGCTCAGGCAGTCCCTTTTTTGTTTTTCCGTCACTTTCACATTAATTATTTATCGTTAAACGATAAATAATTAATATATATATTGCACAAACCGAGTGGATTTTGATATCTGATTGTATGTAAGAAATGTAAAATTTAACGATAAACGATAAATTTTGATTGACAAACGCTAATACTTGTGATATACTAAGATCACAGAAGGGGAACGGAAAGTTCCTCAACAAAAAATATAAAGGAGTCTTAACCATGAAAGATCAGACAATAAGAAATATCAACGACCTCGGCAAGGTAAGCCGTATCATCATCATCTTCTTCAAAGTATTCGCTATCGTAGGAATAGTCTGCTTCCTTTTCGGTGGAATTGTCGCCGCTGCCATCCCCGGAGATTCCATCACCTTCAAAGGCACTTCAAAAGCAGATATCATCATCGATTATGACAAGCTTCCTAAGTCCATGGTAAGTGTTGACAAAGGCTCGGAAACTTTCCACCCATTCGGTACCGACATCAGCATCTCTGTAACTGAGGGCGATGAAACTGACGATGGAACTGTTTACAATATGGATGCCAATATTAAGGAAATAAAATACGGCGATATCAAGCCACTGGCATTGCTCTGCTTATTCGGAATTGCAGTATTCTGTGCAGTTATCCTCGTGGCTCTCATCTTCGGTCAGAAGCTGGCTAAGGCACTTTCAGTATGTGATTCTCCGTTTGAGGAAAATGTCGTCAAGGCTATGGCTAATTTCGGCAAATCGCTTATTCCCCTGGCTGTATTCTTCGTTATCATCAACGGTCTCTCCGGTATAGGAACAGCGCTTACAATACTCATCGTCCTCCTCTTTATCCAGATATTCAAGTACGGCGCTAAGCTCCAGAAGGAATCTGACGAGACATTATAAGGAGACATCAGCTATGAAAAAAGAAACAGCTATATCAAAAATCAAAGAAAACAGCACTGCTATGGCTGCTTTAATGCTCGGCCTCGGCTTTCTATGCCTTGCAGGAGCAGCTCTTGGCCTCGGCGATTCCCTGTATCACTCCACTTTTTCTGAGAAAAAAGAGGAAATGGCAAACCTCCTCGGTACAGGTCTTATATTTGCCGCCTGTGCTTTTATCGCTTCCCATATCTTCAGAAAGATATCCCATACCGGCATTCCGTTTTCTGACACAGCAGTCAAGGGCATGAAAACCATCGCATTCTTCCTTTTCATAGGTTCATTCCTGCCGAATATACTGCTCTCACTGTTCAGTGGGAAGTACTCCACTATCAACGATTCATTCATTGAGATATCCATGCTGATACCTGCTATTATAATTTTCTGTATCGCAGAGGCCTTCAATTACGGAGTAATGCTCCAGAAGGAATCTGTCGAGACATTATAAGGAGGACTGTAATATGAAGCATCCTTCTGATCCCAACGGCAAAAAGGAAAACAAAACAGCAGTATATATACTGATCGCACTTATCTCACCGGTATACGTTTTATACAATATCATTGAATGTGCAGAACTCATCCGTAAATACTGCCCCGGGCTGCCGGGTATCCTCATGGATATATTCAGCGGCAAATACGCTCTCTCGTCAGTGCCGTATATGCATATATCCATAGTTTCTCCGATAATGGTCATTCTCTGTGTAGTCGGAGTGCTGGCCGGCAATTCTTCATCCAATAAATGACAAGACAGTATGAGGTGTAAAAATGGCAATAATATTAAGACTTGACCGTGTTATGGCGGACAGAAAAATGAGCCTCAACGAGCTCAGTGACCGTGTGGGCGTCAGCAATGTCAATCTATCCAAGCTCAAGACCGGAAAGGTCAGCGCTATCCGCTTCTCTACACTTGAAGCGATATGCAGCGTCCTGAACTGTCAGCCGGGAGATATACTTGAGTACGTCCCTGAAAATCCCGCTCAGCAATAATTTTTCAAAAAACTATTGACAACCGATATCCTTTGTTGTATAATACCCTTGGCGGTACGATGTACCGACTATTTCACTGAAGAGTAAGAATATGTTCGTCAAGTGTTGGCCGGACGGGGAGTTGCCGGCTGAACGAAAAGTCTAAGGACTTGCGGTTCATATTCTGCATCCCGCTTCATAGGACAACTAAAAAGATCAATACCTTCTTTTCTTGTCGTATGAGTGAGGAAAAGGAGGTATTTTTTATGACTGCAAACAACAAAAAGAACTCATCCGCTGCTGCCAATATCAGACTTTTCGGCAGCATCCGCATTATGGTCATAGCTGCGCTCTTTGTCGCTATGAGCATCGTTCTCGGAAAAATGCTCGCCATCAACATCGGCACAAGCATCCGTATCAGCTTCGAAAATCTTCCCATTCTTATGGCCGGTATCTTCTTCGGTCCTCTTGTAGGTGCTGCTGTCGGTGTAGGAGCTGA
Organism: Clostridiales bacterium Firm_05; assembly: GCA_001604035.1. Taxonomy (GTDB): domain Bacteria; phylum Bacillota; class Clostridia; order Oscillospirales; family Ruminococcaceae; genus Ruminococcus. Next base: position 11,614 of record LVAK01000079.1, read on the forward strand.
CGTTATCGGCTGTCTCATCGTGGGCTATTCAATAAACCCTGTCATCACACTCGGAGCTGCTTCCATTGGACTTTTCTCAGGCCTTGTTTCAATGTATCTCAGAGACAGGTGCTCCTTCCGCAGCACTCTCTGTTCAGTCATGGCAGGTCATATCATCGGCTCTATGCTGATAAAATCCATCGGTATGTTCCTCTATTTCCATACCCCCTTCCAGACTCTCCTTTTCCGTGTTCCCCTTTACGCAGGTATCGGACTTCTGGAAACATATATCATCACCCTCCTGCTGAAGGACAAGGCCTTCTCAGCTCAGCTTGAAAGGATGTGCAGCAAATGAATCAGATAAGCTCTGCTGTAGAGCTGCTTGAAAAAGCTAAGGCTCAGGGCAGCATCCTCGGCCTTGAACGCATAAAGGCTCTCCTGAAAGAAATGGGCGATCCTCAGGACAAGCTCAGAACAGTACACATTTCCGGCACCAACGGCAAGGGCAGTTTCAGTGCAATGCTGGGCAAAGTGCTATGCAAGGCCGGCTATACAGTCGGCAGCTTCTCCTCTCCGGCTATAACCTCTGTCACAGACCAGTTCCGCATAAACGGCGAAGAGATAAAATATGAGGAGCTTTGCGGTATCCTCTGCGATATAGCTCCGGTATGGGAAAGCCTTGCGGAAAAGCCTACAGAATTTGAAGTCCTGACCGCTGCGGCATTTGAACTGTTCATCAGAAGAAAATGTAATATCGTACTGGTCGAATGCGGTATGGGGGGAGACCTGGATTCCACCAACGTTATTGCTTCTCCCCTGCTGTCTGTTATAACCAACGTTCAGCGTGACCACATGGGATTCCTCGGAAATACCACCGCAGAGATAGCGTCCCATAAAGCTGGTATCATCAAGCAGGGCAGACCTGTCCTCTTCGGAGGAAGTGTCGATCAGGATGCCTGCCACGTTATAGGGATGACAGCAAAAAAAATGTCATCAGAGCTCTTCTGCACTGATTATTCAAGACTCGGCGGCATACACAGTGATCTTTCCGGTACGTCATTCTCATTCACCGGCTTCGGCAGCCTGAAAATACCGCTTATAGGCGAGTATCAGCCGTATAATGCTGCAAATGTGCTGACTGCTGTAGAAATACTCCGGAACAATGGCGTTGATATCCCCGACAATGCCATAAGAACAGGACTTGCTTCCGTTAAATGGCACGGCAGATTTGAAGTGCTCAGGCAGGAGCCTCTCGTTATCTTTGACGGCTCCCATAATCCCGACGGTATACGCTCTGCTGCAAAGACTATCGCCGAGCTGTTCCCCGACACAAAGCCTGCCCTACTCATCGGAGTAATGGCAGATAAGGAATATCAGCTCTATGCGGATATACTGGGCAGCCTTATCGACTGCGTGTTTACTGTAAAGCCTGACAATCCACGCTCCCTCAGCAGCGAGATACTTGCGGAAACATTTACAGAAAAGGGTATTTCCGCAAAGCCGTTTACTGTCCTCACTGATGGAGTATCTGAGGCTCTAAGCTATGTAAAGAAAAAGCGCATCCCCCTTATCGCTCTTGGCTCCCTGTATATGTACAGAGAGTTCACAGCAGCATTGGATACGCTCAAATAACACATTATTTCCGGAGGTCTCCTCCGGATCTTTTTATTTACGAAGTCCTGATCTTATGCCCTCAACTATTATTTCCCGTGCAGCTATAGCTTCTTCCTTTGTAAGCGGCGGCGTATCTCCAAGGGGATAATCCAGTCCCAGCTCCTCGTATTTAGGCTTTGCCATATCGTGATACGGAAGAACATCGAGCGCCTTCAGATTATTCAATGTTGAAAGGAACTCACCAAGGCGGAAAAGCTCATCACGGCTGTCTGTGATACCGGGCACTACAACGTGCCTTATCCAGACAGGTATGTCCATATCCCTTATATGCTCTGCAAACGCAAGGATATTTCGGTTTGTGTGGCCTGTAAGCTTTTTGTGCTCATCATCATCGATATGCTTTATGTCCAGCATAACAAGATCAGTATACTTCAGCACCTCGTCGATCTTTCCGGTATTCCCCGGATCAAAGCATCCGGCAGAAGTATCAAGGCAGGTATGAATCCCCTTATCCTTTGCCTTACGGAAAAGCTCGGCAAGGAACTCCGGCTGTGCAAGAGGCTCGCCGCCGGTAGCAGTTATACCACCGGTCTTTAGGAACTCCTTGTAGGAATCATACTCCTTAAGAAGCTCATCCGCAGTCATTTCCTTTCCGCCGTCAAATGCCCATGTATCCGGATTATGGCAGTATTTGCACCTCATGGGACAGCCCTGAAAGAATACAACGAACCTGACTCCGGGGCCGTCCACTGTACCGAAGCTTTCTGTTGAATGTATCCGTCCTTTAAGCATTGAAAGTCCTCCTTACGTAATCCATGAGCACCGCTTTCTCGTTTGGCAGCGCACCGGCTATCACCTGCTCCAGAAGTGCTGCAAGAGCTGCTCCCACATATTCTCCGGAAAGTCCGGCAGCTATCATATCCCTGCCGCTGACTGCAAGTCCCTGAAGCGAGCGGCATTCGTCATTTTCAACTATCTCCCGTCCGTCAGCAATAAGGCTGTCAAAGAATTTGTTTTCCTCCGCCACAAAATCATTCTTGCCCAGATTGTCGCATTTTTTCATTTCCATGAGCTTAAAGAACAGCTCATCGCCTATCCTTGACATCATCCGCTTCACATCTGCTCTTGTCTTGAGCTTTTCGCTGTGGACGGATATAAGAGTTACCGTGGTATCTATGGTATGATTGTCCCAGCGCAGGCGTTTCATTATCTCTCCGGTCATTTCTGCTCCTGCCTTGTCATGGCCTTTGAAGTGCCCCCTGCCGGTCTCGTCATATGTGGCGCAAGCCGGCTTGCCTATATCGTGGAAGAAGAGCGTTCTCCTGAGTACCATGTCCTCCGCAGGAGAAGCTGCCATCGCTCTGACAGTGTGCTCCCATACGTCGTACCTGTGGTACGGAGTGCGCTGCTCGAAGCCTATACTCGGCTTGAACTCAGGTATCACTGCCGTTATCACATCACTGAAATCCAGAAGCACCTTCACACAGTTTTCGCCGCATATAAGCTTATCCAGCTCCTCACGCACTCTTTCATGGGAGATATTCCTGAGCAGGCCGCACATCGAGTGTACAGCAGCCGCTGTACTTTCCTCTATCTCAAAGCCGAGCTGCGAGGCAAATCTCACTGCACGGAGTATACGCAGAGCGTCCTCGGAAAA
>LVAK01000080.1 GCA_001604035.1 Clostridiales bacterium Firm_05
CAAAGAAGCAGCGTGTATCCATGTCATTCCTGACAGCGGTATCGCTTTCACTGAACAACCTGATGACAAAGAAGGGAAGAACTCTTCTCACAGCGTTTGCAGGCTCCATCGGTATCATCGGTATCGCTCTTATCCTGTCGCTGTCTACCGGCATTAATGAGTATATAACACGGCTTCAGGAGGAGACACTTGCCTCATACCCGATCGAGATCGACAGAGAGACTGCCGATACAACGGAGATCTTCAAGACAATGTTTGGTGAAGAGGAAAAAACCGAGCATGAGAAGGACGACGGACGTACTGTTTATTCAAATACAAGAATGTATGATATGTTCAACTCGTTGAATTCCTCTGCCAAGCAGGTAAACAATATGGAGAAGTTCAAGAAGTTTCTTGACGGCAATGAAGAGATCAGGGATCGCTCAAATGCCGTATCATACAGCTATGACATCCAGATGCCGATCTTTACCAGAGACAGCAGCGGAAAAGTACTGAAATCAGACTTCAATGAGATGTATATGGACGCTATCGGCATGGGTAATATGCAGGACGAGACCAATTCTATGATGGGTGCCAGCGGATCCAGCAGCATGATGGATATGTGGGGCGTTAACATCTGGGAGGAGCTTCTTCCGACAGATGACGGCGAGGATATCAATCCGCTGCTCTATGATCAGTATGATCTTGTAGAAGGAAAGTGGCCTGAGAATTACGATGAAGTCGTAGTTGTTCTGAATGAAAACAATGAGATAGCCGATATGGTAACTTTTGCTCTGGGACTCAAGCCTGTTGATGATTTCGGTGACATCATCAAGACGGCGATGAAAGGTGAGGCTATTGAGAATTACGGCGTTACTCAGTGGAGCTTTGACGAGATAATGTCAAAGGAATACAAGATGATAATGCCCTTTGAGTACTATCAGAAGAACACAAACGGTCTGGGTTACACCGACCTTACAAAGACTGAATCCGGACTTGATATCCTTTTTGACAATGAAGATATCGGACTCAAGCTCAAGGTAGTCGGATTTATCCGTCCTAATCCCGATGCGACAGTATCAATGATAAAGGGATTCATCGGTTATACAAATAAGCTTACAAAGTATGTTATCGACAAGACCAACTCCAGCGAACTTGTAAAGGAGCAGGTAGCTGACAAGGAGAACGATCTTCTTACCGGCAAGAAGTTCCAGGCAGAGGATTATGTTGCTCCGACAACAGCTGAAAAGGCTGCGGCAGCAAAGGAATATATTGCAAATGCCAATAATGTTCAGAAGGTAGCTGCTGCAAAGCTCATATTGTCACAGCCTTCCGAAGAAGAGCTTCAGACAATGATAACTGAGTATATGAAGCCGGAGAACCGTGAAGAGCTGTTTAATGAGATCGAAGCTCTTGCACTTCAGGGCGGTGCATCTGAAAAGGATAACTCAGCTATCATGGAATCACTGAGAGAGCTTAACGAAGAGCAGTTCCAGCAGTACGCTCCAAGGATACTCAGTGAAATGATACCCTATATGTATGCAGCAAAGGCTGAGGCAAGATTTGCCGGAATGAGCGATGAAGAGCTGCTCAAGGCCCTTGAGGAATCAGATGCATCTGATGAAGCCTATGCAATGGCGTTCGACACCTTTACTCCTGAGGAAGTATCTGACCTGACATATGAAGACAATCTCTTCATTCTCGGATATTCAGATATTGAGAATCCTTCAAAGATCAGAATATATGCCAAGTCGTTTGAAGATAAGGATGCGATATCCGATATAATCCAGGACTATAATGACGATCAGGAAGAGAAGGATGTTATCCATTACACTGATATGATCGCACTTCTTATGAAGTCAGTTACAAAGATAATAAGCGGTATCTCTTATCTGCTCATTGCATTTGTTGCGATATCACTTGTGGTATCGTCAATTATGATCGGTATCATAACCTACATCTCAGTTCTTGAACGTACCCGTGAGATCGGTATACTGAGAGCGATAGGAGCCTCAAAGCATGACGTTAAGACTGTGTTCAATGCAGAGACGCTTCTGGTCGGACTTACAGCCGGTATCATTGGTATAGCAGTATCTGTATTGCTCACGTTCCCGATAAACTACGTTATCCACAAGGTAACGAATCTTGATACACTTAGGGCTCATGTTCCTGTAACGGGAGCAATAGTTCTCATTATCATAAGTATGCTCCTGACGCTTATCGCCGGACTTATCCCTGCAAGTCTTGCAGCGAAGAAGGATCCGGTCGTAGCACTCAGAACAGAATAAAAACAGCAAAGCTGCTGCACAGTTGTGCAGCAGCTTTTATTTTTTGTTAATCTTATCTTTGAGTTCATCGAGCTGCTCCCTGAATGATCTTAAGCTGTCAAAAGATAGCTTAGGGAAAGATCTCTGGATTCGCCTGATAGAACGTTCACGTTTTTCCAGAACAGCTTTGTATCTCTCTTTCAGATCTTCATATTTTTTCCTTAACTCAGCATTTTTAACGCTTAACTCTTCCTTGCGGTTCATAGCGCCTTCAACTTTGTCAAAGATCATTTCACCGGTTTTATCCGAAAGTTTTCTCATCTGTGAGGAAATATTTTCAAGTAGTATGATTCGTCTCTTGAAATGGATAATAGCCAGTACGGTAACGATCATATCGCTGGCAACGCCTATCATATATACTGAGATAATGATAATACCGGCTGTTGAGGGGAATTTGTCAACGAAAACAGTTACAGTAGGGTGGATTATCCTTACAACCACAAGGCAGGCAACTCCCCATAGCAGTGAGAATTTCAGGCAGATATAACCGCTGAGATTGAATTTTTCTTCGGAGTAATCCCACCAGTGCATATGAAATATTTTTTCAAGCACGAAGCCTGTAATAAATTCCAGTATAGATGTAAGTATAACTGAGCCGAAAAACAGCAAGACAGCATTTGACTTTATAGGATCAAGAGCACCGGTTACAATAATGACTCCGAAGCCATATATCGGACAGTACGGACCATTCAGAAACCCACGGTTAATAAACTTTCCGTGTTCTATGGCCTGATATACGACTTCCAGGCACCAACCGAAGAAAGAGTAGATCAGAAAAAAGCAGAGTATTTCATAATACGATATCCGGAACACCTCCTCAATAGCCCAGTTCTTCGCCAACGAGGATGACTTTTATCCTGCCTTTATGGCGCTGCTGAGCTGATATCAGGTAATTGCAGCATATCCTGCCGTCGCCGGAGCAGCCGTCTGACATCTGATGTGCCGGAGCGTTCAGTGAAACGCACTGTCCTTTTTCGCTGCAATATGTCTTGCAGTCAAGTCGCACACAGTTAGGCGGAGCGGCTTCAGTTTTGACACGTATCTCAGCCTCATCAAGATCACGGACTATCTTATTATAACCTGCGATAATTATTACAGATTCCGGACCATAGGCGATAGCAGCTATTCTGTTGCTGTTTCCGTCAACATTATAGAGTACTCCGTCCTCAGTCACAGCATTTGTACTGGAAATATATACATCAGCGGTGAAGGCCTGCTTGTATATCTTTACGACTTCTTCCGGTGAGGAAGCCTTAGAGCGGTCAAGATAGATATATCTGCCGGAGTTAAGGAGATCGCTGAGGCCGCATTCTCCGATGCTGACAGAGCCGCCGTGAGTGACGATATTGCCGTCCTTCATCAGTGATTCAACGATCGGACAGACATCATTTTTAGTTGGGGCGTAGTAGAATTCCATGTTATTCTTTTTTAGAGCTTCTCCAACCTTGTTTATACGTTTTTCCAGAATAGTCTTCTTGTTGATATCCATTGTATCATCCTCCTAATTATGTATCAAAGCAAATAATATGCGGGACTTGATGTCCCGCATAGAATATATCAGGTATTGTCTGGTTCGAGAACGGAGTAGTTTCCGTCTGAACGCTTATAAACTACATTGATCTCGCCGGTGGTAGCATTTGTAAACATAAAGAATTCGTGATCGAGCATATTCATCTGGAGGATAGCCTCGTCAACGTCCATAGGACGCATTTTGAATTTCTTATGTTTTACGACCTCATAGTCAACTGAATCCGGAACAGGATAAGCGAAAGCCTCCTTGAAAGCAGTATCCTTGAGTTTCTTTTCGATCTTAGTTTTATTCTTTCTGATCTGTCTGATGATCTTATCGATCGCATCATCGAGAGCAACGTACTTATCCTCTGCTGAACGCTCTGAGCGGTAGATCATGCTGTTATATTTAACAGTGAGCTCAAGAACGATCTGTGTCTTTATTTCTGATAAAACAATTTTTGCGTCAGCCTCATCTCCGAAAAATTTTCCAAGTCTTGAATCGATCCTCTTCTCTGCATACTCAGTGAAGTTCTGTGGTATCTGCATTTTCTTAGCTGTGATGGTTGTTTTCATAGTGGTCCTCCTTTAAGCTTTGCCAAAAACAAAGCATAAATTTTATGTCTATATTATACCATAACTTACAGTCGTTTACAAGCGATTTTAGTAAATTTGTTTAAAATGCACAATAGAAAGTTAAACCTTTGTATATTGCGACGATTATTCATTACCATTATCATTGGAAAGCGAATCCAGCATTACCTTTACGATACTGTCGGTAGTGATCCATGTGCTGTTCTTGTTTTCAAGGAGAACACAGAAGGCTATAGGAAGATCAGGATCGTCTACAAAGCCGGTGAGGAGGGAATTTTCCTGTTCTCCTTCAAGCACCTGAGCTGTACCGCTCTTGACGCCGATATTATAGCCGGGGATCGAATAGGCGTAGTGGTTCTGGCCGTTGGTAAGGAGTATCTCCTTCACTGTAGAAGCAGTATCGGAGGCGAACAGCCGCTGGCTTGTCTGAGTTTTAGCCTTTTCCTTTTCTTTGCCATTGACATCAGTGATATGATCGATAAGGTAAGGCATAGTCATTTTGCCGTTTTCATTAGCGACAGCGCTTTCCCACATCATAAGCTGGACAGGACTTACAAGGGTATCGCCCTGACCGATACAGCCCCACTGTGTCCTGAATTCATAAGGATCCATAAGAGTTGTGGAGGCTGTTTCACACTTGATGCCGTTGATATCGATATAGTCCTCGTCAGCGCCGTTCAGGGCATAACCAAGATCCGAATAGACATCCTTGATTTTATTGAGGGGCATATCCTCATCCTCGATAAGCTGAGCGAAGAAGGGGTTGCAGCTATTTTCGACAGCACCCTGGATATCGAGGGTGCCGTGACCGTAGGACTGATGGCAGTCGATATCATTGCCGCCCTTATTGTGGTAGGAACCGGTGCAGTCAAATCTTTTTGAAAACAGCTTATTTGGCCCCATTATTTCAAGAGCAGCAATAAGCGTTGAAACCTTTTGCGTAGAGCCGGGTACAGTCTTACGCATAGTCTTTGATAACAGCGTACCCGAGGGGAAGTTATCGATATCGTCATAGCCCTGAGTAACATCGAGAGAGGGGAGACTTGTGCAGACGAGTATTGCACCGGTCTCGTAGTTATAGGCTACAGCGCATCCGTCATTTCCGGCAAATGCATCATATACCGCACGGTTAGCCTTGTGGTCGAGAGTTGTGTATATGGCAGCTTTTCCTCCGGATTCCTTCAGGCCGGTGGAGAAGCTGTAGTTGTTTAGCTTTTTCAGATTGTTGGCAACAAGTGTATTTCCCATCTGTCCCTTGTCATCGCCTATAAGATTACCGACATCTATGAGATATCCGGCAGGGGAATCGATCTCGCCTGTACCGTCAAAGAGAACATCGCCGTTTTTATCATAGACCTTTCCAAGGCTGAGGGTATCGGAATTTATCATATAGAATGATGCTTCTCTCTGGATCTTGATTACGAGAATGACCATTCCGATGATAAACATCACAATGAACAGACTGATTATTTTCTGACATCTTTTAATGCTTTTCATTAGGCTTTTCTCCTCCTGGGATATAACTGTCTCTTAGGTATCTGCTCATTGAGATGAGGAGATCTCATTGTCGGAGACTGACAGGCAACAAGCATACCTGCCATAAATCCGCTTATCATCAGGGAGCTTCCGCCGGTGGAGATAAAGGGGATAGTAACGCCTGTGAAAGGGATAAGGTTGCATGAGCCGAATATGTTCAGAGCCATCTGTACAGTAAATGCAGCGCTTATTCCGGCTGACATAGTACCGTGGAAGTAGGAACGTGGCGGATTGATGAGCGGAAGAGCAATGATAATGAGGATAGCGAGCACCATCATGAGCGCATAGAGCAGGCCCCACTCCTCACTTATTGAAGCAAAAACGATATCATTTTTATGAGCGAAGACGTTATGCAGATCACCCTGGCCTGGTCCTTTTCCGAACCAGCCTCCGTTAGCGATAGCGATGAGAGCCTGTGACTGCTGATAGCCGTTGCCGTCCTTATCAGCCCATATATCAACGTGAAGTCTGTCCTGAACATATGCCGGTGCGAATTTCATTCCTGCAACGGCAACTGCCGCAAGGACTGCGCCGGCGCCCACAAGCTTCTTCTTAGAGAATTTTGCCTTGGGGTAGCATATCCTGAGGAGGAATCCGGCTGCGTATATAGCAACGAATGTGGGAAGACTTCCCAGGTCACGGCACCACCACTGAAGCAGGCAGATAGCGGCTGTAAGTCCGAACAGGGCGATATTCTCATAAACAACGTTAAAGCAGAGTATCTTATGCTTTTTCTGCTGTTCAGTTATAGAGGTTGCACAGGCCAGTATGAACAGGGGCTTGATGAACTCCGAGGGCTGTATAGTGATAGGACCAAGGCTTATCCACATACCTCTGCTGCCGGTAAGAGTAAGAATAACGACCATAAGGATGAATATACCGATATAAAAGAATTTGCGCTGTTCTCTAAGCCACTTGTGATTGCGGCAGAGAAGGTATCCGCAGCGGCAGGTCACAAGGGAGATTATGCAGGTTATGTAATGCTTGTAATCGAATACGACCTCACCGAAGCAGGACTGGAATATAACGCTCATATTCAGCACGAGAATGAGCAGGAAATCCACGGTGAAAGTAGTCTGCCTGAAGAAGAGCATAGCGATGAAGTATGCAACATCAAGTATGACCACGGCGCCTGACAGGATAATGACCTGAGTGAGGCTGTCATAGTTTCCATTGAAGAAGACATTGAGCAGCATACCGATATGAGCGATCAGAACGAATACGCATGAAGAAATGTAAGAGCCGGTATTACCTGACATTTATATCCCTCCTTCTCCTGAAGATCAGCTGTCTGTTGCCAAGCTTTATGATGTCATTTTCTCTGAGCTGAGCCTGTGAAACGGGGATACCGTTTACGAAGATACCTGACGTTGAACCCATATCAGTGATAGTCCATATGCCGTCAGACACAGTCAGTATGGCGTGATAACGTGAAACGGAAAGGTCTGCGAGGCGGATATCAGCAGATGCATGGCGTCCAATGAGTATCTCGTCGCAGCCAAGAGGATAGACGGTATTATAGTCAGCCAGCTCCATGAAGCTGGTTATCCTGTTCCAGCGTTTTCCGCCTGTTTTTCGCTCATGGTAAGCGGATATGATAAGCACCATTGCACATATATCCAGACAAGCTGCTGCAACAGCGCAAAGGATCAGATTTGTTGAATCCAAAAATAGCACCTCCGGTGAGAATTAGTTCATGAATAATTAATGTCTGCTCAGCAACTGAAAAAAGTTATTGAGAGCACATTTATTATAGCATAAGGCTGACTTCAATGCAACCTTATATGCACCAGTTTCAGCCAATTGTCACAAAAACGTAACTGAACTGAAAAAAATTACCGGAGAGAAGCTCTCCGGTAACGATAATTATTCTTCGGCAGTGGGTTCATCAGAAATGAAGAGATCCTTATTTTCTTCAGCCGGCTCAGGGGCAGGCTCTGTCTCACTGTCATTCTTGTTTATGTCAGCTTCAGTGATCTGACCGCTCATGAGCTTTTCAAACTCAGGACCGTCAATCTTTTCAAATTTAAGCAGATACTTTGCAAGAAGATGCATCTTGTCAGCATTTGCTCTGATGAGCTCTGTACAATCGCTGTGTGCCTTGTCGATAATGGACTTGACCTCCTCATCGATCTGAGCTGCAACAGATTCGCTGTAGTTCTTAGTATGGCCGTAGTCCTTGCCGATGAATACTTCATCGCTTTCCGAACCGTATACAACGGTACCGATCTTACTGGAGAATCCATACTTTGTGACCATACTTCTTGCAATGGAAGTAGCTCTTTCGATATCGTTGGAGGCACCGGTTGAGATATCATCGATGAATATCTCTTCAGCAACTCTTCCGCCCAGGAGCATCACTATCTTCTCACGCATCTGGTTGCGTGAAACGTGCTGATCGTCGTTATCAGGACGGGTAACAGTAATACCGGCAGCCATACCTCTCTGGATGATAGTGACCTGATGCACTTTATCCTGTGTAGGAAGGTTATATGCAGCAATAGCATGACCTGCCTCGTGGTAAGCAGTGACCTTCTTGTCGTGCTCGGTAACGATACGTGACTTCTTTTCAGGGCCTGCTATGACCTTCATTGTAGCTTCTTCGATATCGAACTCGGTGATAGCAAGTCTGTTATTTCTTGCAGCCAGGAGAGCAGCTTCATTGAGAAGGTTCTCCAGATCAGCACCTGTGAAGCCCTGTGTAGTCTGAGCGATTATCTTAAGATCAACGTCAGGACCGAGAGGCTTGTTCTTTGCATGGACTCTGAGGATCTCCTCACGTCCCTTTACGTCAGGATAGCCTACAACGATCTGTCTGTCGAAACGGCCTGGTCTGAGGAGGGCGGGATCGAGGATATCACGTCTGTTTGTAGCAGCGATAACGATAACGCTTTCGTTTCCGGTAAAGCCGTCCATTTCAACGAGGAGCTGATTGAGAGTCTGTTCACGCTCATCGTGACCGCCGCCGAGACCTGCACCTCTGTGACGGCCGACAGCATCGATCTCATCGATGAATATTATAGCAGGAGCGTGCTTTTTAGCCTGCTCGAAGAGGTCTCTAACACGGGAAGCACCCACACCTACGAACATCTCAACGAAATCTGAACCTGAGATAGGGAAGAACGGGCAGCCAGCCTCGCCGGCAACAGCTCTTGCGAGAAGAGTCTTACCTGTACCGGGAGGGCCGAGAAGGAGTACGCCCTTAGGTACCTTTGCACCGATATCCTTGTATTTATTAGGATGCTTGAGGAAGTCAACGATCTCCTGAAGCTCCTGTTTTTCTTCGTCAGCGCCGGCAACGTCCTTGAAGGTAGCCTTGCGGGCGTTGGCCTGATTTTTCAGATTAGCCTTGCCGAATGAAGTGTATTTTCCGCCGCCGCCACTCTGTTTCATCATGAAATAGAGGATAGCGCAGCCCAGCAGTACAGTAAGGACAACGGGGATAAGAGAGTAGAGCCATGTACGATCGGTGATCTTTATATAGTTCTGACCGACCTTGAGCTCTTCCTTCTGATGGTGCTTGTTGAAATCCTTACGGTAATCCTTTGTTTCTTCAACGAAGATGCTTACATTAGGAACGTCGTATTTATACTCCTTGTCATCGCCAATGAGCTTATATGTCAGCTCACCTGTACCGAGATCAAGCTCATAATCCTCGACCTCGAAGCTGTCGAAGTGTTCCATTACCTCATTGTAATCGGTCTTATCAGCGTTTTTAGCCAGCTTTGAGCTTACGAAATAGATACAGCCGATAGCAATAACAATGATAATAACGTAAGTCAGTATACCTCTGTTCTTTTTTGGTGTCAATTTATCCACTCCATTCGTATAATTATTATATAATGGTTATTCTCAGAAATCTGACAGTTGAAGAAGATGGCTTGACTCTGTCTGCGATGCCGATCTTTTCGGCAAATACAGTCCCCAGGTCATCTTCAATAAAGTGGAGTTTTCCCCTTGATCCCTGCGGCACTTTTTCATTTATCAGTTTTTTTACGGATGAGGTAAAATCTCTTCCGCTGAGCTTGATCCTGTCGCCGAAGCGGCGGTTCCTGAGAATCGCTCTTCCTATTATTTTATCATAATCCAGGATGTAAAATGTTAATTTTTTGTGAACATCTTCATTTTTCTTCAAATTATCACAATCTAACAACTCACAGCACACCGTCTTATCAGGGAAGATATTGTTTTCACCGATCCTGAGTTCTGCCGAGAGCTCCTGATCGTCTGATATCGGGGTGAGTTTTTTCAGAGAAAAAGTCTTTCCGTCAGAAATAAGGAACTGATCGCCGGAGATATTGATCTTTCCGCCGTTTACGAGGATATTATCTGCCTCGGTGAGCCTTTCCCTGGAATAGGGGAGACCGTTGGCGGAGAGAAGCCTTGCGATACATCTTCTTCTGATGACTTTATGCTGGTCTGAGATACCGCACAGAGAATTGTCATTGTAGGCTTTTTCCCAGACGGAATCGGTCATTGAAGAAATAAGTTCCTCTTCTTCTCTCAGCGTATCAGCGGAGCCTGTAAATGTCTTTACCGCTGAGGGATTTATCTCTTCCAGAAGGGGAATGATCCTATGGCGGATCTTATTTCTCGTGTAGTCATCCGACAGATTTGTACTGTCGGTCATAAATTCCTGATCCTTATCTGAAAGGAAGGCTTCGATCTCGCTGCGTGACACAGTTAGCAGCGGGCGGATGATATTTCCACGCCTTACAGGGATACCTGTAAGTCCTTTCAGACCTGTACCTCTTGCCAGATTCAGAACAGATGTCTCCAGGTTATCATTGGCGTTATGAGCCGTAGCAATGAGCTTGCCGCTGGAATTATCATGGAAAATGCCGTATCGCAGCTTCCTTGCAGCTTCTTCATGGGAAAGACCGGCTTTTTCCGAATATGCAGGTACATCGCAGGAAAAGGCTCTGAAATCAACGCCAAGCCTTTGGCAGAGCTGACGGCAGAAATCCTCATCCCTGTCGCTTTCTGCGCCACGGATGCAGTGATTTACATGAAGTGCCTCCACGTTTATCCCAAGTTTATCGCTGAGCTCACACATTGCAAGAAGCAGGCATACACTGTCAGCGCCGCCGGAAAGTCCGCAGATAACGGTATCTCCTGCTTTAACGAGCTGATTCTGTTTTATAAAGCCAAGGATCTTATCAAGCATTATCACTGTCCCTCCGGAGGAATATTAGTGTAATCCGGATTGGAGAATCTTGTGAACTGGCCGTCCCAGATAAGTTCTACGGTACCTGTTTCACCGTGACGGTTTTTGGCAACGATGCACTCGGATATGTTTTGTCTTGGGCTTTCCTTGTTGTAATACGCCTCACGATAGAGGAAGAGGACTATATCCGCATCCTGCTCGATAGAACCTGATTCACGGAGGTCTGACAGCATAGGCCGCTTGTCCGTTCTGCTTTCAACAGCACGGGAGAGCTGTGAAAGGAGTATTACAGGCACATTGAGTTCCTTTGCCATTACCTTGAGCTGTCGGGTTATTTCAGAAATAACAACAACACGGTTGTCGGAATGTGAGGTAGACTCCATGAGCTGGAGGTAGTCAATAATGACCAGACCGAGATTCTTTGTACGGCGTAGCTTTGCCTTCATCTGCTGGACGGTCATGCTTGCGGTATCGTCGATATACAGCGGAATATTGCTGAGATATCCTGCACTGACAGCCAGCTTTACCCAGTCATCGCTGGTTATCCTTCCGTTTCTGAGGTTATGGGATTCTACCAGAGCCTCTGTGGAAAGAATACGTGTAGCAAGCTGCTCCTTTGACATTTCAAGGTTGAAAGTAACGACCTCCTTATCGGAACGTCTTGCCACGTTTGTGGCGATATTCATAGCAAATGAGGTCTTACCCATACCAGGACGGGCAGCAATGATTATAAGGTCTGATTTATTCAGACCGGAGGTTATGCTGTCAAGAAGTGTAAAACCAGTCCTTGCGCCCACATATTTATCCTTATCCGGACCAGATATTTTACCGAGCCTGTCATAAGCCTCGGCGATAGCGTCAGACAGCGGAACAAGCCCCCGGACATCACGTCCCTGGCGGATGTTGTATATTTTCTGCTCAGCAGCGTCGAGCAGGAGCTGAGAGTCATGCTCGCCGGACTGTATGTCCTCAAGGATAGAGCGTGCGGTATAGCTCAGGCTTCTTATGAAATATTTATCTGCAACTATCTTGCAGTAGCTTGCAACATTTGAAGTTGATGGCAGCATATTACCGATCTCAGCCAGGTATCTTCTTCCTTCGGCAGCATTTTCAAAGATATGGAGCTGAAGAGACTCATTTAAAAGAGTAACGATATCGATAGGCTGTCCCAGCGAATCCATTCTCTGCATGAGAGAGAACAGTGATTTATGCTGTTCGTTGTAGAAATACTCTGGTTTCAGCAGTGTAGTCACTTCTGCGAGAACAGACGGCTGTGAAATAATAGCGCCTAAAACGGACTGCTCCGCCTCGATGCTGTGTGGCAGCTCACGGGCGGAGAGCAGGAGTTCATTCTCATCCATTGCTTTTATCAGCCTTCGCTGACTTCGACATCAATAGTTTCGGATATACCGTTATAGAACTTTATTGCAGCGGTATAAGAGCCGAAATTCTTGATATCGGTGCTGAGTGTGATCTTTTTCTTGTCTACGTTTACGCCGAACTGCTTGCTGAGAGCCTCTGCGACATTAGCGGCAGTGATAGAGCCGAAGAGCTTACCGTTTGAGCCGGCCTTGGCAGTGATATCAACTCTCTTGCCCTTGACCTTTGCGGCAGCTTCCTTTGCAGCAGCGATCTCGAGATCGATCTTGTGCTGAGCAGAGGACTGCTGTCCCTGTAATTTTGTCATATTCTCGGGGGTAGCCTCAACGGCATAGCCCTTGGGGATGAGCATATTTCTTGCGTATCCGTCAGCAACATTTTTTACTTCGCCTTTTTTTCCTGATCCTTTAACATCCTGTAAAAAGATAACCTTCATTATATATCAGCCTTTCTGTTATGTATTTGGTTCTGTGACCTGATTATCGTCGATAGCAGCTATCAGTGACTTGACAGCCTCCTGGATAGAAGTGTTATCGAGCTGAGTTGCGGCCATTGTCTGATGACCGCCTCCGCCGAGCTGTTCCATAATGACCTGAACGTTTACAGCGCCGAGAGAACGGGCAGAGATATTGACTGTGTTTCCTGTCTTATAGAGGACGAAGGAAGCATCCACGTCTGAGATATTGAGAAGTTCGTCAGCAGCCTGAGGAGCTACGAGACGAATATCATCTGATTTGAAATCGGCAGCAGCGATCGCACAGCGGCGATGTATCTTAGCTGAGCCGACGATCTGGGTTTTTCTCTTATATGAGTCTATTGAATTTGAGAAGAGCAGCTTTACTGCGACTGTATCCGCACCCAGTTTTTTCAGGTACGCAGCAGCCTCAAAAGTCCTTACACCTGTACGCATGACAAAATTCTTCGTATCCAGCATTATTCCCGAGAGGAGAGCCTCTGCGTAGATGCTGGGGAAGCGTTCATCGGTGTCATAGCGGAAGTACTCTATTACCTCAGTCACCATTTCCGAAGCGGATGAAGCATATGGCTCATGGTGGAAGATAACAGCGTTATCGATGAAGTTCACAGTTTTCCTATGGTGGTCGATAACGACAACAGATCTTGCTTTTTCATAGAGTGTACGGCTTTCGAGATACTCCTTATTATGAGTATCAACGATAACGAGCAGGTCATGGTCGCCGATAGCTGTTTCAGCCTCATCGGGAGTAATGAAAAGCTCATTATCGGTCTGCTCCTCGACGATGTCGACAAGGTGTGAGGCAAGATTCTTAGTTCTGTCAACGGCGATATAAGCTTCTTTTCCGAGAAGCCTTATGGCACCTGCCAATCCGCAGGCAGCGCCTACAGAATCGAGATCGCCGAATCTATGTCCCATGATGAAGACTCTGTCGGAGTTGATGATAAGATCCTGCAATGCGTTGGCGATCACACGAGTCTTGGC
>LVAK01000081.1 GCA_001604035.1 Clostridiales bacterium Firm_05
GTTGAGAAAACTCTCAAAGAGAACCCGGATATCGCCCTCGTTCACACTACTCACAACGAGACCGGTACAGGTATACTAAACCCTATCCGTGAGATTGGAGCTCTTGCTCATAAGTACGGCGCAGTATTCACTGTTGATACAACATCTACTCTTGCAATGCGTCCTATCGATATTGAAAAGGACAACATCGACTTCTGTATGGCTTCCGCACAAAAAGGTCTTATGGCATTTACCGGACTTTCCTTTATAATCGGAAACACCGAGATAATCAAGAAGTCCGCTTCATATCCGAAACGCTCTTACTACTGCAATCTCTTCCTCCAGTACGATTTCTTTGAAAAGACAGGCGAGATGCACTTCACTCCTCCGGTACAGACCATTTACGCTACTATCGAAGCCCTGAAAGAATACTGGGCAGAGGGCGAAGAGGCAAAGTGGGCAAGACACACCAGAGTTTTCAACGCTATCAACAAGGGACTTGACGAGCTGGGCTTCCGTCAGGTAATAAAGCCTGAATGGAGAGCAGGTCTTGTATCCTCTGCTATATATCCGGATGATGAGAACTGGAGCTTTGAAAAGGTACATGACTACTGCTATGACCGTGGCTTCACCATTTACCCCGGAAAAATATCCACAACAAATACCTTCCGTCTCTGTGCTCTCGGAGCTATAGACGAAGCTGATATCGTGGAATTCTTCAAGGTGTTCCGTGAAGCACTCGAAACTACCGGCGTAGCTATCCCTGTAAAGTATAAGGACTGATGATATGGAAAATGCAATAATCATGGCATCCGGCATGGGAACACGTATGCGTCCCCTGACCGAGACAACTCCGAAGCCGCTTATAAAAGTCATGGGCAGACCTATGATAGAAACTGTCATCGACGGACTTGAAAAGCGTGGTGTGGATAATATCTATGTAGTTGTAGGATATCTGGGCAGCCAGTTCGGATATCTTACCGAGAAATACCCGAATGTGGAGATAATAAAGAACGACGTATATGAGACAGTGAACAACATCTCATCAGTATACTTTGCAAGAGAAGTCCTCAGGAACGGCGACTGCTTTATCTGTGAGGCAGACCTCTATGCTGCCGATAAAGACCTCTTCTGCAATGCCCCGGATCACTCCTGCTACTACGGCAAAATGGTGGAAGGCCACTCTGATGACTGGGTATTCGACCTCAATGACGAAGGCTTAATCACCCGTGTTGGCAAGGTCGGAGATGACCGCTACAATATGACAGGAGTTGCCTTCTTCAAGGCCGCTGACGCAGCCGTTCTCGCTGATGCCATCGAAGAAGCCTTTGGCGCTCCCGGCTACGAGGATCTCTTCTGGGATGATGTTGTGGACAGGAATCTGGATAAGCTCCGCCTGAGAGTACATCCGGTAGCCCATGACAGTATCGTCGAGATAGATACTCCTCAGGAGCTTGAAGAAGTAAATAAATTATTCGGAGGAAAATATGAAGGCTGAGACTTTAATGAAGATAACCGGCGCTGATTTCTATACCGGAGTTCCGGATTCACAGCTGAAAGCGCTCTGCAACTGCCTGATGAATACATACGGCATCGACAAGAAGCACCACATAATTGCTGCAAACGAAGGCAACTGCACCGCTCTTGCCGCAGGATATCACCTTGCAACAGGCAAAGTCCCTGTAGTATATATGCAGAACTCAGGCGAGGGAAACATTATAAACCCTGTAGCCTCACTGCTCAATGATAAGGTCTACGCTATCCCTATGATATTCGTTATAGGCTGGAGAGGCGAGCCCGGCATACACGATGAGCCCCAGCATATCTATCAGGGCGAAGTCACTGTTAAGCTAATGGAGGATATGGATATCCGCACATTCATTATCAGCAAAGAGACCACTGATGAAGAGGCTTCTGCTGCTATGGAGGACTTCCGCAGGCTCCTTTCACAGGGCAAGCAGGTGGCTTTCATCGTCCGCAAGGGCGCACTGAAATACGATGAGCCTGTTGAGTATAAAAACGGCAACACCATGCTCCGTGAGGAGATAATCCAGCATATCGCTGACGCCGCCGGCGAGGATCCTATAGTTTCAACTACCGGAAAGGCAAGTCGTGAGCTGTTCGAGACACGTACAGCCCGTGATCAGAGCCACAAGTACGATTTCCTGACCGTGGGCTCCATGGGACACAGCTCCTCTATCGCCCTCGGAGTTGCTATAAACAAGCCTGACAAGCGTATATGGTGCATTGACGGCGACGGCGCTGTGCTCATGCACATGGGCTCAATGGCAGTCCTCGGTGCAAACGCTCCTGAAAATCTCATCCACATCGTTATCAACAACGGCGCACATGAGACTGTAGGCGGTATGCCTACCGTTGCATCAAAGATCGATATCGTAGCCGCTGCAAAAGCCTGCGGATACCCTAACGCTGTAAGTGTTGACAGCTTCGATGCTCTTGACAGGGAGCTTGAAGCTGCTAAGTCACGCCACGCGCTTTCACTCATAGAGGTAAAATGCTCCATAGGCGCAAGAGACGATCTTGGCCGCCCCACAACAACTGCACTTGAAAATAAAGAGAACTTCATGAAGTTCCTTGCAGAATAACCAAATTGTAGGGGACACCGCCCTCGGCGTCCCGAAACAGTTTATTTATTAAAATTTAAAGGCGCACATTAAGTGCGCCTTTTGTTATTCATCATCATCTTCAGATTTATCGTCATCGCTGCCGTTCTTTTCAGCCTCTTCCAGTGAATCCAGGTAATAGGATTCCATAGTATTCAGGTAGAACGCAGGATCATGGCAGACATTGTTATATCTTACCTCGAAGTGGCAGTGATTTCCGGTAGAATGTCCGGTAGTACCAACTTCACCGATAAGCTGACCACGCTTTACGGGCTGATCCACGATAGCATGGACAACGCTCATATGAGCGTATACAGTCTGGTAGCCATTTAGGTGATCTATCTGCACGAAGTAGCCGTAGCCACCGGGATTCCAGCCTGCTGCAACGACCACGCCGTCGGCAGAAGCATAGATATCAGTTCCGCCGGGAGCAGCTATATCCATACCCTTATGGTTTCTTTCGCCTCCGAAATGATCGCTTATCCAGCCGCCGTCCACAGGCCATGAGAATTCGCCTGAACCTGTCAGCACCTCTACACCGGGATCAGGTCTTGCGGCATAGGTACCGATACCCACCTGTTCGACCACAGGCTGCTTGGTGACAACGGACTTTACAGTTTTGCGTGAGCGTTCAATACCGTCAACATAAGTCACCTCGATATTGCTTCTGCGCTCACCCATCTCACCTTTGACAAGGATAGCTCTCATGCCCACATTTAGGGAA
Source organism: Clostridiales bacterium Firm_05 (assembly GCA_001604035.1). Taxonomy (GTDB): domain Bacteria; phylum Bacillota; class Clostridia; order Oscillospirales; family Ruminococcaceae; genus Ruminococcus. The sequence continues at coordinate 3,328 of LVAK01000081.1, forward strand.
GATGTCTCCATCTCAACAGTTTCATAATCCAGGAACGAAAGTGTCTCGTACTCCTTCACATACTGTATAGGAAGGTAGCTTTCGGTCTCTACCACATTCACTACCTGACCGCCCTTTATCTTCTTTCCGAGCTTAGGATTGAGCTCCTCGAAGCGATCCAGATCCATATTGTATTTCTGAGCTATAGTTACGGCAGTATCTCCGCTCTGAGCGACATACACGCCCTTCTTTTCGGTGGAAGAGGTCAGCATTTTTATGGTCTCCTGCTGATCCTTGACACTGCTTGCAAGGTATATTCCCTTGGTATATTCGATCTTGTTCTTATATGAGATATCCTTTACAACGCCGTCAACATGAAAATCGATGAGTCTGTCGGTAAGAGCGTCCTGAACGGCCTCTTTATCCTTTACAGCGCCGATGAATTTTCCGTCGATGTATATGCCGTATGCCTCGGTCAGTTCCTCATCAGAGGCTGCCAGCATCTCATTGGCAAGCTGATCCTTGGTGAGCAGTCTGTCACTGTCGGACACCATTTTAAGAGAAAGATTGGCAGAGAGGTCGATCGCCTTGTCATCCTCAAGGTAGGATATTCTCTGCTGTACCTCTCGCTCAGCCTCTTCAAAATCCGACTCAGCGCTGATAATGCCTATTTCCTTGCCGTTGAATTCCACGGCGATGCCGTACTCCTTACTGGAGCCGATACGGACTATACCAATAAGGAACGCCACTGACAGCACCGGCAACAGATAGTTGAAAGCTGTATACAGCATACCGTCCTCACCGAAGAGGAACGAGCCTGCAAACTTGGCAACAGAAGCCGTATACTCCTTCCGGCCTAACTTTTTTGCCTTTCTTGTCTCCTTCTGGAGCTCCTTATTCAATTTTATACGATTCCTGATAGATTCTGTGAAGCCTCTGAATATCCAGCGCAATCCCCGCAGGATATCTACCGCAAGGCTCAGCAGTTCATTCAGCACAAGCTTCACGCCTGTGATAACAGCCATAAGCACTGTTACCAGCACCTTGACAGTACAAAGGCCGAATCTGGCAAAAAGGTCAGTGAAGCTCTTTCCTATGCGTTGGAAAAGCCCCATTTCCGAAACGTCCTCTCCATGACGTTCCTGAGCCATGACAACAGCTCCTTTCTTACTTATTACAAATCAGTTACATTGTAATATTATAACAGGGCTGAGTGAAAATACAACGAAAAAAATGCTGATTTTTCCAAAACCAGCATTTTTTTGTACAAATGCACAAAGCGCTGTGCTATATCACTTATCAAAATGGTAAGAATATTCAAGCATCTCCGGAGTATATCCCTCAAGCTTTTCAAGAAGCGGAAGAACATCCTTCTTCGCAGACTCAAGGTCATGCTCAAGATAGTTTCCGCATTCAACTGCTGTGCAGCCGGGGATCTCATCGTTGTAATCAGCTACAAAACGATAAGCGTCCTTTACAAGCTTTATTGCGTCAGCTCCGGACATAGTATCTCTTGTCAGGAGATAGAATCCGGTGCGGCAGCCCATAGGTCCTACATATATGATGTCCTTGCTGAATGCAGAATTTCTTGCATATGTGGCAAAGAGATGCTCGATAGTGTGGAGTGAGGGCGATGATACATACACTCCGCCGTTAGGCTTTACCATACGTACATCATAAGTTATAACGTCACCGTCTATGCGTGATATGTACATACCAACTCCGAATTTAGTATGATCCACCTGAAAGCTTGCTATCTTTTCCATAATTATTTCCTCCGTTTATTTAGTATTTATATTCAGCCGGTGAAGAATCACTCAGCTAATAAGCGATAATATTTCCCGGGGCAGCTCCGAAGCCACCGTAACAGCTTCGTCTGTAAGGGGCTCCCTGAACATGAGCTTTCCGCAGTGAAGAGCCTGCCTGCCGATATCCTCCCGTGAACCGCCGTACATATCGTCACCGGCAAGAGGATGTCCCTTGCTGGAAAAATGCACCCGTATCTGATGAGTACGTCCTGTTTCGAGGATGATCTCCTCAAGGGAATACCTGCCATTGAAGGCAATGCGGCGGAAATGAGTCACTGCCGGCTGACCGTCCTCACGGACACAGCGCAGTATGATAGACTCTCTCTCCCTTGCTATGGGAGCATCTATCGTCCCTGACTCATCAGTAACCCCGTGGACTGCCGCATAATATACCTTATCTATATTACCCTGCAAAAGCTTTGCAGCGAAGGCATCCTTTGCCACTGCACACAACCCGGAAGTATCCCTGTCAAGGCGATTTATGGGGCGGAATGTCAGTTCCGGATACCTTGCGGCAAAGAAATTGCCGAGAGTGTCGCCCTGATGCTTGATCGAAGGATGCACAGGCATACCGGCAGGCTTATCAAACACAACTACACTGCCGCTCTCATATGCAACAGGCACATCAAGCTCCGGATTCGGCTCCAGCAGGCTTGTATCCTCAAAACGAAGTACTATCTCATCGCCGTCATACACTGTATCCACGCTGCGGACAGTCTCGCCGTTTCTTGTTATGCCTCCTGCCTGACGTTTCAGCTTTGTAAGCAGCCGTCTTGATACTCCCTGTTTTTTCAGCAGGAACGTTTCCAGGGGCAAAGGAGTATCCGAGCTGACTTTCAGCCTTATTTCCTTCATTATACTCTTCCTCTTTCATTCTTATGGATATGCACAGCGCCCATGCCGCCGATACCCTTGTAAGTGCAAATGGTATACCTATAACAGTCAGCGCTGCCGGAAGGTATATTGCCATAAGCCTGATGAACACCGCTTTCCTGCCCTTCATTATCCTCAGCGCCATAAATGTGAGTCTGACAACGCTCCTGTCCGGGAACTGAGCCATGAGGAAAGGAAGTGCGGAAAGGCTCAGCCGCAGGGATATCCACATCCCGGCTGCCAGAGCTGTCAGCACAAACGCATGGAGCGTCAGGAACAGTTCCCCGGCAGTATGCCCGGAAACCAGCAGCCTGTATGCATTGACACCGAAAAAAGCCGCCGGGACAAGAGCCGCTGCGCCAAGCAGCCTCGTAATGAGCCCAGCAGTAAGGCTTCTACGGAAGTTCCTCCTGCTTACAAGTATGCTGCTCAATGAAGCAGGCTTCCTCTCAGCGCATATGTCCGTCAGTACGGCTGCCGCCGCATATATCAGCGGAGAAATGACCACGAACCGCAGAAGTGCCGAAAGAACGGAGACTGCAAGCTGGATACGATCTTTTCCGCTGAAAAGCGCAATGGGCGGAAGCTCTCCGAAGTACAGCAAAAGGCTGTAGACCGCTGCTTCTGCAAACCGGAAGAAGAGTTCTCCCAGCAGCGGCAGCATACATACTGCCATGACAGTGATATTCCTGTCCCTGAGCATTTTCCTCACAAATGGTATCAGCTCACTTATCCTCAAGTTCCGCACCTCTTTCTGAAATTTACAGATATTGTGTGCGGAAACAGGTCAATTATTCCTCTGCGTCCGGTATCTTGTCGTAAGGACAGTAGCCCAGTATCTCAAATGCCTGAGAATTGAGCCACATCTGTGCAGTAACGATTATATCGAATCCCTCTCCGAAATCAGCAGTAAGCGTTTTCGGATCATATTTCGGAAGGCCGAAGCAGCTGAGCATATTTGAAATGACACCGCCGTGAGTTATCATGGCACTGTGGGTGATGCCGTCGTTCATCATGTCCATTATTATCTCATGGAGCGCCTTATAGGTACGTGCAGTCATCTCCTCAAGACTCTCGCCGTTGGGCGGACGCTTATCCTTTCCGCCTCTGAGCCATGCCTTGTACTCGTCATTTTCAAGAAGCTCGTCCACCTTTTTATTCTCAAATTTACCAAGGTCAAGCTCCCTGAGATCATCAACCACACAGATATCAGTATACGGAAAGAGTATCTCCGCAGTTTCTGTGCAGCGCTTCAGCGGTGAGGAGTAAACTCTGTGTACCGCAGGATAGTCATATTCATCCATTTTTGCCGCCAGCTCTGCCGCTCCCTTATCTGAAAGAGGAAGATCAGTCTTTCCGATATAAATCCCCTTTTCATTTGCCTCTGTCAGGCCGTGACGGAGCACGCTTATTCTATAACCCTTCATAGAAACATTCCTTTCACAAATTGTATATTCAAGGATCTATTATACATTACGCACAAAATTACTGCCCGTTTTTTTATTAATTAGCAAATATGCTAAAAAATCATCCAAAAAATTCGTCATTCTTTCATGCCCAGGCATATTTACAAATTATACATTTTGTATTATAATAAATATAGTTTATTTTTCATTATTTCACATCAGGAGGAGCTTATTATGAATTCCGATTTTGCAAGGATAATCACACTTCAGAGAAAAGAAAGACACATCAGCCAGAAACAGGCTGCAACCGATCTTGGTATATCACAGGCACTTCTCTCCCACTATGAAAAAGGCATAAGAGAATGCGGCCTTAACTTTCTCGTAAAAATAGCAGACTACTATAACGTTTCCTGCGATTATCTGCTTGGCAGAACTCCTGAACCGGAAGGAAAGACCATCACTATCGAAGATATCCCCGATGATGACGGCAACAACAGCATGAAAATGCCTTCGCCTGAGATAATCAATTTCAACAGGCGTATAATAAACAACTCCATAAGCCTCCTGTTCAATCTTGCTCAGAAGGCAAACAGTATAACCCTTATCAAAGAGGTATCATCCTACCTCATGCTCTCGGTATACAAGCTCTTCCGTATAGTCTACAATGCAAATCCGCATAACGACCAGAAGCTCTTCCGTATACCAAAAGTCATCGCCAATGACAGCGCCAACGCTATCGTATCTATGAGCGAGGCCAATATCAAGGCAGCCTCCAGCGGTATCGCCCTTGACGGAAATGACTGCGTTGACAATTTCGATACCCTTTATGTTACTACTGCAACTCTGCAAAAGGACTACGCCCAGTACTCCTCATCCCTCCTGAACCTCATCAAGAGAAGCGAGGAGAGCATTGCCCGTACCCGTGCAAAATACAGGAGCGACAGCAAATAACATATCTATTATAACATATTCCGGAACATTTGAAAAGAGGAAACAGCGATTTAATTCTATGTTTTATTTATCATAACTCATAGACTGAACCTATTCCCAAGCGTTACAAATCATTAATTGTAACAATTTTTCAAATATTACTTGACAAATCTTTGTTTTAATGTTATTATATACACATAAACCGATGAAGAAGGGTAAGTAACTTCTGTCAACACATTTCAGAGAGCCTGCGGCTGGTGAGAGCAGGTATGATGTTCAGTTGCGAATGGCCTTCCGAGGGCGAACCGAAGATGCAGTTCAAAGGTACGGGGTGCTGTCACCGGATAAATTGTCCGGAGGCATAATAATAATCAGCAGCGTTTGTCCGGCGAAAAGGACAGACGTAATGTTTGTGCGGTCATATGACTGTTTTTCCTTTGTTTTGACATTGTGTAGGCAAGACGCAGAGGTCTGCGTTAACAAAACCGTTGTATGAAAGTACAAGCAGAGTGGACGTTTTTCGTCAAGCGGGGTGGCACCGCAGAACTGTTGATACAGCTTCTGTCCCGGCATTGTTTTATGCCGGAACAGGAGCTTTTTGTTATTCCGGCATGACTACAGTAACCTTAAATAATAGTAAAAAGGAGAATTTTTTATGTCAAACGAAAAGATCCCTTACAAAATTTATCTTGAAGAAAGCGAAATGCCAAAGGAATGGTATAATGTCCGTGCAGATATGAAAAAGAAACCAGCTCCCCTTCTCAATCCCGGAACAGGCAAACCCTGTACAAAAGAGGAGCTCAGCCACGTTTTCTGTGATGAGCTGGTAGATCAGGAGCTCAACGAAACAGATGCTTTCATCCCGATCCCACAGGAGATACAGGATTTCTACAAGATGTTCCGTCCCTCTCCTCTCGTAAGAGCTTACTGCCTCGAAAAGAAGCTCGGCACTCCCGCTAAGATCTACTACAAGTTCGAGGGAAACAATACAAGTGGAAGCCACAAGCTCAATTCCGCTATCGCTCAGGCATACTACGCTAAAAAGCAGGGACTCAAGGGCGTTACTACAGAAACAGGTGCCGGCCAGTGGGGTACTGCCCTTTCAATGGCCTGCTCATATTTCGACCTTGACTGCAAGGTATATATGGTAAAGGTTTCCTACGAGCAGAAGCCCTTCCGCCGTGAGGTAATGCGTACATACGGCGCAAGCGTAACTCCATCACCTTCAAACACTACAGAAGTAGGAAGAAAGATCCTTGCTGAATTCCCTGATACTAACGGAAGCCTCGGATGCGCTATCTCAGAGGCTGTTGAAGCAGCTACAACTCAGGAAGGCTACCGCTATGTTCTCGGAAGCGTTCTCTCTCAGGTACTCCTTCACCAGACTGTTATCGGTCTTGAATCCAAGATCGCAATGGATAAATACGGCATCAAGCCCGATGTTATCATCGGCTGTGCAGGCGGCGGTTCAAACCTTGGCGGACTTATTGCTCCTTTCATGGGCGAGAAGCTCAGAGGTGAGGCTGATTATCAGATCATCGCTGTTGAGCCTGCTTCATGCCCGAGCCTTACAAGAGGTACATACGCTTACGACTTCTGTGATACAGGTAAGGTTTGCCCTCTCCAGAAGATGTATACCCTCGGCAGCGGCTTCATGCCTTCTCCAAACCACGCAGGCGGCCTGAGATATCATGGCATGAGTGCTATCCTCTCCGAGCTCTACGATCAGGGACTCATGGAGGCTCGCTCCGTTGAGCAGACCGCTGTATTTGAAGCCGCTGAGCAGTTCGCAAGAGTTGAGGGAATCCTCCCCGCTCCTGAAAGCAGCCATGCTATCCGTGTTGCTATCGATGAGGCACTCAAGTGCAAGGAGACCGGTGAAGAGAAGACCATCCTCTTCGGCCTTACAGGTACCGGCTACTTTGATATGTATGCTTACGGCGCTTACAACGACGGCAAAATGTCCGACTATATCCCGACAGATGAGGAGATAGCTAAATCGCTTGCAAACCTCCCCAAAATAGGCTGATATAAACAACAAGCACAAAGCAGCGGCACAATGCCGCTGCTTTTTTGGCTATAAATAGGAAAATATTTTGATTTGTTCACCCTGCGGAAATATATGTGTAAAAACCAACGGTCAAATTTTATTCAATCTTGCTAAAACCCTTCCACAAACTTCTACATCAGATATTGTTGCAAGGTGCACAAATTCTATTGACAAGTTTCGTTGAACGTGATAAAATATGAGAGAAATCAAAGGCGGTTTTCTGCACTGGACTGCCTTCGGCATCAAAGAATTAACACAAACATGAAAACAAATGAAACAAATCTAATCAAATGGAGGGTCTTATAATGTTTGAAAAATCAAAAACAATCAAGCGCATCGTAAGTCTTTCTGCCGCAGCTGTTTGTATGCTTGCTTCATTCAAGCTCTCACCCTACAAGGTAATCGAAACTGACGCAGAAGGAAACACTATCCTCACAGCATTCGAGATCACAGAGAATATGCAGATCGGCTGGAATCTCGGAAATACTATGGACGCTACTGCTTCCTTAGAGGACGAGGACGGAAATTCTTATGTGCCTGAACACGCAGGTCTTGAGACCGAAACTGCCTGGGGACAGCCTAAAGCTTCTCAGGAGATCATTGATGCTATCAAGGCAAAGGGCTTCAACTCTGTCCGTATACCTACTACATGGTTCCAGCATCTGGACGAGAACAACAATATCGATCCTGAGTGGCTCGCTCGTGTTCACGAGGTAGTAGATTACGCTTACAAGCGTGATATGTACGTTATCATCAACGTTCACCATGAAAACTGGATCAACCGCTCTGATCTCCTTACTGCTTACGACGAGATCCAGCCAAGACTCATGAAGATCTGGGAACAGGTCAACGAAGAATTCAAGGACTACGATCAGCACCTCGTATTCGAGTGCATGAACGAGCCAAGAGCTGCCGGCACCGACTGGGAATGGTGGTCAGCTACACCTCCTGCTGAGAGCGAAGTAATCAACAAGCTCGAAGCTGATTTCGTTAAGCTCATAAGAGAGAGCGACAGCCCTTACGCTAAGACTCGTCTCCTTATGCTCCCCGGCTATGTTGCAAGTGCAGATGTAAACATCATCTCTGATCTCGTTCTTCCTGAAGATGATGACTATATAGCTGTATCAGTTCATGCTTACACACCTTATAACTTCACAATGAACACCGGCAAGGACGGCTACCACGATGAGTGGACTGCCTCTTTCAGCAAGGATCTTGCTATTACACTTGACAATCTCCGTGATACCTTCCTCGACAAGGATATCCCGGTAGTTATCGGTGAGTTTGGTTCATCCAACTTTGGCAATACACAGGCTCGTATCGACTGGGCTACACAGTACCTCACAACTACAAAGAAGTACGGTATCCCCTGCTTCCTCTGGGACAACGATGCCAGAACCAACAAGGATATGGCCGAGCGTCACGACTACATGGACAGACGTACACTTGAGTGGTATGAGGATTCAGTTCAGGTAGTTGACACTATGATGAACATCATCGCTGATGATTCTATCGTATGGGGCAGCGAGCGTCATAAGCCCACTTATGAAAACGTTACACACCAGGCCTATGAAGATGGCGAAGTATTCCTCGAAGGACCTTATGAGTTAGACGCATCCAAGGACAATGAGGCTGGCGGCTGGAAGGGCTCAACTCCCGGCGGCGAGGGCGAAGTTTCATGGGATAAGGTTGATGGCAAGGAAGTAGCTATCAAGTTTACCGGTACTACTCCAAAGCTCGCTTTCTCCGATGAAAAGTACGGCAACTGGACAGAGGTTGCTCCTTACATGGTAGACGAGGAGAACGGTATCGCATATTACCTTATGTCTCAGGCTAAGGAACTTTGGGGCCTTGACACAGCTCTCGTAGCTCATATGCAGGCTAAGACCACTAAGACCACCAATGTGGATTCTATCGTTATCCTTGATGCTCCAAAGGGCGACATCCCGGAGCCTGAGCCGACTGCTGAGATCCACAAGATCGTGCTTTCAGACATCGACAGAAGCGCTTCTCTCCAGTTCACAATCGAGGGACCTGCCGGCACTAAGGTAAAGGGTGCTCTCGGCTACATGGGCGCTAAGGATTGGGAGCAGATCCCCTACAGCGAAGTTGTAGGCGAGGACGGTAAGCTTATCGTTACTATCCCGCTGGCTGATATTCCCGAGACTGTTGCTCAGGGCGAGTTCCAGATCTGGGACAACTTCAACATCGTTGAAATGACAAGCTACAAGACTGTTGAGACTTCTCAGCCGGACGACACTGTATGGGGCGACACTGACGGCGACGGAGTTGTTAAGATGAACGACGCTGTTCTCATCATGCAGAGCCTTTCAAATGCTGACAGATTCGGCCTTGACGGTACAGAGGAAACTCACATCACTAAGGAAGGCCAGATCAGAGCTGACGTTTACGAGCCTACAGGCAACGGCAGCATCACTCCTCAGGATGCTCTCAGGATCCAGGAGTTCCTCCTCAAGAAAGTAGCTTCACTTGCACCTGCTGCTAAGTGATCAGCATCTTTCAGTTCTATACCATAAAGTTTATCTTATATCATTTTAGGGGATAATCATATAAAGGGCTTCCGTACATTATGTACGGAAGCCTTCTTCTTTTTTATTCAGTTTTTTCAAACGCCCTATATGAGGAAAAATAAGATTAAAAGTCTTTGGAAAGGAGTTCGGTGACAACCTTTCTTAAGCAAGGTTGTCACCGATTAATTGACATATACTTCTATAAAAGCACAACGGTCATATCTGTCAGGCTTTTCTGAAAAGCTTTCTGACTGTAACTATCATAGCCTTGTAATTGCTCCATACAACAAATGCAAGCATAACGAGGATAAGCAAGATATAAGCTGCCGGCTTAGCTATAACTGCCCAGCACATGAGTATAAGAACAATAGTATTTATGAAAGATCTCACTCCGTCAAAACGGAAAGGCACATAGTATCTTGCGTCGATTATTCTTGCCCAGAAACAGAGGTAATAGCTGAGGAAAGTTGCTATGCAGGCTCCGTGGATGCCCCATTCCGGGATAAGACAGAAGTTGAGGACTATATTTGCCATGCTTGCAGCAAAGCTTGTCCAGAAGGAGTTTTTTGTGTGCTTTGTGGCAGTATAGATACTGCTCAGGAACTGGTCAAGACACATGAACAGAACGGCAACTACCAGCACAGGAGTATATTTGTATACATCACCATATTCGCTGAAATTCTTGGTGCTGACAAAGATAGGAGTTACTATCTGCACTCCTGCGATAAGAAATGCCGATGCAATGAACAACAGCGACTCGTAAGCGCCGTAAACCTTCTCGTAGAAGTTGCTTCTGTCCTCAGAATCGTTCTCCATTATGGCGGACATATTCCATGCGGAAAAGAAGATCGATGATACCATGGATATCAGGTTCGGCACCTTTGTGGCATAGCCGTATATACCTGCGGCACTGCTTCCGAGTGTGACACGGTCGCTGTGCATATAACGTATGAAAAGTCTGTCGGAGAAGCCTGTTATCACCCACATTATTACTGTAGGTATCAGCGGTACGGCAAACCTCATCATGCTTGTTGCAAGGCTCTTGCTGTAGTAGCGCAGGCGGAGGAACTTATCCAGCTTCGCTACTATAAACAGGAATATAGCTGAACAGAGATCCGCCATGATGCTGGCCAGCATGAAGCCCTTAACGCCCCAGTGGAAATTGGAAATAAATACGATGTTGAACACAAACAGTGAGAAAGTGGCGAATATACCGTCAATGGAGAACAGCTTTACCATTCCTCTTGCTCTGACGAACTGTGAACACAGTGACCTGAGAGACGAGCTGAGGACAAAGGCCAGCAGCAGTATCGTGTATCCGTCAATGAAGTCCAGGAACTTTATAAATTTCAGCAGCGGCCCTATCACAAGCATGGCTATCATTCCCACGCCGTTGAGACAGAAGGCTGTGCTGAACACCTCTTCCTTCTTGTATTTATTGTCCAGTCCGAAACGGATAACAGCTTCTGCCATTGAGAATGTGAATATTGGCAGGAGAAAATTCGCAGTTATCTCCAGAAGCTCCTTTGTACTTGAGTCGCTTGAACCGATGTTGTTGGTATATAATCTTGTCAGCAGCAGGGCAAGTATCTTTGAGCCAAAGCCGCCGATAGCAAATATCATTGTATTAAAAGCAAGCTTTTTATATTTATTCATTCTTTCACTCTCCGGTAAAAATTGGTACAAATTTTATTATACCACATATCGTTTCGTTTGTCACTGCTTTGGAGAAATTTTTTCTCATTGCAAAAGATAAGAGGATGTGGTATAATTGATAGTGACAGGAACAGATAACACAGTTTTAGAATAAAAAACGCCGAAGGCGGCAAAAAATGGGAGTCCAGAGGGTTGTTAATCCTCTGGCGGAGAGGTGTGCGAGGAGAGGCAGAGCCTCTCCTGAGAAGCAGTCCGGACAGCAGAGCGCCTTCCGGACGTCCGCCCTGTATTTCTTGCCTCGGCTTGACCGACACGATCTCTTGCCGATAAAACTCACATCACCCAAAAGGAGGTAATAACTATGCCAACACCCCATAACAACGCAGAAAAAGGAAATATCGCAAAAACAGTCCTTATGCCCGGAGATCCCCTCAGAGCTAAGTTCATCGCCGAAAACTATCTTGATTCCCCGGTATGCTACAACGAGGTCAGAGGTATGCTGGGATATACAGGAACCTACAAGGGAGTTCCCGTATCAGTTCAGGGAAGCGGCATGGGTATGCCTTCCATAGGCATATACTCCTATGAGCTTTTCAACGAATACGATGTGGAAAATATTATCCGTGTAGGCACTGCCGGAGCTATCGCAGACAATGTTGAGCTCCGTGATGTGCTGATAGGTATGAGCGCAAGCACCAACTCCGCCTACGCTACACAGTACCGTCTCCCCGGCACATATGCTCCTACAGCTTCATGGGAACTCCTTTCAGCAGCAGTACGCTCGGCAGAAGAAAAAGGCTCCAGATTCCATGTGGGCAATATCTTTTCCAGCGACACCTTCTACGATGACGCTGGCAGCCTTGCTCAGTGGCAGAAAATGGGCGTTCTCGGAGTAGAAATGGAAGCCGCTGCGCTCTATATGAACGCCGCCCGTTCCGGAAAGAACGCACTCTGCATACTCACAGTTTCAGACTGTCCGCTGAGAGGTCTTTCCACCACCGCCGAGGAGCGTCAGACAACTTTCCGTGATATGATGGAGATAGCTCTTGAGACTGCCCTGAAAATAAATTGAAAAAAACTCAAGATTTAAGCTAACTTTAAGATTATTTTAAGGAATGGCGGATATACTATAAGAGGATTAAGTAATCCCCCAATTCCCCTTCTATATTTATTTCTTTATTTATTTCGGCTATGCATCTATGCATAGCTTTTTTGCTTTATATGGACAAAACCGGCCATAAAAACACGATCGTCTTTATGGCCGGTTTTTTTATTTCACTCCGTAAACATCCGAAGCTATATCTACAGTCTGTTTTGCGTCTTTAGCATAGAAATCGGCGTGTATCTGCTTAGCATATGAAGCAGTAAGCACAGCTCCTCCTACGACAGTCTTACACTCAGGATACTTCTCATTGAGCAGAGCGATAGTGTCTGCCATAGCTCCGAGGGTGGTGGTCATAAGAGCAGACAGTCCAACAAGGCTCACCTTTTCACGCACTGCCGCCTCAAGCACAACGGAGGGATCAACGTCCCTGCCAAGGTCAATAACTGTGAAGCCATAGCTTTCCAGCAGCACCTTTACGATGTTCTTTCCGATATCATGGATATCGCCCTTTACTGTTGCGAGCACGACTTTTCCCTTTGATACGGTCTCGCCGTCTCCTGTTGAGATACGGCTCTTTATTACCTCAAAGCAGGCCTGTGCTGCTCCGGCAGTAAGTATGAGCTGGGGCAGGAATATCTTTCCCTTTTCAAACTCAGCTCCTGCGGAATCAAGTGCCGGGATGAGCACATTGTTTATCATCTCCATAGGATCTGTTGTGGCTATCAAAGCCTCAGCAGCCTTTACAGCGTCATTTTTCAGTCCGTTCTTTACACAGTAGCCAAGATCAGCTGTATTTCCAGACTTTGCTGCCGGAGCAGCCTGAGGCGCTGCACCGTCCTGTGCGTAAACGCTTATAAAATCAACGGAGTCACGGTCTATGCCGGCAAGAAGCCGATATGCTCTTACAGCTCCGATAATGGAGTCGATATTCGGATTAATGATAGGAAGGTCAAGTCCGCTGTGAAGCGCCATTGTCAGGAAGGTACGGGTTATGAGCTCACGGTTAGGCAGTCCGAAGGAGATATTCGATACGCCGAGTACAGTCCTCAGGCCAAGCTCAGTCTTTACTCTGTGGAGAGCATTGAGCGTCTCCATTACGCCGTCCTGCTCCGCCGAAGCGGTAAGTGTAAGGCAGTCAATGAAAACATCCTCACGGGGGATGCCATACTCCATAGCTCTATGGAGTATCTTTTCAGCTATTGCAAAACGTCCCTCGGCAGTTTTAGGTATACCGCCCTTATCAAGGCAGAGTCCAACAACAGAGGCTCCGTATTTTTTTACAAGGGGCAGTATGGATTCAAGCGACTCATCCTCGCCGTTTACGGAATTGACTATCGGCTTGCCGTTGTAGACACGCAATCCGGCCTCAAGCACTTCCGGATTCGTGGAGTCGAGCTGCAGCGGCGTGTCACAGATGCCCTGTATGCTCTTTACTGCATTCACCATCATGGACTTTTCGTCAATACCGGGAAGTCCCACATTTACATCAAGTATCTCAGCTCCGGCGTGTATCTGCTCAACAGCCTGCCCCAGGATATAGTCCATATCATTAGCAAGAAGAGCTTCCTTGAAGCGCTTCTTTCCGGTAGGATTTATCCTCTCTCCTATTACACGGGGCTGGTCAATGGTGACACAGCTTACAGCCGAACAGGCCTTGCTGAGAGGCTTCACTTCACGGGAAAGCTTTTCCATACCTGCGAGGGCTTCTGTCATACGGCGGATATGTGCAGGTGTGGTACCGCAGCAGCCTCCGAATATTGAAACTCCGGCTTCGGCAAGCTTTACAGCACTGGCTGCAAACTCCTCCGGGCCAACATTAAACAGATTTGTGGAAGGATCAGGCAAGCCTGCATTAGGCTTTGCTATCACAGGGAGCCTGCTTATACAGCAGAGCTTTTCAAGCACCGGATAGAGCTCATCGGGACCGAGGGAACAGTTTACGCCCAGTGCGTCAACACCAAGACCTTCAAGGACGGCAACCATACATTCCGGAGATACGCCTGTAAATGTACGCATATTCTCCTCAAAGGTCATAGTGACCAGAACGGGCTTGTCGGAATTTTCCTTTGCCGCAAGAACAGCCGCCTTGACCTCATACAGATCAGTCATAGTCTCTATGACGATAACATCTGCATCATGTCCGGCAAGGACTATCTCCTTGTATATGTCGTAAGCATCCTCGAATTTAAGAGTGCCGGAGGGTTCAAGAAGCTGACCAGTAGGGCCCATATCAAGGGCTACAAGAGCCTTATCTCCGGCAGCCTCACGGGCGCACGATATAGCCGCTCCCACCACTTCATCAACGGTATGGCCGCTCTTTGCGAGCTTGAGGCGGTTAGCACCGAATGTATTGGCATATACTATATCCGAACCGCTCTCGATATACTGGCGGTGGATGCTGATTATGGATTCCTTGTCGGTTATGCTCAGCAGCTCCGGAACGTGCTCCGTGCCAATGCCCATTGACTGGAGCATTGTTCCCATGCCGCCGTCAAGGTATATGAAGCCTTCTCTGCTGAAAAGTGCCCTGGATCCCTCACTCATATATCATTCCTCCCTGAAAGTGCCGAGAAGGCGGAAATACTCAAGATTCTCATTAAGATCACGAAGCGTGGCCTTTACTGCCGGATCGGACAGCTTGCCTGTGAAGTCCATATAGAAGAGGACATCGAAGCTGCCGTCACGGATCGGTCTGTTCTCGATACGCTGGATGTTCATTCCGTTAACGTAGAATTTGGTCAGCAGACGGTAAAGTGAACCCTCTGTATGCGGGATACGGAGCATTACCGATATCGCATCTGATTCCGGCATTACTTCCAGTCTGCGTGATATGCATACGAAGCGTGTGCGGTTGAGAGAGCAGTCAGCGATATTCTCTGCTATGATATGAAGTCCCAGCTTCTTTGCACAGTCAACAGAACATACAGCAGCGATCTTCTCAGCAGGATCGCTGTTCTTTACCATTTCCGCAGCAGTTGCAGTGTTGCCGTAATCAGCAGTTTTTAGACCGTTTACGGTCAGATAGTCACTGCACTGTGACAGTGCCTGTCTGTGGGAGTAAACACAGCTCACCTCTGAAGCCGGTATATCGGAATTTGCAGCAAGGCAGTGGTTTATCTCAACGATGACCTCTCTGACTGTATAGAAGGTATACTTTGCCATAAGGTCATAGGTGCTGTCAACAGAACCGGCAGTGGAATTATGTACCGGCAGGACACCGTAATCCAGCTCGCCTGACTGGACAGCTTTGAAAACATCCTCAAATGTGGGATAGAATGTTATTTTCTTATCTCCGAATATCATTCTTGCAGCGGTCTCGGAGTTTGCTCCGGCAGTACCCTGGCAGCCGATGTTCACAGCCCCTTCAAAATCCGGAACAATGAAGTCATAATCCGGTGAATCTGCAAGTATAGTCCTGTTCTGGAGTATCTTGCTGATATCCATTATAGTCGTAAAGAGAGCAGCTGTACCGTTTTCGAGGCGGCTGTCATCTGTAAGAGCTTTTATGCGGTCGATGACCTGCTGTTCTCTTCCGCCCTGGAATACAGGCATTGCGTGCTGTCTTTTATACTCTGCAACGTCTTTGCAGAGCTCCATTCTCTTCTTGAAAAGTGAAAGGATATCGCTGTCAACATTATCTATCTTATCTCTGAGCTGTTTCAGATCCATATTATACCTCCGGGAAATCATTTTTTACCAATTTAAAGTATAGCAGATTTTTTTGTAAAAATCAATAAAAATAAAATAAATATATTGCAATGTATGAGGCTTTTGTGGTATAATGATATGGAATATAGTGAAGAACTATATATTTTTATTTGATTTAACAGACTCTACAGGTAGGATAAGTGAAAAACATCAGAATTTTAGGAGTAGACCCGGGTTATGCCATAGTGGGATTCGGGATACTGGACTACGACGGAGTGAGATTCACCCCCGTAGAATACGGCGCTGTGCTCACTGAAGCCGGCACCCCATTTCCGGAAAGGCTGAGAGCCATATACACGGATATGGAGTTCATCTTCCAGAAGTATTCCCCGGACTGCATGGCTATCGAGCGGCTCTACTTCAACACGAACCAGAAAACTGCCATAGATGTGGCACAGGCAAGAGGCGTGACTGTCCTCTCAGCTGCCCAGAGGGGCATCCCCATATCGGAATACACCCCCTTGCAGGTGAAATCATCGGTAACAGGCTACGGCAAAGCCGAAAAGCAGCAGGTCATGGAAATGACACGCCAGATACTCGGTCTCGCCCAGATCCCAAAGCCGGATGATGCCGCTGATGCCCTTGCTATAGCCATATGCCACGGACATTCCGTCCGCTGGAGCTGACAGCATCTCAGGCAGGCTCTCCTACAGATAGAAAAAGGAGATATTACCATGATCTACAGCTTAAAAGGCAAACTGACCGTAAAAGAGCTCAGCTTTGCCGTGATCGAGTGCGCCGGCGTTGGTTATGGCTGCCGCACTTCATACAATACCGTCGCTCAGCTGGGCGAGATAGGCAGTGAAGCTATGCTTTACACCTATCTCTATGTCCGTGAAGACGTGGTGGAGCTCTTCGGCTTCGCTACACAGCAGGAGCTCAGCTGCTTCAAACTGCTCATCTCCGTATCAGGAGTAGGCCCAAAGGCCGCAGTTTCTATACTTTCAGATGTCACTCCGGAAAAATTTGCCTTCATCGTCGCCTCCGGAGACAGCAAGACCCTCACCAGAACAAAGGGTATCGGTGCAAAGACCGCACAGAGGATAGTTCTTGAGCTCAAGGACAAAATATCCTCTGAATCCGTCAGCGGAAGCATATCCACTGATGTATCGGCTTTCTCGGCTGTTCCTGCAGGCGGCTCTTCCGCTTCAGTAACAGAGGCACTTGAAGCTCTGATGGTACTGGGTTACACCCAGGGCGAGGCAGCCCCCATACTGGGCAAGCTGGATCCCTCCCTGAGTACACAGGATCTCATAAAAGAGACACTCAGACTCATCGCATCAAAGAATTCACGCTGATATACAGCATTGATAAGAGCCAAATACAGAAAGGAAGAAATCATTATGAATCTCGATGAATTATTGAAGGCAGCCATCAAGGATCCCTCAAAACGCTCGGTATTTTTACAGACTCTTATAAAGAGCGATGTATACGTTATCTGCAAAAATCCTGTAAAGCAGGAGAGAGGACGTGCAGAAGGCGGTATACAGCTCGAACTCATAACCACCCAGAACCCGGACGGCGATATCTTCATCCCTTTCTTCACAAGCTACCGTGCATTGCAGCAGTTTGCAAAGCGCTATGTTGACTGCTATAAGATCAACTGTCTCAGACTATTTGACCTTATCCAGTCAGTATCCGCCGTTCTCAACCCCAATTCCTACGGTAAGGAGTTCTCATCCCAGGAGATCAAGAGCATTCTCATGGTGGCAAGAAACCTTAAAATAAAGGCCATCTCCTATAACGAGGCAGATATAATCTCCTACCGCCCGGTAGAACATTCTGTGGGCCATATAACAAAGGCTGCAACCAAATTCCTTTCCAAGCAGCCCAATGTTGACAGAGCCTTCATCATGGAGATGATAAAGGGCTGTGAAAAGCCGCAGATACTCATCGTACTGGATATGATGGGCAGCACGAGAAAGCTGTTCGTTCCCCTTTCCAAGTACCTTTCAAAAACAGTAAAATCCAACGAACATCTCTGCTTCATAAGCTATGAACAGGACATGGGCAAGAAAGCTGCCGAGACAGTTGATCCGTTCTATGTCCGCAAGAAGAGATATTTTGAAAAATAATCCACAGCAAGTCAGGAGATAATGATTTGATTCAGACAGAGGATATGGAGTTCGCTCCAAGGATAATCACACCGGAAAATACTCAGGAGGACAGCGATACCGAGATAAGTCTCCGTCCGCAGAACCTCCATGAATATATCGGTCAGGATAAAGTCAAGGAAAACCTTGCCATATATATAGAAGCTGCAAAGCGAAGAGGCGAACCGCTGGATCATGTGCTGCTCTACGGGCCTCCCGGACTGGGAAAGACCACCCTCTCCGCTATAATCGCCCATGAGCTGGGCGTAAATCTCCGTGTCACCACAGGCCCTGCCATAGAAAAGCCGGGCGATCTGGTATCACTGCTGACCAGCCTCTCAGACAACGATGTGCTCTTCATCGACGAGATACACCGCCTTTCCCGTGCAGTGGAGGAGATACTCTATCCCGCCCTTGAAGACAGAGTTATAGATATTATCATCGGAAAAGGTCCGTCGGCACGTTCCATACGAATGGATCTGAAGCCCTTCACACTGATAGGCGCCACCACAAGAGCCGGTCAGCTCTCAGCACCGCTGCGTGACCGTTTCGGAGTAATACAGCGTCTGGAGCTCTATACTACCGAACAGCTCACGGATATCGTCCGCAGAAGCGCTATGATACTGGGGATCCCCTGCGAGACAGACGGTGCAGCCGAGATCGCAGGCCGTGCAAGAGGTACTCCCCGTATAGCAAACCGCCTCCTGAAAAGAGTGCGTGATTTTGCAGACGTTATGGGCAACGGCCAGATAACAAAGGAGATAGCCTCTATCGCCCTCAGCAGACTTGATATAGACGCTCTCGGACTTGACAGTCTCGACAGGCGTATGCTGGAAATGATAATAAAAGGCTACAGCGGCGGCCCGGTAGGTCTGGAAACACTTGCCTCCGCCATAAATGAAGAATCAGTAACTCTGGAGGACATCTGCGAGCCCTTCCTCATGCAGCTCGGATTCCTGGGACGTACTCCCAGGGGAAGAGTTGCCACAAGGCTTGCATATGAGCATCTTGGCTATGCTCCTCCGGAAAGAAACGACAAAGCCGATGACGGTCAGCTCTCCTTTGAACAGTGAGCGCTCCCGTCACTAAAGAGAAATGCTGATAAAAGGTTCAAGGAGATATAATCTCAGACACAACAGCGAGCGCACCCCCTCTCCCGATTTCGGCCGTATGATAAACGGTCAGGGAATGGGACTGACCGCTAATCTAAGGTACGGGATATGCCATATGAGCTTCAATGGCTGCGAGGTCATAGCCATACACAACGCTCTGGTTTATCTCGGCATACCTCAGCCCCTGAAGGATGTGGCCTTTTTTATGGAAAGGTATCGTGTACTCATGGGCTTCTTCGGCTGCAACGCCTACAAGCT
>LVAK01000082.1 GCA_001604035.1 Clostridiales bacterium Firm_05
ATAGGCGAGGATAAGACGATCTTCAACAGTCTGAAACACCTTATGTTCGGTGGAGAAGCAACATCAGAACGTCATGTGGAAATGCTGAGAAGCCAGAATACAGATGTAGATTTCAGAAATGTCTACGGACCGACAGAGACAACAACATTCGCAGCCCACTACATCATAAAGGAAAAGGTGGATAAGACACCTATCGGAAAGCCGATATCCAATACACAGATGTACGTACTGAACGGAAATGAGCTTTGTGGAATCGGAGTACCCGGCGAGCTTTGTATCGCAGGTGATGGAGTAGCAAGAGGCTATCTGAACAGACCGGATCTCAATGCAGAAAAGTTTGTGAAGAATCCATTTGGTGAAGGAAAGATGTATCGAAGCGGAGACCTTGTAAGATGGCTTCCTGATGGAAATATTGAATTCCTTGGAAGAATAGACGAACAGGTAAAGATCCACGGATTCAGAATTGAGCTCGGAGAGATCGAAACAAGGATACGTGACATTGAGAATATCAAGGACTGTGTAGTTATCGTAAAACCTGATAATACCGGAGATAAGGCGATATATGCATATTATACCGGAACAGAAAAGGTAGAGATAACAGAAATACGCAGCAAACTGGCAGAGAATATGCCTGAGTACATGGTACCTGCATATATGATGCAGCTTGAAGAACTTCCTGTAACAAAGAACGGAAAAATCGACAAGAGAGCACTTCCTGAGATCGAAGCAAGAACGACAAGAGAATATGTTGCTCCGAGAAATAAAGCAGAAGAATCGGTATGTAATGCATTTTCCGAGATACTTGGATTAGAAAGAGTTGGAGTACAGGACAGCTTCTTCGAACTTGGCGGTGACTCTATCAAGGCAATTCGAATAGTTTCTAAGTTGAGAGATACTGGCTATACGGCAACAATCAGGGATATAATGAATGGAAAGACAGCAGAGAATATAGCTGGATCTATAAAAATTACAAAAGATAAGCTTAAATATGAGCAGGGAGAGGTAAACGGAAAGATAGAATCAACTCCAATTATCAAATCATTTGGGGAATGGGAGCTTGCAAAGCCTAAACACTTTAATCAGTCAATGATGTTTCCGGTCGATGGAATAGCAAACGACGTAATACATAGGGCTATAGAAGAACTGGTAAAGCATCATGATGTTCTGAGAGCGGTGTACAGAGAAAATATACTTGAAATACTGCCAATTGCAGATAGCAAACTATGTGATTTCTATGAGTTCAATTACAGAAATAAAGCTGACAAGCATAAAGCTGTTGCAGAGAAGTGTACCGAAATACAGGCAAGTATAGATCTTGAAAACGGACCGCTTGTAAAGATTGCGGTATTCGAGCTTGGAGATACAAAACAGATGATGTTCTGTATCCACCACCTTGCAGTAGACGGTGTGTCGTGGAGAATATTACGAGAAGACTTTAAAACTGCTGTAGAACAGATAAAGTCCGGAAAGACGGTACAGCTTCCCGAAAAGACAGCCTCTTTCATAGAATGGAGCCAAAAACTTAAGGATTATGGCGAACAGCTCAGCAACATGGAAAAGGAGTATTGGAAGGCTGTAAATGCAAAGATAGAGGCAGGGCGTATTGCAGGGGAGTTTACAGAGACAGAAGAAGGATACGCAACAGTAGAATTCGGTAAGGAAATAACCGAAAAGCTCCTTACCCAAAGCAGCAATGCGCACGGAGCTAAGATAGATGAAGTACTTATTGCAGCACTTGCAAGAGCAGTTGGAAGAATTACCGGACAAAAATACGTTTCTTTAAAGCTGGAAAGCCACGGACGTGAAGATATACACGAACCTGTTTTAATAGACCGTACAGTAGGCTGGTTTACTAACATTTATGCAGTATCACTGGAGTGGAGTGAAGATAATGATGAAGCGATAATTAATGCAAAAGAGACCATAAGAAATGTTCCTAATATGGGAATGGGTTATGGATATGTGAAGCATAGCTGCGTACCTGACATTTGTTTCAATTATCTTGGAGAGTTTAGCGAAGAAAAAGTTAATGCTTTCGAACAGTACAATAGTGGATTACAAATTGCAAGGGAAAATGGATTGCTTGATGGGATCACGATGAACGGACGGATCTTTAATAGAAAATTAGGATTTTCAATAGCTTGCCAAAAAGAGTATGGGCAAAAATTTGCATCAAAACTTAAAACTGAATTTGAAAAGAGCGTTGAGGAAATTGCAGAATACTGTAATTGTACACAACCGGATCTACATGAGAATTCGTTAGCTGTAAAAGAATATGAAAAGTTATCGTGTTTATCAAATGGAAAAAAGAGTGCTTTGATTTGTTTCCCATATGCCAGCGGTGATGATCTGATATTTATGAATTTAAGCAATGAAATAATGAAAAAAACTGACAATATAGCAGTTTATGCTTTGAAGAAATATTATTCACAAGACGAATTTGAAGATGCACTTAATGAGATAATAGACTTAATTGAAAAATATGATGATGTAATACTCTATGGCCATTGCGCAGGTAATTATTTGTTAATAAAAACTTATGATCGCCTTCGTAATTCCAAAAAAATTAAAAAACTTATTCTCGGTGGAACTGCTCTTAATAAGCCATATTGGATTTTAAGAAAATTAAAAATATATACGAAGGATTCTAGATCAGATAAGGAGATTTTTGATTTCCTTAATAATTTAGGTGCTGGTTTTGAAGAACTGCCTTTACAAGAACAAAATGATATAATTTTGCAATATCGCAAAGATTTTGATAGTGTTACCAAGGATATGTATAATTATAATTATAATAAGAAAATTACGATACCTGGTGTAGTAGTACTTGGGGAAAAAGATCCTTTAACTCCAAATCCCCAAAAAATATGCAAAAGCTGGAATAGTATTTTTGAAAAGAATGTGAATATGCATATCATTGAAAAAGGCAATCATTTCTTCCAAAGCCAATCGGCGGATAAATTGGCTGAAATAGTCATTTCAAATTTTTATTAAAATTCCGATAATGAGACCGATTGTGAAAGCAGTCGGTCTTATCTGCATAAGAATCAACCGTATTTATACTTTTCTTTCGCAGTTTCAGCATATTGGGAGAATTGTGCCTATATAAGCTTATTTCTCGTCAGGTTTCTTGATGATCGGTTTGCAGTAGTTTCCCGTGACCTCATGTATATACATCGCCAGATCACCAAGCTCCTTCCTGCCAATATGATACATTCTTCCGTCCTTGACATTTAATTGTCGTCATAGAAACCGGTGTTTCTTTTACAGCGGGTGTCTCCTCTACAATCATCACGCACGGTTCTAAGTACTTTTCCATTCATATGATAGTCATTCTCCTTGACAGCGTTGTTCAAGAGTGATAAAATCATAATAGCAATTACAGCACATTGCACAAACTTTATTTTTATTCAAATTATTGCGCGTAGTTTTCTTAATTTTGTTGTCTAATAGGTGAAAGCACATGATAAAGCTTTCAGAAAGGAGATTGTCGATGGATAACGGTGCAAGTAGCTACCGCCGTTTCCGTGACAATGGTGACGTATCTGGTTTCGATGAGATCTTTATGGAATACAGCGATGGTCTGATGCTATACTTAACAAGTATAGTCGGAAACATCTGGACAGCGGAGGAACTTACTGAAGAAACATTCTTTTTAATCGGTACGAAGAAGCCGAAATTCAAAGAAAAGTGTTCATTTAAGACATGGCTCTACACGATAGGAAGAAATATTGCACTCAATTACCTTAAAAAGAACGCCAAAAAGCCTACTGTTCCGTTTGAGAATGCTCAGGAGCTTATCAGCGATGAAGAAGCTGCTGAGGATGCTTATATCAAAAAGGAACAACAAATCATCGTTTATAGGGCTATGCGTAAACTACAGCCAAAATATCAGCAAGTGTTGTGGCTCATTTACTTTGAGGGATTGAGCAATAAAGAAGCCGCAAAGGTCATGAAGAAAAGTGTCCGCAGTACAGAATCCATTTTATATCGGGCTAAGAAGTCACTGAGATCACAACTTGAAATGGAGGGTGTTAATTATGAAACAACGTGAAGAAATGCTCAGAGATTTACACCGCCGAATAGCTCAGTATGAGGAGGAAAAGAAAATGAAACATTCAAAAATAAAAAGTATTTTTTCAACAACAAAGACAGTTGGCAAAAATGAAGTGAACACTCCTGATGAGGATGGATATATAGAAGTCGTAAGCGGTACAGAACGAATAAAATCTTCAAACCGTATGATGCATATAGTCGGTACTGTTGCAGCTTGTTCTGTTCTCGTAGCAAGCATAGGTGCAACAGGGATGATCCTCAACAAAAACGAGGAAAAAAGAGCTACCCTTTCCGAGGAGAGCTTTGTTAGTACTGAAGCACCTGAAATGACAGTATGTAAAGAGGACGTTGTTTCCACTAAAACTCCTGAAGAAGTACCCGAAACGCCAGTGTATAAATCGACTGATAACGGAACGATTTCGCCGTTTATAGATTTCAAACAGATATATTTCGAAATAGGCTGTCTTAACAACTATGAATATGTTGAATATTCAGATGCGACATACGATAATCTTGCAGTATTCCTTAACAACTTTAACTGGGGAGAAGGAACTGATATATCAGAAGATGAGCTTCCTGATTTCAATAATTATGTAGGCAATGGATATATGATCGACTGGAGAAAAGGCGATGTATGGTTTTATGTTTATGTTACAGACGATGGAAAAGCATATTACTATATGACCAAGTGTGTACCCGATGGCAATAATTTTTATTATCCGATAAGCGGAAGCGTAATATATGATATTGATTATGAAGTCTTTGATAAGGGCATAGAGGATATCTGGAACAATGACCTTCCGGATACAAGTGAATATATCTCTAAGGCAAAGAGGATGTATCTCACTCAGGGCGAATTCATGAATGCTGCTGTATATGACAAAGGAAGTTCATCTTTTGAGGAGGTCGTTCCTGATAACGATAAAACAGCAGCTGCTCTTCAGGGCTTCTTCAGAGAAGATTTCGTTGGTATGCTGCAAAAAGAAAAGTGCGTCGAAGAATACTACGAAATCCCTGATTCGACCTATGAAGTGGTCTGCTATTATAAGACAAGCGACACAACTACAAGAAGATTGACCTATTTTATCAATAGTGACGGTACTTTAAGTCTCTGTGAGTATGAAATCAACGATGAAGGAGAGATTCCTACAGGTTGTCCAAACTACTATATTGACATGAATGAGTTTGAGACTGTTCTCAATGACATTTTAAGCGGCCAATACGATGATAAATATTCATTTGATGCAACGACAACAACTGCAACTACATCTGCAACCGAAACTTCTACAGTTACTACAGTTGTGCAGGAGAACGTCTCTGCAGAAACAAATGAATCAACACCTTACGAAGACGATAATAATATGTCTTAATGAGCCTCTGAAAAAATCTGTAAAAAATCAGCTAACTGTGGTAAAATAGAATTAATATCACAGGAGGCTGATTTTTATGTAGCCGTTATAGCTTACAAGAGTGGCATTTTTCAGGAATTGGCTTTGCATAGATATCACTTTCGGCTTGTAATCCATAAATATCCTCACTCACAGCCCAATTCCGTTGTATAAAGTACAGTATCGATATGCCTTCTCACGCCTCTTTCGGCTATTTCAGGTGCAAGTTTGATTTATGAATGACAACAGCCCTCCGTTGGAGGGCTGCATTTGTTTGTACTATTGTATTTTAATCATAGATGTCAGAAGCCGATTCAATGTAATCGCCGTCATAGTAACCGCTGTTTTCATAATAAAGAATATTCTTATCTTCAATACGATAATTCTCAGCTCTTTTGAATACACTAATTAACTGTATTCAGAGAGTAGTACTAATCGACCGCAATGTTTTAAAATGCGATGTGTAACAATAATAATCATAATGGTTGTTAATTAATTGCTCCAAATCAACCTTCTTCGGACAGTTCTCAACATCAGCTGAAAAAGACCGGCACCATATAAACAATGGCAGATGTCCCATATCTCCGTTACTGTGTACGGCAACTACATGCCCGAACGTCCATTTCTCAAGCGAAAGTTCGCCGAAGTGGAAGCCTTCGGCTATAGCCATACTCGTGAACTCCTTCCAGGTATCCTCACTGTTGAGGTATACCCATACCTTCTCGTCATTTCCTAACATTTCTCTGATTGTACGCATAAATCATGCACTCCTTATAAAATATTCCATAAGAGCACAAAAAGCGATCCCATCGTAACGACAGGATCGCTGTATAAGCATCATTATCATCCCATCGTTCAAGCTTTAGCACCTTACGTCTTCGCAGGTTGCTGTACGGTCAACGGGCTTGTCCCTCGCGTACTCTTTATGGTATATTCATAATATCATAGATTTCACCGATTGTCAAGTACATTTAATAATTATTAAATCAGTTGATCCGACCGGCTTCGCACTTTCAAAAGTAAGCGTCAATCAATATAGACTGACGATAGTAAAATCAGCCAATATCACAAATGATATTGGCTGCTAATTTTTTTAAGGCATGGAAGAGCTGATGCTTACTCTCAATCAATAAATACAGTGATCCTTTTACTCTTTCTTCCCGAGAACATTTCTTATCTTTTCCGCCAGTACATCTGCGCTGTACTGCTGTGTCCTCTTGGACGGGTGACCGTCTGCACCCATGCCGTCACGCATTGAATGAGTCTGCGAGAAGTAGGACGTGATGTTGTCATCGCCTAATTCGGCTATCGCACGTTCTATCAGCTTATATATATCATCTCCGCCCATGGTACCCATAGTGCAGATGATAGGCGCATTTGGACACTTTTCACGGACAGTCTGTAAAAAAGCCTTATATCCTTCAACAAATTCATTTCCATGAGATTCGGGATCTGCGGCAACATAGTTCATATCGTTCGTACCAAGATTTATGACCACAACATCACAATGCTCAGAGAAATCCCAGTTTTCGCGGTAATCCTTGAAGTTACTGTTCAAGCCGTAGCAATCAGGCAAGAGGTCATCGGCATTCTTAGTCCCGTCCCCTGAGTAGCCAGACACTATGCCGTAGCCGCTGTAGCAGCAGGTAGTGTAATCCGCACCAAGCGACTTCGCCGCAAGATAGGCATATGATTTTGAGAAATTCTCTGTTGAGGTCATAAAGGATTCGTTTGGCGACTTACTCTCAACACCGTATCCGCAGGTTATGGAATCACCGATGAATTCTATCATCAGCGGCGATTTTTCAGCAGGCACAACAGGCTGAGCTGAGCTGCTCTCCACATCGACGTAGCATATGCCCACGCCGCCGTATATGGCTTCTGAAAGCAGCATGACCTTTACAGCCGCTGTCTTGTCTGTATCGTTCCAAAGGCTGACCGTCACATCCTTATCTGCCATGACATCGTCGCATATCATTCTATCATCGACATAGACAGCATAGCGTGGACGGTGCTCCGCATCGTTATTGATGCCGCTGCTGCCTGCAAGGGTAATGGAAGCATTTCTGCCGCTGACGGTAAACTCAGCAGCGGAGCCGCTCTGCACCAGCCACAGAACATCGTCCTTTACCACTGTCCTGCTTTGCAGCTTTGCATTGTCTGCCGTTATTTGGATATTCTGTACCACGACTTCACCTTCTGTCTGCGGTAATGTTTCTGCCTGTTCAGTTTTATCAGCTGATACTGTATCGGAGGTAGTGACTGTGGCTGTCTCTGAGCTGTTACCATTTGAACAGCCTGTAAATGCTCCCGCAGCGGCTATGCATAATGCACAGCCAATTGCGGTCACCGATATATGTTTCTTAATTTTCATCACTTTATCTCCTCAAACAGAGATTCGTAGTATTCTGGAGTTCTTTCTGGATCGGAGGTTGTTACATATATCCAGCACATGAGATCATCATCGATTTTTTTCATATAGAAGCATTCATCACCGTAATCACTATGACATACGTCTCTTGAAAACTCCTCTCCGCCAATCATGACTTTTTCTCTTTCCTGCCATTCCACATTGTTGATTCCGTCTATCCAGTCCCTGCAATAGTCAAGTGCCTGATCTTCTGTAACGTCCTCAACATCTGGGAAAAGCATATTGGTATTAACAAAGAAAACAAATATAGATTCCTTTGCACTTCCAAAACAAGCGTCATAGACCTGTGATTCTAACAGTTTTGCATACTTCTCATTAGTTTCCTCTTCAATCCATTCCTGCTTTTCGTCATAATCGACTTTGTCATACATCAAATCACCAGGAACATTCAGCTTGATACCTGCATACTCATTGACGTAAACGCCGTCCTTGTAAAGTCCTGCTTTATAATTCGTACCCTCAATTGCAGGATCGGGTGCAACTTCTGTGGGCGGATCGAGTATAGTCTCGGGCTCGGGCTGCGGCTTGAAACCGTCGCCGTAGCTAAGTCCGTAGCCTCTTTCAAGCCAGCACTCGTCAGTGCGTATCTGCTTGATACTGCCGTACCACGGGCTTGGGAGCTTTCCTGTAAAGTCTGAACATCCGCATAGCACATCAGATATGCCCTTTCCCTCAGAGCCAGGAAGATAACACATAACAACACTGTCCCAGTAATCGTATATCCTCTGACTGATGAGCGGCTGTCTGCCTGCAACTATCAGTGTGACAGTAGGCTTGCCGAGGGCTTTGGCTTCCTGCTGAGCCTCAAAATTGCCTTTGAGTCCAAGCATACCGAAGAGATTCATATCCTCGGTGTCTCCGTTCCACTCAGCATATGCCTGTTCACCAAGACAAAGCAGGACCACATCAGCTTTGTCTGCCTGTTCCTTATCGGTTATGACCTCTATACCGTAATCCTCGGCATAGCGCTCAAATGCCTCCTGTATTGTTGTTACTCCCGGAACATCTTTCGAGTTCGGGCCGTTCCAGTCCATTGTCCAGCCGCCGCACTGTGCCTGACAGCTGTTTGCCGCAGGTCCCATGATATAGACCTTTGTACCCTTTTTAAGTGGGAGCACATCGTTATCGTTCTTGAGGAGCACAAGGCTCTCCTCCACAAGTTTTTCAGCTACCTTTCGGTATTCAAGGGATCCTGTTGCGATCTTTTCGGTTTTGATGCCTTTAAGCATGGGATCATCAAAAAGACCTGCATCCTTCTTGACCTTGATTATTCTTGTGACAGCGTCATTTACACGTTCTTCGGATATTTCTCCGCTGCCCACAGCATCCACAATTATCTGCTTTGCTTCGTCAAACTTATCTGTCTCCATGAGCATATCAATGCCGGCATTTATGCTCTTGATGACCTGTTCCTTGTAGGAAGCGCCCTCGATATGCTGTATAGAGCCCCAATCGCTGACAATGAAGCCTTCAAAGCCCATTTCATCTTTCAGTTTCATGATGTACTCTTTGTTTTCGTGCATCTTTACACCGTTTAAGGATGAATGGCTTATCATTATAGTCTGAACTCCTGCATCGATCTGAGCCTGATATACTTTGAGAAGCTCATCTATTTCGTCATCCGTAAGCTGAGCATCGCCACGGTCTATGCGCATATATATTTCGCCTGGTTCACCTGTTCCGTATACAACGTTGCCGTCACCGAAATAGTGCTTTGTACAGGCTACGAGTCCGCCATCGATAAGTCCCTTTGTGTAAGCGGTACTGAGCTTGGTTATGGTTTCGAGGTCAGAACCGTAGGATTCATATGTACGTCCCCAGCGGGGATCAACAGACTGGGCTACACAGGGCGAGAAGTTCCACATCATGTGGCATAGCTTTGCTTCATCTGCTGTTATAAGTCCGACCTGATAAGCAAGCTCCTCGTCGTTTGCCGCACCCTGTCCGATATTGTGAGGGAAATATACTGCGTCACGGCAGTAGTTTACGCCATGAACATCGTCCTGTCCGTAAATGTAAGGGATACCAGCCTCAGAATCTATTGCTGCCTGCTGGAAACCGTCAACAGTCTCTGCCCATGTATCGGAATCGACACATCCCACTGTGGAGAGGATACTGCCGTAATCATTGCTTTTCATGTCGTCCTCAGTAATATTATAGATCGCAGGCTGAACCATCTGTGCGGCTTTTTGTTCGAGAGTAAGAGCTGCAACTATCTCCTCGGGAGTCATTGCTGCGTAAGTCTTGTACTTTTCGTCCTCAAACTTTATCTCAGTCTTAGCCGAAGTTCCGGCTTCTGTTGCAGTTTCTGATGTGCTTTCGATAGTTGCTTCCGTTGATGATACTGATGATGTCTCCGATGAACCGTTCTTATTTGAACATGATGCTGTCGATATCAGCAGCGTCAGCGGAAGTAATAGTGCGATTGTTTTTT
Organism: Clostridiales bacterium Firm_05; assembly: GCA_001604035.1. Lineage (GTDB taxonomy): Bacteria > Bacillota > Clostridia > Oscillospirales > Ruminococcaceae > Ruminococcus. The sequence continues at coordinate 10,310 of LVAK01000082.1, forward strand.
TCATTATATCCTCCTTGTTGTTACAATAGTTTATGATTATTACCGCTTCAAGTACGGTGAATAATTTAAAATTATTATATCATATTATTTTATAAAAAGCAAATTATGTAATATGAAGAAGTTATGTTCGTTATGGTTGGTCCGACCAGCTTCAATTCTAGGGAAAACATAATAACCAAACAGCCGTGCCTCCCCATAACGGGGAGGGAAAACACATAGTTCACGACTGTTATCAGAATGAGAAACATAATAACCAGTTCAATCAAATCAGACGTCATCAGTAGAACCGTATCCAGCGAAGAAGTAACGGCATCCAACTCCAGTAATGCGTCCAACGTATTCACAAAGATCGCTAAGATTCTTTCTTGACGAATCATAGAGCTTTCCGTCTACGAAGCTCACAGAGTTCAAGACCATATGAATATGATAGAGAGAATCCTCACGCTTCTTTTTGTGTACAGCCCAAAGAAGCTGGTGCCTACACTTGAAGAAGGCACCAATAAGGAATGCATAGTATTTCGCTTTCCCGTATGTTTTAACTTCATCTCCGAATGAGATGATAAAATGGATTATCGGATTCTCCAGAGTTTTGTGAAAGTATTTCTTGATGAAGAGCATCTGCTTATAAGTCTTTTGGAGATCATATGTATCTACTCCGAATCCGCCAATATGAAGCGCCTTCTCTTTGTCGTAGAGATAGTCCAGTACCTTCAGCAGATAGTCCGTGTTGTAACCATAGGAATCCTTCTTGCATTTTATAATTGCCATAACTCTTCACCCTCCTTCCTAATCTCAGGAACTCTGTCAGGTGCAATGTCCTCAGCAATCAAACAAAGCGAGTTGATTATGTTCTGAACTTTGATCCTTTTTTCAGGCGTAATTAAATCATCACTATGCACAGAGCATTCAACCATATAAGGACTTACACGCAGTCCTCTCTTAGCAGCCTTCTGTGCAATGATATCGTGTTCCTCGTTTGTCATTGTTACGGAAGTTTTTGCATTTTTCTTATCATTCTCAGCTTTCATTGTAAAGCCCTCCTTAAAACATATTAAAGGAGCAAGGAAAACCAGTGCGTAAGAATATATCTAAATTAACATATATAACACGTATAGTTGTAACTGTATCATCAGTATCATTGTCTTCATTACACACATACTGGTATTAATATTAATAATATATCTTGCAGGCGTCGCTTCGCTCCTTTTATTACATTGTAGTATTATTTCATATTTTTGTAGTATTTTTCTCCTTCATTGAAATAATATATATACCCTAAACACATTTTCTTTCTATTTTTCGGCATTTTCAAATATACATGAGGATGATGTTTACACCATCGGCGACTACTCATATTGCTCAGAATGCTACCACGATGAAGTCGATAAGAATCGTTCTATCCATGACTACGGATACAAACCTGAACCCATATTCTATGGCGATTCTAAGCGATATTTCGGCATTGAGCTTGAGATCGACGGAGCAGGTAAAGATTCAGATAATGCTGACGAAATACTTGCTATCGCCAACAGGTGCGATGAATATATCTACATTAAAGGAGACGGCTCATTAGATGACGGGATGGAGCTGGTCACGCATCCTATGAGCCTTGACTACCACAAGAACTTTTGCTGGAACGAAATCATGAAAAAGGCTATATATCTTGGATATCGCTCACATCAAACCTCTACTTGTGGATTGCATATTCACGTCAACAGGAGCAGCTTTGGTGACAGCTGCGAGGAGCAGGATGAAGTAATAAGCCGTATCCTGTACTTTGTTGAGAACCACTGGAACGAGCTTCTGAAGTTCTCCCGCCGTTCTGAATACGCTATGAACAGATGGGCTTCACGCTACGGTTATGAGAATTATGCAAGAGCGATACTGGATAAAGCTAAAAAGAGGAATAACGGCAGGTACGCTGCTGTGAATCTGATGAACTATGCGACGATAGAATTTCGCGTGTTTAGAGGTACGCTGAAACTAAATACCTTGAGGAAGACTACATAGGCTCGGCAAGATCCCGGTCCGCTGGCATCTACGATGAGGCAAGCGATTACTACGAATCGGGAAATAAGCTTGGTCTTGCCATTTTTGACAAACAAACGCCACTCATCCGATTTGTCATCGAAGTAAAGTGGGTTATCTTCACTGATAGACTCATTGACAGGCCTATCCGGAATGAAGTTGTTGGGAAATAGCTCCTCACCATCGATTGTGACACTTTCACTGATAAACTGCGACAATCCGTAGATTTTCACTCCCTCAGCAAGCCTGTATTCCTCGCGTATCACCTTGCGGGCGTTTTCACGCTCCTGTTCCTGGATGGCTGGAAGCATCTCAGATACTTTTTCAGCAGCTTTTTCTTCATTATACTCATCAAGCCTTTTTTTAGAAAAGTTCTCAATACGCATGATTTCGTCAATATCGTATGTGTCATATCTTTCATAGTTTTCGCCATTGGTGTGTTCCCATGGGTTGTAATCATCCATTTTTCTCACCTATTCATTTTACAATCTCTCAGTTGACTTGCAAAGCTAGCTATTATATAATAATAGTAGTAGAAACAATTTCGCCATCTGATATTTATATTATACCAAAAAAGCGATTTGTTTCTCAACGAAAAATTTTCTTTATTTAGCGTAAATAAGGCATTTTGGGGCTCTATATTTATCGATTTTTCAGAGAATAAAGAGTTTTTTTATTTGATTCCTGATCATATTTATGGTATAATAAAAGATTAGTGTAAAAGAAGGTTAGGAGGTACATATGAAATCCCTGTATATTAGAGCAACCAATGGTAGAAAGGCGTATTTAGAGGAATTGCTTGAAGATGTTTATCACACTACCAACGTCAACTATGAAAACAATGAAAGTGTTAAAGGCGTATCAACAGGAAAATCTATTTTTCGCTCATGCAAATTTGACACTAGGAAGTCTATGGGACACTATTGTGAACGTTTTAGGGAGCTTTTCGAGTATTCATTGTTAAATGATGAATTTGAATTCACGCCACCGGGGAAAAAAGATACAACGCTAAGAACGGACTCTATCTTGAGAAACATCGAAATATACTTAAACAAGATAGGCGTTGATTTTTCACAGTATTTCGGTATGGAAATAAACAGAGAAAAATGGAGGTGGGTATTGTACGAAGCTATGATATTGCATCTATTACCTGCTATATTCTTTGTTGAATATAAAGATAGATATAACGATAATCATCCATACGATGATATACACTTACAAATTCAAGCTGCCGTTATGAGAATACAGACATTAATCGATAGGGAAATTTTCTTTATCTGCAGAGATAGTAATATCACTAAAGTTTATGACACACGCTTTAAAAACAAAAAGTTCAATTATAAGCTTCCTATTGAAATATCGTCTATGGTCCCTCCTAGAATTGTAAAATGGGAAAATATAGCTGTTAATATAAACTGTGATTATGAAGAAATCTACCACAACGAAGAGGAAGAACAACCGGAAAAATTGCTTGACGGCTTTATAAGAGTTGATGAGCAAAAAGAAGAAAAGATTGAAATAAGTGTTAATCCTGACAACAATACTGCTTTTACAGTATCCATTTCTTCAATGTCATATGAGCCCAAGAAAAATCTCACAAATGATATTGAGTACTATACATACATTGATGATTCTGATGAGGAAAAATTAAAGATGCTGTATAAAACAAATACTCAACTAAAGGACGACGTAAAACAGAAGGCTCAAAAAGATATTTCGGATATGTTTAAGACCAACGAAAATGATTATTATTGCTCAATTGCAAAGAATATCAAAGGTGCTTTAGATCGCATATCAAAGATAGATATGCAGCTATTCATAAAAAAAGGCATTGATATCTCAAAGTACAAAGACGTACTCGGGTTATTTTCGGCGGAAGCAGATGAAATTGTGGCTTTCTATATAAAAAAATATGGTGAAGAGCCATGCAGGCTTATGGTCAAGAATAAGCTTATCGAATTAATATCTATCTTTAGTAAACAGCTTGAGGCTACAAGCGAACAATTGACAGATAAGTATAAAACACTGCTGGATGATTCTTGGCGTGATGAGCACAAAGAAGCTATAGATGAATATCTTAGTACTGCAATCTCACTCTCACCGAGTGTAAAAAAAGTGCACCCAGAACTTACAACCTTTGAGAGACTAAAAAAAGCAGTAAAAAAATATTACGATTCGCTATAAAAAATAAACCGATGCTTCATATTCAAATGTAGCATCGGTTTTATTATTATGATCTTTTCATGTGCTCGAACTTAAATTATTCGGATCTATATACAACTGAAATGAACACTATTGCCAAGTTGAAAAATGTTCAGCGAGTACAAATTACGAAATTTCAAAAAAATGATGATGCATTATTTTCAAAAAGTGCCACTTTTCAGAAATTTAGTGACTTCATTTTTTAAGGATTTCGTAATCGACACACCATATTGATTTTTTTATCTCTGTGCCCCCGCTTCTGCGGGGACGAACTTAAATACATTTTGTTGCTTAAATTATCGCCTTTATGATTCATCAACTCACTCAAGATTCCAACCATTATCACCGTGGTATATCATCAGTTTTGTCATACCGCCGTCGATGCAGATGTTCTCGCCTGTGATGAAGCCTGCCTTGTCGGAGCAGAGGAACATCACCATATTGGCAATATCCAGCGGATTCCCCACACGTCCGCAGGGCTGCTGATAGGCGTCGGGACCCTCATATACCTTGCAGGACGTATCTATCCAGCCGGGTGATATGGAGTTCACACGCACCTTGCCTGCAAGACTGACCGCCAGTGCGTGAGTTAGGGCAGCTATACCGCCTTTTGCCGCTGTGTAGCTCTCGGTCTGAGGCTGACTCATACGGTCACGGGAGGACGAGATATTGATGATACTGCCGTCCTTGTTGAAGTGCGGAGCGAACAGCTTTGACAGGTAAAACGGCGCAGTCACTCCCACAGCAAGGGCGTACTGAAACTCCTCATAGCTGCACTCGTCGATGCCTTTCATAAGCGGCAGAGCGTTGTTGATAAGATAGTCGATGTGTCCGTGCTGAGCTATGACCTGCTCCGCGAATTTTACAAGCACAGCTTTGTCGGAGATGTCTCCGACAAAGTGGTCGCCCTCAGCCTTGTCAATAACGCACACCACTGCACCGTTTCTGCGGAACTCCTCAGCTATGCACTTTCCTATACCATTTGCGCCGCCTGTCACTACTGCTACTTTGTTTTTGAATTCTTCGCTCATATGCTCTCCTTTTTATAAACAGCTATCACATACAACTCAAGGCTATCGTTTCTTCTATCATATATCACATTATCCACAACCGGTATCAAGTGAAAGAATCCCTTATGATTTGTACTATAAACACAGTAAGAACCATCTTTTAGTTCAAGCTCTCCTACGTTCGTATCAACATATTCTTGTATTTTATATATGCCGTGTTCTTCCATGTATTGCCCGAAAACAGCTTCGTCATTATATGTTTCATATCCAAGTTCTTGTGCAAGAGCGGTAAGTTCTGCCTTGACAGTGCTGTATTCCTTACCTGTTAGCTTAGTCATTGTTCTCACAACGCAGCTTCTGCTTTCATCGCTTGGATTATAGTATTCAAATTCCATATCCAACCTCACCAGTTATCCATTTTATGCCTTTAGCTATGCGCTTCTCAGGCTCGTTGAAGTGTCCGCCATCGTTCCATTCAAGGATATGACGGGACACATTTTTATCGCCGCACACAAGCTCATACTGCCTGCGAGTGCAGTCTCCCACAGTTGCCATAATGCGGTCACTAGCCTTTTCCTCTCGGTCGCCGAGACTGATATAAACGGAGCTGTTCTGCGGAGCATTATGGCTCTCGACATAGCTTATCCATTCACCGAACCACAGCGAGCCCGAACAGCTTATAACTCCACTGAACACTTGACTTCCATAAAACGCCCAAAGGCTGAAAAGTCCTGCAAGAGAATAGCCGCATAGGATACGCTCTCCCGTTAGACCGTATTCTTTCTCACAATAGGGAACGCACCCGTCCAAAAGCCAGTTAAGCGTTGAACATCCGCCGCCCGAAAAGTACATCTTCTTGTTGAGCGTAAACTCCCACGGCGAGAAGTCGGCGTTCCAGTCCTCGACCTCATAAACGATATAGTTGCACTTCACGTCCTCGCACAGTGCGAGGACTTTTTTAATTGTCTCAGCGCTGTTCTTCATTTCGCCCCAGTATATTGTAGGAAGATCAGCACCGTTTACTATGATATGACAGGTTCGGCTGCCTATTTCTGTTGTTTTCATTTTTTCTCCATATACACGAAATTCAGTTCGTCGTTTACTGCCTTCTGAGCAAATGTCGTATAGCCCAGCTTCTGATACAGGCGGATATTATCAAGACTTCGGGTACTTGTAAAAAGCTCGTAGCGCTTATCGGGAAAGCATTTCTCTATCTCAGACAGAAGCATCGTTCCATAGCCTTTATGTTGATGATCAGTGTGTACCATAAGCTTACCGATATAAACAGTACCGTCGATTTCTTTGGCACGAACTGAGCCGATAATATTATTTTTATCGTCAATCATTTTCAGTATTATTCCGCTATTGAATTCCTCAATGACTTCATCAAGAGTCTGTTTCAGCGGAGGAATATCTCTGCTGCCGAAAAGGTCTGCTTCGCTCTGATAGGCGAGGTATTGAAGCTGTAATATTTCGGGCAGGTCAGCCCGTTCAGCATTTTTTATTATAAACATACAAATTCTCCTGTATTGATGCTCCAAGCTCATAAGCCTCTTCCAGTGCAGAGCTATTTTCAATGTCACCTATGTCTTTTACTCCGCGAACAAGTACAGTGCCGATACTTTCAAGCTTGAAGAAGTCCAAAACCATTTGGTACTGCATCAGTATCGGATCAAACAGATTCGGAAGCTGTGCTGCTCCTACAAGCAAAAGTCCGAGTTTCTTGATATGAAACGTGTTCCTCATGGGAGTGTGAAGCCTGTCCACGATAGCTTTCAGCTGTGCGCTGATACCATAGAAATATACAGGTGAAGCGATGACAACGATATCCGCATTTCTTAGTTTCTCATATATCTTCACCATGTCATCATCCTGGAAACATTTATTGCCTTCACGCACGAAACAGCTGTTACAGCCTATGCAGGGATTGACATTATAATCGGCAACATACACTATCTCAACGTTATTATTCTGGACAGCTCCATCTGCAAAGCTCTGTGCCAACCGCGCAGTATTGCCGTTTATTCTCATACTGCCTACAAGTATTACTATGTTGCTCATTTCAGCCCCCACTAATCTCAAAACTTATATGCATATTATAGCACATTACGGGTAGTATGTAAATATAAAAAAAGAACCGCCCATATCATAAATGAGCGGCTGTCGGAGCTATAAGAGTTTTTAAACTCACGGTCTTCGGAACAACAATCCTATGCTGACGGATATTCCGCAGTTTAGGCTGTGAGGACTTTTTTGTTCCGGAAAAACTTTTACGTGAAAAAAGTGGTATAAGTGGTACGAATCAAATTATCGATGAATTCCGGTTTCGGAATATTCTCCAAGCAAGTAAACTTAAAATTCCGGATTTGGCATTTTAATATGAAATAGAGAGAAACCGCTATAAACTTTCTCATATATCTCTCTTGACCGTTTTACTCTCGGCGATTATGAGGGTAGCGAGGTCGTAAATGCAGTTGACTGGCTGCTTGCTAAGGCTTAATATGAAATGAATGACCTCCCATTGGGAGGTCATCACATTATAACTGTAATTATGTATGCTTTACGATCTTCGATATTACAAGACGTAACACGTAGTTTTAAGGTTGACAGGTCCCCAGAATTATCAATACTATTTTTTCTTGATAGATACTATCCTGATTTCAGTATTCGAGTTCTGCCTTATAAGAGTTTTTTCAACTTCATCAGCAGATTTTGCGTTCATAGTACCTGTAACTTTCTGCCAATTTCCGGTAGGCAGTTTTCTTTCTATGACGTAATCAAACATAAACATACAATGACCTCCTATTTTTCCCAGCGTGGTGAGTGTGGCATATTTGGCATACCCGACGGATGACACTGGCATATTCCCTGTACAAACGGCGTCTGATTAGGTATTCTACCGTGCTCACTGTAAGCTGTTTTTCCTTGTTTACCGCACCATTGGCATATGGAGCGGTATAGTATTTCTCTGCCTATGAATTCTCCGGCTTCCTCCCAGCGAGGAGTATGTGGCATATTCGGTCTGCCGGAGGGGTGACATTGACAGGTGCCCTCTACAAAAGGCGGCTGATTTGGCGACCTTCCAAGCGTTGAATATGCAGTTTTTCCTTGTCTGCCGCACCAGCGGCAGATCGACTTATATAATTTTTCCATTATATTAAAAATATTTTTTATTTCCTAAAGTTTCATTTTGGTGGGAAACATATGATTTATTGAATTTAATGTTAACCAAATAGGCCTTTAAAGGAACCTCCTATTCCTCCGCTATTCCCCCCAAGATTTGAATTATTTGAACTAGAATCATGGACATAACCGTTATTCTGTCCCCAAGGAGTGTTTTCAAATGCCCAAATAATTTGTTGACGATCCATTCCTGCAGGAAGATTAACATCATTTATTTTAGAGCGCTCATAACCATAAATTGAACCAAATACGTTGCTAGAAAGAAATGTGTTGCTATTCATAATTGTTACACTTGTAAGATTTTTGCAACCCTCAAAAGCCATTTGATCTAGACAAGAAACGCTGCTTGGTATTTTAATACTTGTTAGGCTATTGCAGCTACTAAATGCTTGTTGACCAATCTTAATAACGCCCTCTGGTATTGTAAAATTGGCAAGATTCTCACAGCTAGAGAATGCACAATAACCTATAGTTGTAACAGTTTCTGGAATAACAAGCTTCTTTATACTTTTATCGTAATATGCAGCTTTCTCTCCAATAGCTGTTACACCATAAGGAAGTATACACACTCCATTAGAATCTGCTTTGCACTTTATCACGACACCATCTTTTATTTCAAATTCTCCAACAGGATCAGGATATCGATGATTGCTTTGATAAGCTCTTTCTTCAAACTTTACGTTCTTGAAATATATACCAGCATCTTCGAAATCTTCAGCATATTTACTCTTGTCAATAATGACTAATGGGGTGTTTACGCCTATATAGCCTACATTCTCCTTGCCAAAAGGAATCTCAAACTTTTCTCCATAAAGGTAAACTTTGTTAGAGCCTTCATCAAGAATATCGTAAAGCTCGTCCTGATCCATAGCAACGAGGTCAACGTTATCAAGAACATCTTTGTCATCGGTAATATTGCCGAGAATACGAAGCTTTTCTCTGC
>LVAK01000083.1 GCA_001604035.1 Clostridiales bacterium Firm_05
CAGAACTCGACCTTTTCACCGTTGAGTATCATATTTGTGGTACGGACTGCACACATCTTTCCGCACATTGAGCAGGTATGGCGCTCAGCGATAGGAGTGCTCTCGTAGTAGCGGCGAGCCTTTTCAGGGTCAACAGCTATCTTGAACATCTCTTCCCAGTCAAGCTCATGACGAGCCTTTGCCATAGCATTGTCAGCGTCCATAGCATGAGGGATGCCCTTTGCTATATCAGCAGCATGGGCAGCGATACGGCTTGCTATGATACCTTCCTTAACGTCGTCAGCATCAGGCAGTCTCAGGTGCTCAGCAGGAGTTACATAGCAGAGAAAATCTGCGCCGCTTGCAGCAGCGATAGCTCCGCCGATAGCAGAAGTGATGTGGTCGTAACCTGGGAAAATATCAGATACCAGAGGTCCGAGAACATAGAAGGGAGCATTGTGGCAGATACGCTTCTGGAGCTTCATGTTTGCAGCTATCTGGTCCATAGCCATGTGGCCGGGACCCTCTACCATTACCTGAACGTCCTTTGCCCATGCTCTTTCTGTGAGAGCTCCAAGCTCAATAAGCTCAGCTATCTGACCGCCGTCAGTAGCATCGTCAAGACAACCGGGGCGGAGTGCATCACCGAGAGAGATGGTAACATCATATTCACGGAGGATGTCGAGTACCTCGTCATAGTACTCGTAGAAGGGGTTCTCGTTGCCGGTCATCATCATCCAGGCAAAGAGGAGAGATCCACCACGGGAAACGATGTTCATTTTTCTCTTGTCACGGACGAACGCCTCAACAGCACGGCGGTTGATACCTGCATGGATAGTCATGAAGTCAACACCTTCCTCAGCATGAGCACGAACAACCTTGAGGAAGTCCTGAGCGCTTATCTCAAGAAGATCCTTGTCCAGATAGCCGATAGCGTCGTACATAGGAACAGTGCCTATCATAGCGGGAGACTTTTCAACGAGAGCCTTGCGGAAGGTGTTGGTCTTGCCGTAGTTGCTTAGATCCATGATAGCCTCTGCGCCGAACTTTATGGCCATATCCACTTTTTCCATTTCCATGTCATAGTTCTTAACATCGCCGGAGATACCGAGATTAACGTTGATCTTAGTCCTCATTCTGGAGCCGATACCCTCGGGAGATATGGACTTGTGGTTGATATTGCAGGGGATAGCCACCTCGCCCTTTGCAACCAGCTCACGGAGCTGTTCAGGTTCAATGTATTCCTTCTTTGCGACTATCTCCATTTCGGGAGTGATAATGCCTTTTTTGGCAGCTTCCATCTGTGTAGCGTAATTTCTCATAATTCAACTTCCTTTACATATTGATTTTATTAGTCGTGGAGGAATCCTGTCAGTGAGTCTGATGGGGATGCTCCTCTTGTGAGAACTCTTCCGAGGCCGGCAAGATAAGCCTTTCTTCCTGCCTGTATAGCCTGCTTGAACGCCTCTGCCATGACCGGCAGATCGCCTGCTGTAGCAAGTGCGGTATTGGACATTACTGCGGCAGCGCCCATTTCCATAGCCTCACAGGCCTGTGAGGGGCGGCCGATACCTGCGTCAACGATAATTGGCAGATCTATCTCATCTATAAGTATCTGTATGAAATCCTTTGTAGCCAGTCCCTTGTTTGAGCCGATAGGAGAAGCCAGCGGCATTACTGAAGCAGCGCCTGCATTCACAAGGTCACGGGCAGCGTTGAGATCCGGGTACATATAAGGCATTACAATGAAGCCTTCTTTGGCGAGTATCTCTGTTGCACGGATAGTTTCCTGGTTATCCGGGAGAAGATACTTTGAGTCACGCATTATCTCCACCTTGACGAAATCTCCGCAGCCCAGCTCACGGGCAAGTCTTGCGATACGAACAGCCTCATCAGCGTTTCTTGCACCGGATGTATTTGGGAGGAGGGTAACTCCTTCCGGGATATGGTCGAGGATATTTTCGTTTTCCTTTGAGTTTGTGCGGCGAACCGCAAGTGTTATCATTTCAGCACCGGCGTAGTTAACAGCGGCCTCGATGAGGCTCATTGAGTACTTTCCGGAGCCAAGGATGAAACGTGAGGAGAACTCATGTCCACCCAGGACAAGTTTGTCATCGTTTTTCATTTATGATTACTCCTTTATAAAATAGATAGAAACGCCGGAGTTATTGTGCCGGGGCAAGTTGTACAGATGTTCCGTCCGGAAACTTGCTGTCGCTGTTCCGGACTACTTCTCAGGAAGGACTCTGTCCCTCCTCGCACACCTCCCTGCCAAAGGATTGGAAACCCTTTGGAATCCCTTTTCCTGCCGCCTTCGGCGTTTTTTATATTTCGTATTTGCCTGCAATAATGCGAATCACCGCATTAGCCTGATGTGCCGCACATATCAGCACCCTTGAAGCCACAAGCCCCATTCCGTCTTCAACATCGCTGGTTCCGTCTCCGCATAGGTAGAAACGCTTTGTGATGCGTTTTGTGGTTATAGTATTTGAAGAGCCTATGCCTGCCATTCCCGAACCGGCTACCAGATATTTTTCCGGCATATTCTCCAGAACACAGTTCACCAGCATTGCCTTCTGGTCAGCCTTGTCGAAAGCCTCACATATTATGCTTTCCTTTTCGAGCAGTCCGGGGATATTATTCTCGTCGAGCTTCACACAGTCCTTCTGTATATCACAGTAAGGAGCTATACGGCTGAGAGTATCATACAGTGCGTCAGTCTTGTACATTCCAAGCTGTTCCGGGAAATACTGCTGACGGTTCAGATTGGATATGTCCACTATGTCAAAGTCAAGGATATGGAGCCTTCCTACACCTGCCCTGGCAAGAGCAATGGCTATATTCGAGCCCAGTCCGCCCAGTCCGCAGACTGCCACTGAGGCCTCAGAGAGCTTTTTTTGCAGCTCTCTGCCATGACGTTCTTCAAGTGCAGCGTATATCTCTTCTCTTGTTGGTATCGGCATATCAGCCGCCTCCCACGAAGCGCACTACTTCCATAGTGTCGCCGTCCTTGAGGAAAGTTGAGCTGTATTCGGCCTTTGGAACTATGCTCTCGTTGAGCTCGACAGCAACTCTCTGTCCGCTCGTTCCCATATCAGCCAGTATATCCGTAACAGAGCAGCCAGCCTTGTCGAGCAGCTCGCCGTTTATCTTGACCATGTCAGAACCTCCTTGCAACAAAAATCAGGGAACAGCCTTACGCAGTTCCCTGAAAGTGAAGATACATTATCAGTTTCCCTACGTTGGCATTATCCAAATCAGGTAAAGGGTCGAAGGTGATACCTTCCTCTCAGCCCGTCCCACGAGCTCCCCGTCAGCAATTATTATATCACATCGTTTTTGAAAATGCAAGAGCTTTTGAACACTTGACATTTTATAGCAATCTCCGAGGCTGCGGAGTGTCCTTTTAATATAGTCAGAAAATATAAACGCAAGCAATGACTAACAGTCATATTTTTTAAAAATGTGATCCGCCTATTGCATTATTTTCCAAAAAAATATATAATAGTATCATATGAAAGAAAATACCCCGGATCAAGGTGTACTGAAATGAAAAAGCTATATTTTGTTGTAAATCTTATTGCAGGAAAGGCTCTTATATCAGAAAAACTCGGAAAAATAGTCGATGAATTCGTCAAGGGCGGATATGAGGTCACAGTCCATCCTACACAGAGCGGAGATGATGCTGCTGTTCAGGCTCAGTATGCCTGTTCAAACGGCTTTGATCTTCTGGTATGTGCAGGCGGAGACGGTACCCTCAGCCAGTGCCTTCAGGGAATAATGAGGAGCGAAAGGCGTATCCCTATAGGATATATCCCAGCAGGCTCTACCAATGACTTCGCCAAAAGCCTTGGTATCCCCAAGGACGCTGTTGCTGCCGCAAAGAATATCGTCACTGGACATCCTGTTCCATGCGATGTGGGCGGCTTCAACGACGATTATTTCTCATATATAGTTGCCTTCGGTGCTTTTACAAATATAACCTATGAGACATCGCAGCCTATAAAGAATATCTTCGGACATACCGCATATATCCTTACAGGTCTCATGCAGCTCGCCAATATACGTGCGAGAAGAATGCGTATAGAGTATGACGGGAATGTCATCGATGACGAGTTCATTTACGGCATGGTCACAAATACTGCTTCTGTTGCCGGAATGATGTCGCTGACAGATTTCCTGCTGGATGACGGTGAGTTTGAAGTTGTTCTTATAAAGAAGCCGACAAATCCGCTCCAGCTTCAGCAGATCATCTCCTCACTTCTCAATATCAACGAGGAGATCAATCGTGATTATATCCGTTTCTTCCGTACAAATAAGATCACCTTCACATCGCTCAATGAAGAGTCTGTAACATGGACGAGAGATGGTGAGTACGGCGGAAACCAGCTTGTGAATACGATATTTGCGTATAACAAGGCTGTGGAGTTCATTGTAGATGATAATCCTGAACTGAGGCTTTCCGGGGATCCGTTCCCGGGCTACAAGGAACTGGACGCTGTTGAAGAATAAATTAAAATAAAAAAATATATATTTTCTCTTGACTTTTTATTGTTGTAGTGCTATAATAATAAAGCTGAATCAAACAGCACTACATATTGGGGTGTCGCCAAGCGGTAAGGCAGCGGACTCTGACTCCGTTATTTCGAGGGTTCAAATCCTTCCACCCCAACCATGATGGCATAACAAAATTGATGACATGCCCAAAAAAGCCCGAAATATCGGGCTTTTTTGCTACCCAAATCTCGAAAATTTTACTTCGATTTTCATAGATGACATTGGGCTGTTTTAGCCATGTGTAAGGATTTGAACTCTCAAAAGTGCAAATTCAATCCTCTCCAAAGGTCGAAAATACAGGCAAATATCGATTTTCTCGGCAAAAAATAGTACACAAAGTTTCGGACTCGGTTTTAGTGGTTTTCACGAAATGTGAAAACACTGGAATCGAGTCCTTTTTTGTTTCCCAGAAAACCGATTGATAGTAAATCTATCAGCGATTTGTGAGCCGTTTTTGACGGCATCGGTGGCAGGTCGGGAAGCTGCACCACCGAGAGCGATTGAAGCCGCTGTGAGCAATTTGTGAGCCTGTGAATGAAGCATTTCACTCGGATGTACGATTTTTTTCTGAGGCACTCCAATATTATCATGAAGGCTTTTTGATGCTCTTCCGATAAGCCAAGAACAATGGAGATTAGTTCTGAGTATGTCATATCATCATAGAAAATCTCGTTTTACTTTGACAATGGTAAAGAACAATCAGATACTCCGTAAAGATAATCCGTGGAAACATCAAAGATATCTGCTATAAGGCTGTATATCGGGTTCAGATCTGTAAAGGCATAAAAATATCGCCTATGTACTGATTGCAGTACATAGGCGGTTGTCATTTATATTCAATTATTCCAGCTTATACATCAATATGCTTACATTGAAAATGCCATTATGTGTTTCAATCTCCATAGAGCCTTTGTACCGCTCAACAATGTTTCTGACCGATCGCAGTCCGATGCCGTGGTCGGGACGGCCGGACATCGGCATGCCGTTTTTATCAAGGGTGAGCGTTCCACGATAGGGATTATCTACGGATATGACCAGTGTTTCTTCCTGCAATATTCCGATACGGACGTTTACGAGCCTGTCATCTCCCGTCAAGGAGTTGGCAGCTATGACCGAATTTTCAATGAGATTGCCAATGACCGCACACATATCCGATTCCTTGATCGGGAGCGTTTCTCCGACTTTGATGTTCCAATATATCGTAACTTCCTGTGATTTGGCAACTTCATCATAGTGATTGGCTATCGCATCAAGTGCCTGATTTTTACAAATCACCTTATGAGAATGGTTTATTGAATCAGAGATAGGAGCAATATATTCTTTCAGCTTATCATATTCGCCTGCTTGCAGATATTCCTCGATCACATGGATATGCTGACGAAAATCATGCCTTGCATTACTCGTTTCATGGAGATAACGCAGGGTTTTCTGATATTGTTTTTCTTCCATTTGCAGAAGGTCATAGCTTTGCTGTAGTTGTGCCGTTTCCGTAATTTTTTTGGAAAGCCACCAGAAGATATGATACAGAAATAAAGCGATCAGCGGGATAGCCCAAAGGATCACAATACATATCTGGCGCAGTCGTCCTGTCATGACATTCTCGGCACTGACAGGCTTCATCCAGATAACAGCCAATGCTGTTATGATTGGTGCAAGCATCAGCACTTTCCATACAGAATCAAGACTTTCAGTTTCAAGCAGCTCGGGAAACTTCACAAGAAGTGTCCTTGCAAATATCAGACATACGAATAGTGCTGCTCCTAAACAAATCAGCCCCGAACTCACCTTGTAAACAGCATCTGTGTTTCCAATCTCATCAGGGGCTGTCAGAAATGTGGTATAGGTCGTTGCAAAGCCGCATAACATTGTAGCATTCGCAAAGCAGAATATCTTTTTGGGCAGGGATACGTCAAAACAGAAGTGATATGCAGGAAAAAATACTATCATCGAGAGAAAAACAACGGTATTTGAGCGTATTCCGAACATCGCACAAAGCACTGCACCGCCTGCAGTCACGGCGGTCAGCATTATTACCAGCATGACGAACAGAAGCGATTTTCTGATCTTTCGGGAATAATAGACAGGCAGTATTGAAATGGCGGTGGCTGGCAGTATCATGCACAACTCGATGAAATAGCGAAGCGAAAGTGATGTATTCATAATACAAAGCTCCTTTTCATTCGTTCTGCGGTATACTTTGTAAATTTTGCCGTGATCGCCCTGCTGTCACGAAGTCGGATAGGATATTCCGTTCCATTCTGCATTATGATCTTGCCGTCCTTCGCCTTGACCGCATAATCCATATTGATAATAACGCCACGATTACAAAGCAGGAAATTTGGCTCATTCTCGAACGCAAGCTCTAAATCCTTGAAAAGCGTCCGGCTCGTCTGCGTTTCACCCGTTATGAGTTTCACCTCGGATACATGATCGCAGGCGGTGACAGATATAATATCGGTGATTGGTATCACAATTTCATTTCTTCCTGATTTCAGTGTGATCGTGCGTTCTTGAAGCGAAAACCTCGCAAGCACCCTGTCCATGATCTCGGCAACGGCAGCATATTCATAGGGTTTGCAGAGGTAGCCGTCCGGTTTTACGGAAAATGAATCAAACACATAATCTCTGGTGGAGGACATAAACACGATGTTAATATCCTGATCTCCCTTCCGCAGACGGTCGGCAAGGTCAAGACCGCTGATCTCGCCCATACATATATCAAGAAAGACAATCTGAAATATACCCCTGCGGTAGATTTTCAGGAAGTCCTCCGAACATCGGTAACGAGCCGTATGAATGGTCATGCTCTGACGCTCGGAAAAGTATTGTTCTATGCAGTCCTCGATTCGCTTGCAGTCGAACTCAAGATCATCGACGACCGCAATATTCAGTTCCATTGGCTTCACCTCGCAAATACAAAATAAGCTATTATAGGTATTATATCACGCCTAAAATTAAAAAACAAGACAAAACTCATGCGATTCACGAAAAAAACACTACATTCACGACAGATTGCTTGACTTTGACAAGTTGAAGTGGTAGAATTATATATACAAATCAGCATTATAAATCTAAAAAGAGGAGTGGTATTTATGAATGGAATGTTTTGGAAAAAATCATTAGCAGCGGCTATGGCTCTGCTGATCGTGTCGGGCGGTGTGCCGATAAAGCCTATGTCGGACATTTTCAGTCCGGTTGCTATCACGGCTGAAGCTGTTGGAGAACAAATAGTAACATACACTATTGAGCACAAAACTGAAAATGGTCGATATATTTATTATCTTGTTGGTTCTGATGGATCATCGGGAATGTTGCTTGATGCTAAATGGATCCGTCCTACCAATGTTACTTTAGAAATGGGCGACGATATTACTTTCGATGTTGATGCGGGTGGAAATGTTTTTACCTGCAACTATGACACTAAATCGTATGATATGTTAGGCTTTTATGACTATTTAAATACGAACGAGTATGATTTCACGATCACAAGCAAAACACGTATTATTAAGCACGTACAGATCGACGGAAAGGGATATGTCAAATTCAATAAAGCCAAAACAAGCATAGAAGCCGACGGAAATGACAAAACTATCACTGTACATTGGGATGGAGGCTCTGGCGGTAACAGATTGGGTGCACCAGGTAAATTCATTGTAACTTATGCACCTCCGGTACAGACTTACAATATCAAATATGAACTTAACGGCGGTACAAATTCGGAATCCAATCCTTCAACTTATGATGATGATAAAGAATTAACACTTGCAGATCCAACAAGAACAGGCTATACATTCGCTGGTTGGTATACCAATTCAAGTTTCAGCGGTTCACCTGTTACTAATATCCCTGTAGGTTCTTCAGGTGATAAAACATTATATGCAAAGTGGACTATCAACGAATATACGATCACTTGGAAAAACTATAACGGTACAATACTTGGAAGATCTATTGTTGAATACGGCAAAACACCGTCTTACGGTGGTAAAAAACCAACAAAACCCTCAAATGCACAGTATAGCTATTCATTCAAAGGCTGGTCTCCAGCAATTAAAGAAGTTACAGGAGATCAGACTTATACAGCACAGTTCAGCAGCACCGTAAATGCGTTCACAGTAACTTGGAAAAACGATGATACCACGCTTGAAAAAGATACCAATGTACCTTACGGAACAACTCCTACTTATGACGGAGAGATTCCCACAAAGGAAGAAGATTCAAAGTATACTTATGAATTTTCAGGCTGGTCACCGGAAGTATCAAAAGTAACCGGTAATACAGTTTACAATGCTACTTTCACTCAAGTACCGAAATCTTACAATGTTACCTACATGGTTGACGGCGAAGTTTACGGAGAGGTCGATACCGTCCCATATGGCACTGAACTGACACCTCGTGAATTACCTGTGAAAACAGGCCATACATTCAGTGGCTGGAGCGATATCCCTGAAACAATGCCTGATGAAGATATAGTTATTACAGGATCATTTACAAAGGATGAACACGATATTACAGTGCCTGATGACTTAGCAAACTGCTCTGTTGAATCAAACAAAACTATTGCGCGTTACGGCGATGTGGTCACTTTGACGATCAATACTGAAAGCGGATATTATGTAAAAAGAGTAAAAGCAGGAAGCGTGATCGCTAGCAGAACCGGCGAAAATACTTTCTCATTCAATATGCCTGCGGAAGATGTGACAATTCAAGTGGAGCTTCTCAAGAAGGTTCCTGCTAAACCGGCGACCTGCACTGAGAACGGATGTATCGAACATTATGAAAGTGAAAGCAGAATGGTCTATGTCCTGATGTATGGAGAATTTTACGGAACTCTCCGCCAGGCTGTCACTATTAGCAAGACCGGGCATAGTTATGACGAACCCGTATGGAACTGGGCAGATGATAACAGCGCAGCAAGTGCTATATTTACTTGCGCTAAGTGTGATGATGAGGAAACGGTAGATGCAGTCATTACATCTGAAACAGTTGAGCCTACTTACGAAGCTGACGGCAAGATCGTTTATACAGCGAAGGCAACTTTCGATGGCACAGAATATACCGAAACTAAGGAAGTCGTTATCCCCAAAAAGGTACTTGTCGCAACTGTTGGAGATAAGAAATTCGATTCGCTGAAAGCAGCTATCGATGCAGCATCCAGTGATGAAACTATTGTAGTGTACGCCGATGTGGATGAACCTGATGTTAATCCAGGCCACGATCAGACTTGGGGCTGCTATTATAAAGACATTGAACTTGATCTGAATGGTCATACAGTTACATTTGGTACGTTCGCTTCAAATTATGGTATTACGATAAAGAATGGTACGCTTAATTGCATGATAAATAATGTCAGCAATTATTTCGCTACACTCACGCTTGATAATGCAGTTCTGAATACTCCTGAAGCTGAAGATGAATATAGTCAGGGCATTTCATGGATGGCAGATCGCGTTGAGATCAAAAACGGAAGTACAATGGTCATCAACGGAAATGCATACTTCAACGGCTGGTATTCTGATCCGTTTGATTTCAATATTGATGAAACATCAAGTGTGATAATGAATAACGTATTGCTGTCAGGCAGCGATGAGGAAACCGTTTTAGCAGAGATCGGCGAGTACCTCCCTACAGGTTATTCTTTTGGTAAACTCGAAGATGAATATTCGTATAGGATATTTAATGCTGACGGAGAGGTTGTGACTGATCCTGTTACACTCAAACAGCCTGTCAGAACAGAGGTCATCATCAGAGCCATTGATATTGACGGTGACATCACTTCAACAAAAGTTTATGCAGAAACATTCACAAAGACAGATTATACCGTTCCTGCATCACCTTATCTGGACGGCTACAACTTTGTGGGCTGGACTGTGAATAGCAGACTCTATTCAACAGCTGACGAGGTTCAGGAGACTATTGCAGCTCTTATCGCCAAAGATCCAAAAGCACCTATCACAGTAGCGGTGGTTTATGAGAAGAAAGTCGATACTTTCAAGGTGACAGTTATAAACGGCTCTCTTAACGAAGGCGAATCAGGTGACAACTATCAGGTGGGTACAGAACTTATAGCTACTGCTGCTCCTGCGGAAGAAGGCTTACAGTTTGACCACTGGGAGAATAACGGAGCAGTTGCAAGCTATAATGAAGTGTATTCATTCCATGTTCCGTCAAAGGAGCTCACATTGAAGGCTGTATATTCTTCTGCTGAAACAGAGATCGAAAAAGTTGGTACTGCATTTATTGAAAGCGTAACAACTGTTAACGGAAACAAGATCGCTTTTGTATCAAAGTTTTCTATTCCGGAAGGTGCGAGATTCCTTAAAGCAGGAATTGTTGCAAATACCGAAGCTGATCTGAACGGCGAGGAACTGACAACTGACACAGCAAAGTTTACAAGATACGATGACAGCAAGTGCTATAACTATCTGTCATACAAATTCACATGGACTAAGAGCAATGTGAGTGAAGACGATGTATGGTGCGTTCGTCCATATCTTGTTTACAATGATGAAAATGGTGAACATACTGTGTATGGTGATCTTGTTAAAGCAGATCTGAATGGTATTATTACAGAATAAGGAGGTAAAATTAAGTGAATAAGAAATATGTTACTCCTGAAATTGAGATTACAGAGTTTGAAACAGAAGATGTTATTACAACATCCGGCGGCTATAATCCAAACGAAGGTCAGAGTGGTTACGAGGACTAATCACGAATAATCCGTATAGCGAACGGCAGGCGGCTTCGGCTGTCCTGTCGTTTTGCACTTTAAAGACAGAAAAGCATTTAGCAAAATGTAAACCGTAAAAATCTCGGTGAGAATTGTCTATAGTATATCTATACTGCACCTGACGCCAGAGACGAATGCCGTTTTTCAAAGAAAATGAATAATTCTGGATTTATCAGTACAGATTGCATCATCAGTCCATATCTGCCCCTAGTTTTTCTAATTTCAAAATAGAAAGCAGAGGGCCAGGAAGTGCTGTCGATCTCGAATTTCTGATTTATGAATAAAAGAACACTTACTGTAACTACGTTGATTAGGTAACTGATCAGCGATGTTGGAACAAAATGACGCTATAAGCGGTTTGTTTTTATTTATTTTAACAAATCGCTATTATATAGACATACAATTAAGGAATCGAAAATTACGATAAGGAGGATGAAAAAATGGAAGTCAAACGAATGCTTGTCTGTGTTTTCTTCACTTGCCTGATTGGAAGTTTCTTCGCCATCTCTGATACAGTCTCCGTTCCTTCTGAGGCTTCCGGTTCCATAGTATACGGCGACGCAAATTGTAATGGATCTGTTCAGATGGGTGATGCCGTGCTGATAACGCAGTCGCTCTCTGATACAGACAAGTTCGGCATTAACGGTTCGTATCCTACCTGCCTGACAGAAGAGGGGGCTGATCGCAGCGATGTTGCGGACTGTGAAAACGGTCTTATCGCTATTGATGCCCTGACCGTGCAGAAGTATCTGATGGGTATCGTGACCAAGCTACCTGCATCTTATTCGTCCGGATACGTCACGACCACTACGACATCCTTAGAAACGACGAAAAACTCAACGACGACTGAGCTCACAGTAACTCTTCCGAAGGAGGAGGTCGATACAAAAATTCGTCTTAACGGCACATCAATCTCTGTAGAAGGAAAATATGCGGTTGTCGAGGACTCTAAGGTAACTATCTCACATTCTGGAACCTATACTATAGAGGGAAAGCTTGATGACGGCCAGATCTACGTCGATGTGCCAAACGAAATATTCGACCCAGATACTGTAAATCTCGTGTTCAACGGGGTGAACATCACTGGAAGAAGTGCTCCGGCAATTTTTGTCAAGAACGCAGAAAGTACCTCGATAACGCTAGCCGACGACACTGAAAACTTCGTCTCCGACTCCGAGACTGCCTATCCAGGAGATCAGCTTGAGAACGCACTTATCGAAGCAAAGGACGATATCACATTTAAGGGAGGAGAGAAGGGGAATGGCTCTCTGACAGTTACCGCTAACGTTCAGCCTGCCGTTTCCTGCAATAACGATATAAAGATAATTGGTGGAAATATCAAGATAAACTCCATTAATAAAAATGACGGCCTCTGTGCTGTCAATGGTAAGACATCTGTTACTGTAAAGGATGGAAAAATAGATATAGTTTCTGAGGGAGACGGTCTTAAATCTTCTAAGGGAAACGTCAATATCGAGGGCGGAGAAATAATCGTTAAGAGTTCCAAGGATGCCATTCAGGCCGAGACCACCTTAAAAATCTCTGGCGGCAACGTTTCAGCGTTCGGTGATAGAGGTCTTACCTCGACCGGCAAGATAGAAATTTTGGGTGGAGTTATCGTGGCGACTGCATCCGATAATCAATGTGAAAATCTTTCTTCCGTATCACAGCCAACGATGATGCTCGACTTTACGAAGGAATGGTCCAAAAACAATCCTATTACAGTAACCAACGCTTCCAACTCTGTTATTTTTGAAAAGAACCCACTCAGGAAGTACAGATACGCTCTCGTGTCGACTTTCGACTTCAGCGGTTCGGATTACAAGATTTTTGCCGGCGGTATCAAGATGAAGCATTCCTCCGGCAGCTCATTCAAAGCTGGAACCCCTGCCGTCTACAAGGACGTCAACAACGATATGGAAAATCCAGAGGAGCTATACGCCTCGCTCTTTGACCAGTCCATAGTACACACGATCGATATTAGAATGTCCGACTCAAAATGGAAGTCTTTCCTCTCTTCAGCAAAGGCCGAGGAATGGAGCCACTGCGACCTTACGATAGACGGTGAAAAGTTTGAGAACGTTGGTATCAGAGCAAAAGGTAACAGTTCCCTTCTTATGGTACAGAACGGAAAGTACAGCTTCCGCTTTAAGCTCGACAAGTACGATAAATATACGAATTATCACGGACTTACTGAGTTTTGCGTGAACAATATGTATTCCGATACTTCATGCCTGAGAGACTTGCTCTGCTACAACGCAATTAACGCTATCGATGGAGTTACTCCTCATTGTGCATATTCTGACGTTTTTGTAAACGGCTCGCTCTATAGCTTCTACATTGTCGTCGAGCAGCCCGACAAAACTTTTGCCGAGCGCTATGCGATAGATGACGACTCAAATCTCTACAAAGCTACCGAAAGAAGTGAACAGGGCAGCACTAACTTATTTGTAAGCGACTGCTACAGTACATTCACCCAGAAAATGCCTGTAAGCAACCTTGACCTCAAATTCGGAAACGACGAGCAACTCCAGCATCTCGAGGAGCTCAAGACTGCTATAAATATAGCAACTACTTCCAACTATAGATTTCTTGAGGACATAATGGACGTTCAGAGCTTCCTAAAGGCCTTTGCCGTAAACTCTGTAATGTGCAATTACGACAGCTATAATGGCTCCTATGCCCATAACTACTACCTTATGTACACTGGCGGCAAGCACTATTTCGTAGGGTGGGACTATAATCTTTGCCTTGGAAACTTCATAGACGGAGCAAGCACGGTAAACTCCGATGTTACCACGAGCCTTTATAAGGTTACGGTAGACAACCGTCCTTTCGCTAAACTCCTTTTGATACCCGAGTATTACGATATGTACATAAGCTATATAAATGATATAATGAAGCTCTGCAACGATCCTGAGAGATACGTTGCAAATTATGCGGACATGATACGATCTCACGTTCAGGCAGATCCCCTCGCCGGCTTCACAGTCGATCAGTTCAATAATGCTGTTTCAAAGAGTGACGAAGGACTTCAGATTGGCAGCGAAACCGGTGACGACTTTGTTTTTGAATATTCAAGCGGAGGAGGTTTATTTGGAGGCGGCAATATCTCCGTGGTAGACTTTCTTGTCAAACGTTTTGAGATAATAAACTCCTCTGTAAATTTCGATTTCATTGGTGACATTGTGGATATGGGGCTCGGCGAGCATCTCTACGGACACTCCATTACCCTTGACGGAGGTATCGGCGTGAACTTCTATGTTGAGCTGACAGATGAACTCCTTGAAAGCAAGACCGCCGAAATGGTGTTCACAGTTCCCAACGGCACCAAGACCGATACGCAGACCCTTCTTGTCAAGGACGTTATCGCAAACAAGAGTAACAGTGTCGTTTCAGGCGGCAGGACATACTACAAATTCAAGTGCAGCATAAGTGCAAAGGATATGGCATCGACCATAACCGCACAGCTCGTTGACGGCGAAAAATCCGGCAAGAAGTACACCTATTCCGTCAAGGATTATGCTGAATACATCCTTGAACATAACGAGGTCGAGGAGTATGCAAAGGCAACTCCGCTCGTAAAGGCAATGCTGAACTACGGTGCAGCTTCACAGACATATTTCGGCATCGAAGGAACAGCCGCAAACGTAGGGCTTGACGATGCTGACAAGGCACTCGGCAATGTGACGATCCCTGAGAAGTACAAGTATAACGATGCAAACACAACTCTCCCCACAGGCATGACCTTCGAGGGTGCAACACTCTCCCTGAAGTCCGAGACAACGCTCTCACTCTATTTCAAGGGACTTCCTGAGGATACAGAGTTCACCTGTAATGGCAAGATCGTTGAAACTGCAAAGAACGGCAAGTATGTTGTTGCCCGTATCAGAGGCATCAAGGCAAACGAGCTTGAGAACGACTTCACCGTGACATTTGAGGACGGCAGCGTGAAATACAGTGCGATGACTTACTGCTACAATGTCCTGAACGGCGGCTCTGACGAAGACAATTTGAAGAACGTCTGCAAGGCGTTGTATCTGTATGCAGAGGAAGCAAGCAAGTATTTGGGATAAGAGGTAAATGACTATGAATAAGGAAAAATACATCACACCTGATATGGAGATCGTGACATTCGAGGCGGAGGATGTTATAACCACCAGCTTTGAAGACGACGAGACCAAACTCATCAAATAACCATTACTAAGAAAAACCGGCGGACAGCATTGACCTATCCGCCGGTATTTTTGAAAGTTAAGTGAGTGCTATAAAAAGATCACTTTTTTCTTGTATGGTGTGTTTCCCGAGTATTTACTCCAAAGCACTGTAAAATTATATATAAGAAAGAATAATTATCAGGGCGCTGCTGTATTATTTTTTCTTATTTATTCTATATTCTTTGAAAGGTACGCCGCTATTAAACCCGCAAAAGGAAATAATGTCATCAATTTTGTTATACCCAGACAGTAAAGCTCACGCATATGCGTGAGCTTTTTTTATACCGTATAAAGGAACGGCTATTATGAATAAAAGGGATGATATTATTCCAGCTCCGAATTATGAAGGATTTGAATTCTCAAAAAAGCAGATCCGCACGTCAACAACGGCTGAAATACAACAATTAAACTGTTGAGATATTAGTCATCCCTGCCGTCCTTTTCCAACAATTCAGTTTTCATAAGACAAAGATCGAAACCATCGATCTTACCGTCCTCGCACAGATCAGCAGCCTTCTGATCGACAAGTTCGGTATCCGGAACAGAGAGCAGCCATTTCTGTAGAAGCAAAACATCTGAAATACCTAATTTTCCGTCACCGTTCACATCACCTTTTATCCTGACAGGTGTATGCTGTATTTCCGTAAAGCTGAAACCGTGCTTCTCTGCATAAGCCTGTGCGGTTGAGCCGCTGTAACCGAAAATCACTCCTCCGTACCGGACATCGCTGATATAATTGCTGCCTGTAGGATC
>LVAK01000260.1 GCA_001604035.1 Clostridiales bacterium Firm_05
CGCAGCGCGGGCATGCCCGCGGGGGGAACAGGCGCGCGGGCCCGGATCCCCCCTTACCCCTCTTTACACCCCAAAAAATAAAAAAGCCCTTGACAGGAACAAAAAAACATGTTAATGTACCAACAGAACAACAACAGGAGGAAATGATTATGGAGGCAAAAGAAGTCGCAAAAACGGTGATGAAGGTCACTGGTACGAGCCAGACGGACGTGGCGAAGAGAGCAGGGCTGACCGGACAGAGCAATGTGAGCATGTACCTTCAGAGCAAGAGCATGCGTGTCGAAGCGCTGACGACCATCCTGAACAGCTGTGGATACGAACTGGTAGCGCGTGACCCGAACGGAAAGCTGCCTGAGTATGTGATCGGCCAGGAGATTGCACCGGAGAAAAGAGCCGACACGGACATGGCGGCAACGATTCGAGCCATTGTCGCCGAGGAACTGGCGAAGGCGACCGGCAGAGAGAAGGCCTGACCGGGTGAAGATGACCAAAGAGGAGAAAGAGCGCCTGGTGAACAGTGTTGCGGATCTGTCGTTACGGGACGTTCTGCAGCAAGATGACATGGTAAGGATACTGCAGATTTGCCGGGACGCGTGTGACCGGCGGATTAACGACCTGGAGAAACCGACCGGGAGCGTGCAGTGACGAACCGATCCGGAAAAGTTGTTTCCGAAAATTCCCGAAAAAACAAAAAAGGCGTTTTCGGGAAATGGGAGGTGGTAAGATGCTTGGACTGATCCTGCTGGTCGGTGCGGTGTACCTGATAGGCACGGAGTTAGGGGACGGTGTAGGCGTAGCGGCAACGGCCATAGCGGTGCTGATTGTCCTGGTTCTGTTCTGCAAGGGCTGGGGAGACACGTCCCGGGCATTCGGAAACTGGGTGCGGTACTGGGACAAAGGGATACCGCCGGAAAGGAGAGACCGAAAGTGAAGGGCATGACAAACAAGCCGGAGACGAAGTGTGACAGATGCGAGCGCCAGGCGGAATGCTACAAAGAAGGCAGGCTGGTAGGGTACACATCGCTTTCTGACATTTATGTGTATTCGGAGCTTGGTGGACACGGGCACGCAATGAAAGGGATCGGGGAAACGTGCCCGGCGAAATAACTGAATAACTGAGACGCATTATTGCGGGAATGGGACGAAAGTCCTGTTCCCGTTTTTTATTGAGAGGAGTGATATGCAGTGCCGAATGCTCTGGTGGACAACATCCAGAAGGCGATACGCCGGAATCCTGATGACGTCGTAGCGTACGATGACCTGGTGAGCGCGTACCAGAACCTGATTGACCAGGGGTTTCAGTACTACCACGCGGAGAATAAGCGGCTGCGTGGAATGATCAGCAGGGAGATGAAGGTGATCGCGGAAACGGGACGCGCGGACGACCTGCGGAGACTGGATGATGCGTACTGGCACAGCGCGCTGGTAGACGCGCCGGTGGACTTTGATGCGTACTGTCTGTACATGGAACGCGACCGGGAGCCACGGAAGCGGTTCTACGCCCCGAGACGGAAACAGCTGTTGATGGTGGTGAACAGGATCCAGAAGCTGCTGGATGATGAGCTGGATATCCTGGGCATCAGTCTGCCGCCAGGCGTAGGAAAATCGACTTTGGCGATCTTTCTGCTGACACATGTGGCCGGCAGGTGGCCGGATGAACCGAACCTGACAGGATCCCACAGCAACGCCTTTGTGCGCGGTGTGTACGATGAGTGCCTGCGGATCATGGACAAGAACGGGGAGTACAAATGGAACGAGGTCTTCCCGAACGTGAGCATCAGCAGCACGAACGCGAAGGACTACCGGATCGATGTTGGCCGGCGGAAAAGGTTCGAAACGCTGGAATTCACCTCGGTGGGCAGCGGGAATGCCGGTCTCTATCGTGCCAGCAGACTGCTGTACTGCGACGACCTGATTCCAGGACTGGAGGTCGCACTGAGCAAGGATCGGCTGGATAAACTGTGGGAACAGTACACCACAGACCTGCGGCAGAGAAAGCTGGGTGACCACTGCAAGGAGCTGCACATAGCGACCCGGTGGAGTGTCAATGACGTGATTGGCCGGCTGGAGAGACAGTATGAAGGATCTGACCGCGCGGAGTTTATTGCGGTTCCGGCACTGGATGAGAACGAGGAAAGCAATTTCGACTACATGTACGGCCTGGGGTATACAACAAAAGTACTGCATGAACAGCGGGATGTGATGGACGACGCGAGCTGGCGCGCGCTATTTATGAACCAGCCGATCGAACGTGAGGGATTGCTGTACCATCCGGACGAGCTGCGGAGGTTCTTTGATCTGCCGGAACGCGAGCCGGATGCAATCCTGTGCGTCTGCGATACGAAGGACCGCGGCACGGACTACTGCAGCATGCCGATCATATACCAGTACGGCCAGGATTATTATTTGCCGGACGTGGTATATGACAACAGCAACCCGGAGATCGTAGAGGCGCGGCTCGTGCAGAAGTGCCTGCAGCATAAGGTCCACATGGGCAGGTTTGAGTCGAACAGTGCCGGCGGCCGGGTGGCACAGTCTGTTCAGGAAGGCATCTGGAAGGCAGGCGGAAGGACGAAGCTGACCACAAAGTTCACTACCCAGAACAAAGAGACGAAGATCATTATGGCCAGCCCGTTTGTGAAGGAGCACTTCCTGTTCCTGGATCCGTCAGTAATCAAGAGCAAGGAGTACAGGAGTTTTATGAACAACGTGTGCAGCTGGACCATGGGCGGAAAGGTAAAGAACGATGACGGCCCGGATAGTCTGGCCATGGCAGCTGATTATGTGCAGAACCTGGCCGGGAGCATGGTACAGGTATTTGCGAGGCCGTTTTAAATTTTGCGTGTTGATACTACGAAATGCGTTGACAACAATCGGAATCGTTGTTATAATACGCCCAGGGACATTTGTCCGCTTATTTGCGTACCCTGCGATGAGCGGGCTGGCGAAAAGACGCTGAGTAGCGAGAAATCGTTATTTGGCGTCTTTTCGTTTAACGGTGAAAGGAGGAGTCCGGCGTGGCGGTAAACCTGGAGGCTTACGACACTACAGTCACCGAGGGTGACAAAGCGATCGAAAGGCCCACAAAGCTGCACGGCCGCCGGATGATCTACACCGGCGAGAAGGAGATCACGCGCGCGAACGTGGTCCAGGTGCTGGAGAAGGCGTATGCCATTCACTGCCTCAACCGCAGGGAGATCATATACCTCCAGAACTACGAGAAGGGTCTGCAGCCGATCCAAAATCGGACGAAGACGTATAACGACTATGTCTTGAACAAGATCGTGGTGAATATCGCCAATGAGATCGTCACATTTAAGAGCTCCGAGTTTGCTGGTGAGCCCATCCAGTATGTAAGTCGTCGCGGGAACAGCGGAGTCGAAAACGAGGACAAGGATGTCCCGAAGAAGATTTCCAGGATCAATGACATGATGCTCTCCGAGGACAAGCAGGCATGGGACTATGAGCTTGCGTACAGCATGTTCACATGCGGAGTTGCATACCGCCTTGCATGGCATGACAAAGGGAATGGGCCGGTTGCGGATTACCTGGACGAGGCGCCCTTTGAACTGGCGGTACCGGACGTGGAGAACACCTTTATGGTGCGGTACCGGGACGTGAAGAAGACCAAGGCGATGGGCGTCACCTACGTGACCAAGGACGATCCGAAGGGCGAAATGGAGTTCACCGTATATACGCCGAACGTGACATACACGATCACGGGAATGCCGTCCAAGGGTACCGGGAAAGGCGGCCTGAAGATCACCAATGAAGTGAAGCACAACTTCGGGATGGTAAGCCTGATCGAGTATCCGTGCAACCCGGATCGGATCGGCGCATTCGAGATCGTAATCGACCTTCTCGACGCCATTTCCACAACCTTGTCGAATCAGGAAGATGGCATCGAACAATTCATCCAGGCGCTGATGGTGTTCGATGGTATCGATATCTCCCGGAATGATTTCCTGTCACTGAAGGACCTGGGAGCGATTAAGCTGCCCCCGGCACCTGCCGGAAGCAGCGGAAGCGGCCGGAAGTTATATTACCTTACGGAGCAGCTGGACCAGAGCCAGACCAACTCCCTGGTAAACAACATGAAGCAGATCGTCCTGGAGATCGTCGGTATGCCGAGCCAGGGCAATGCGAGCACCGGCGACAGCAGCAACAATGGCGCCGTGATCATGCGCAACGGTTGGTGGCATGCAGAAGGCCGCGCGATGCAGACACAGAACATGTGGAAGCGCTCCGAGACCGAGCTGCTGAAGATCATTCTGAAGATCTGCAATGACACGAATGAGCTGACGGGCCTGAAGATCAGCGACCTGGAGCCGAGGTTCTGGCGGCAGAGTTATGAGGATCTGCTGGTGAAGACCCAGAGCTTCGCGACGCTGCGTGCGGCCGGTATGCCGGCGGTACAGGCGTTTAAGTTCAGTCACCTGAGCCGCGATCCGGAAAGCGACGCCATCATGTATGACGAATACCAGGAGAAGCTGGCGGAGGAGCTGGATCGGATGAACGGAATCGGAGGCGACGGCGATGAGCTGCCGCTGAACGAGGACAACACCGTCAACCCGGAAAGCGCGGAAGGGATCCAGGCGCAGGTGGAAGGGGAGGAAGAACCCCCGAAGCAGACGGACTCGGAAGGCAAGAAGGGCCAGGTAGCGCAGTGCCCGGTCTGCGGCCGGAAGTTCATTAAGAAGGAGTCCAACCAGATCTACGATTCACTGAGCTGCGCGAACCGCGGGCGGAGAAGCACTCCGAGATACGGAGGCTAACGCATGCCGGAGAAGATTGACACGGTCTACAGTGCATGTGACCGGGCGATCAAGGTCATGAACCGGGAGAACCTGAAGCTGTTTGGCCAGCTGAAGGCATCGAGGTTCGACGAGCTGAACGTGATCCGGAAAGTGACGGAGCTGTACCGGACAAGCGCGGAAAACGCCAGAAAACGGTACTACGAGGTCGCGTTTGAAGTGTACGTGCTGATTCTCATGTGGTGCGGCACAGACGCGAAGACGGCCCACGAAATGGCGGAAAGAACCATTACGGAGAAGTGGGTTGCGTCGATTCTGAAGGATCCGGACCTGATGACGCTGTACAGCTTCGATGCGGAGGCGGAACGGAAAGCCCAGCGGCTGGTGGAAGCGCTGAGCGCTACCGAGTGGAAGATCCGCGAGATCGATAAGGCGCTGAAGCTCTGGAGCAGGCAGCTGGGACAGTACGCGATCAACGTGACGGACTACGCGGCGATGCAGGCGTATGAGGACGCCGGGATTGAGAAGGTCCAGTGGGTGACCCAGAAGGACGAAAAGGTCTGCGCGGATTGCGGACCGCTGGACGGAAAGGTGTTCCTGTTGCAGGATGTACCGCTGAAACCACACTGGGGATGCAGGTGCTTCTGGATCGCGGTACTGGAAACAGACTGAAGTCGGTTTTAAACGGCAATGCCGTTTAAGATACGTCAGAGAAGACGTTAAAACGCAGAAGTGCGGAGATGCACTATAAAAGCGCAAAACAAAGTGTCAGAGAAGACGATAAAACGCAAAGGAGAAAGTGAACATGAATTCGGAGATTCTGAACAGGCGTATGAAGCTCTTCCTGCAGCAGTTTGCTGAAGACGGTGCCGGTGCCGGCGGAGAAACTCCTCCCGGTGCTGATTCCGGAACGGACGGTGCCGGTAGTGATGCCGGCAAGGCTGGAGACCAGAATGATCTGGCGTCTCAGCTGGAGACAGCCAAAGAAGAGCTGGCAAAGATGAAGGCCGCATTTGACCGTGCGAGCCATGAATCCAGCGAACGCAAGAAAGCACTCGACGAAGCACAGAAGACCCTGAAGGCCAAGATGACCGCTGAGGAGATCGCAGCCCAGGAGAAAAAGGAAGCCGATGAAAGGGCTGCCCAGGAGCTGGAAGATCTTCGGAAAAAGGTCGCCCGCGCTGAGAACACCAAGTCGGTGATGAGCAAGCTCGGCGTGGATGAGGACGCGGCCGGAAAGATCGCGGAAAGCCTGCACGGATGTGAAAACATCGAGAATGCGCTTCTGCTGATCCAGAAGGCATGGACGGCCAAGGAGAAGGCCCTGCGTCTCGAGTTCGGCAAGATCCCCGGTCCTGGTACCGGTGGTGGCAGCGACGAGACCTCTGAGGAAGCAGCGGCGATCGAACGGGGCCGGAGACTCGGCAAAGAACGCGCTGAATCGCAGGCGGCTGTTCAGAAAGGCATGGAAGTGTTTATGCGGTAAAGCCGAGAGGGTTCAGCCTAACGGCCGAACCGTTGGACACAATATAAAACTCTTTTGAAAGGAGAGACAAACCTATGAAGTATTCCGTAACTTCCATTGGTGGCGGTGTAGAGATCCTCGCCAGCAAGGACTTCCAGGCGATTCCTGTGAAGGTGGCCACCCCCGGCAGCGGCACGGTTGTAAAGGCCGGCACCCCGCTGAACGCGAGCGGTGAGTCCACGACCGGTTCCGGCGCCATCGGTGTTCTGCTGTATGACGTGGATACCGCGGAAAACCCGAACGGCGCGGCCGTTGTGCAGGGCATCATCAACGCGAAGGTTGCCCAGTCCCACTCCGGCGTGAGCTACGTGGATGCGCTGTACGCCGCTCTGCCCGGAATCATCTTCCGCGGCAACATCTGCGTGCAGGGCACCGGCGCGACTGGTGCTACCGGCGCGACTGGCGAAACCGGCGCTACCGGCGAAACCGGACAAGGCTAATCCGTGAAACCGGTTCTGTTTGCATCAACGAAACCGTTTGACAGGGCGGAAAATCTCCGAACGGTATTTGAAGCGTACGATGGAGAGAAGGTCCATGTTCAGGTTAATCCGTGGAGAAAACACCCTGAGATCCGATCCGGAAAGTATGATCTGATGGTCATCGACGAATATCCGACGGAATCTCCCGGGAAGACCGTGTTAATCGGTCACGGAATCGACGGCGGAAAAACCTGCGGACTCGATCAACCGCATCCGTATTACAGGAGAGAAGAAAGCGGGCTGATCACGTACCATGTAAGCGGCGGAAGCAGGATGACGGAAACCGTTGCGAGGTTCGACGGAATCCCAAAGGAACGTGTCCTGCCGCTCGGACTCCCGCGTACAGACATGTACGCAAAGGCGAAGAAGGGCGACGGAAAAACGTTCCTGGCAGAGAAACGGTCATACCTGTACGCACCGACATACAGGGCGAAAGAGGAAACACCGCTTCCTGAGATCGACTGGGACTGGCTGGACGGAGCGCTGAATCCGGATGAGCTGATTCTCGTAAAGGCCCACACAATGACCGGCAAGATTCTGAAAAGGACTTACACGCACATTGTGGAAGTGGATCCCTACGAGCCGACAGCCCCATACCTGATTGACTGTGACGTCGTGATATCAGACTACAGCACGATCATCTTCGACGGTTACCTTCTTGGGAAACCGGCCGTCCTGCTGGAAAAGCAGAAAGGATATACGGAAACGCGCGGAATGTACCTAAGCTATCCCGGACAATATTCGTCGATGTACTGCACGGATGAGCGGGAAATGCTGGAGATGCTCCGAACCGCAAACGGCCTGGGTGAAACAGAAAAAGAATGTCTCCGTCTCGTGGCAGACGCCTGTGACGGACACGCAACCGAAAGAGTGTGTGAACTGATCCGGAAACTGGCAGAATGCCAATGAGATGGAGGAGAT
The DNA here is from genome assembly GCA_001604035.1 of Clostridiales bacterium Firm_05. Classification (GTDB taxonomy): domain Bacteria; phylum Bacillota; class Clostridia; order Oscillospirales; family Ruminococcaceae; genus Ruminococcus. The sequence goes on from LVAK01000260.1 coordinate 7,680, forward strand.
TCCATGAAGATACTCATTGCCGTACCGACATTTGAAACGATCTACCCTGATACCTACAAGGGGATCTGGGATCTCGACAAGTGCGGACATGAAGTGTTGTTCGACTCCGTACGCGGATACGACGTAGCAACGGCCAGGAACCGTATCGCACAGAAAGCGATTGACCTGGGTACCGACTACGTGCTGATGGTGGACAACGATGTGACGCTGCCGAAGGATGCGCTGAAGCTGCTTCTGGAGAACGCACACGAAGTCAACCTGGGGTATTACGCACACCGGGATACCGACAACATCTACCGTGGCAAAACGTGCATCTGCAAGAAGTACGATGCGCACGGCAAGGAGTATTACAACTTCCCGCTTGAGTCTGAATACACGGCAGCGGAGATGCACGGCATGGCCGATGCCGGAGTAAAGAAGACTGAGGTCCATGGGGGCGGAATGGGATGTGCTCTGATCAGCACGGACGTATTCCGCAAGATACCGTATCCGTGGTATGACTGGGTAAACTACGGAGATGCCAACAGGGGGATGCTGAGTGAAGATCTCTTCTTCTGCGTCCTGTGTCGGAACTCCGGGTACAAGATCTACGCGGATGTGCGTGTCGGGTGCGGTCACCTGCTTCGACATGTGCAGTGGCCGGACTGAGTTTTCATTTGCCGGTCACTACAACGAAATGTAGTGACTGCACACAAAAAATAGCGAAAGGAGATAAATCCTATGAATCTTATTGAGTTTCGTAAGCTGGTATCGCCCAAGGTAATCGCGGCGAACTGGACCGAGGCGATCAGCAACCAGATTCCCTACCTGGGTGAAACCCTGTTCCCGTCCAAGCAGAAGGCCGGTCTCGACCTGAAGTGGATCAAGGGAGCCAAGGGCCTGCCTGTTTCCCTGATGCCCAGCGCGTTTGACGCCAAGGCGACCTTCCGGAGCCGTGAAGGCTTCAAGTTCACCGAGACCGAGATGCCCTTCTTCCGTGAAGGCTTCAAGATCAAGGAGAAGGATCGTCAGGAAATCCTGCGGATCCGCGAGGCGAACGATCCCTACATGAACGACGCCCTGAACCGGGTGTTCGACGACGCTGCCAACCTGCTGGACGGCGCCCTGGTCGTGCCGGAACGCATGATCATGCAGCTGCTGTTCCCTGAGAACGGCGATGCCGGCATCACCATCGAAGCCAACGGCGTGTCCTACGTCTACGACTACGATCCCGGCGACACCTGGAAGACCTCCAACTACATGGAGATCTCGTCCTCCTACACCTGGGATAAGCCGGAAGCGGCGGATCCTCTGGGCGACGTTCAGAGGGCCCAGGACAAGATCAAGGCGCAGGGCGGTGTTGGTACCATCCTGGCGATGAACAACAACACCTTCAAGCTGTTCCGCGCCATCAAGCAGATCAAGGACCTGTTCCTGACCATCAACGGCCAGGCGCTGGGTGTCCTGACTGATCCGCAGATCGTCAGCGTGCTGAAGTCCACCCTGCAGCTGGATGGCATTGTCGTGTACGACAAGCAGTACAAGGACGAAGACGGCGTGACCCACTCCTTCGTGCCGGATGGCTACGTTGCCGTTCTGCCGGCCGGCCCGCTGGGCAACACCTGGCGCGGCACGACTCCCGAGGAAGCTGACCTGATGGGAAGCGGCCAGGCGGATGTCGCGGTGGTCAACCAGGGTATTGCGATCACCCAGATCGTGGACGCCCATCCCGTCAACATCAACACCTTCGCTTCCGAGATCGTCCTGCCCAGCTTTGAGCGGATGAACGAGGTTGCCGTCATCAAGGTGAAGTGATGATTTTCCCCGGCGGCATGGTAACACGTGCCGCCGGGATAACCCATAGAAAGGGGTATTTAACCATGAAGGTTAGAGCCAAGTGGTCGATCAAAGACGCTTCCGGATGGCACGATGCCGGTGAAGTGTTCGATACGGAATCCGATCTCGGAAACGCGGTGGAGGTGCTGGATGCGCCAAAGAAACCCGCGCCCGTGAAGAAAGCGGAACCGGAACCTGAACCCAAAGCGGAACCGGAACCCAAATCTGATCCGGAAGAAAAGCCGGAAGCGGATCCCGTAAAGGAACCCGCGAAGCCGCGCAGCACCACACGGCGCAAGGCCAGCAAGTAACGAAAGGAGGCGGACAGAATGACGGACGCGGAAAAAATTTCCCGGCTCAGGCTGATGATTGACAGTCCGGAGGAGGATTCTGAAACTCTGTCCGTTTACCTGAAGCTCGCCGGCGATGCGATACTCAACCAGATGTACCCATTCACAGAGGATTATACCGGGCTGGCTGTTCCGCCACGGTATGAATCAGTGCAGCTGAAGATAGGTAGCTACCTATACCTGAAACGCGGTGCGGAAGGGCAAATCCAGCATATCGAAAACGGAATCCACCGGAATTACGGTTCGGCGGACGTTCCGAAAGACATGCTGAAGGATGTCATTCCATACTGCCACGTGATCTGAGGCGGTGACTGTATGGGACGGAAAGGAATGCATCTCCTTCGCAGGAATGAGACGGTATTCGAGTATCTGCCGCCGGACGGCGTAACGTCTGACCTGAACGAATTTGGGCAGCACACGGGGGAAAGATACCCGGTACACAGGGATCCTGTTCAGTACCGCGGGAACATCTCCACGCCGAGCGGAGTCGTGAGCAATGAGTTCTTCGGAACGGACACGAGATACACCCATGTTCTGGTGATGAGCGACCCGGACGTTGATATCAGCGAGCTGGGGATGATTCGCTGGAAAGGGGATCTGTATGAGATCCGCGCGGTGCGGCCCAGCATCAATACATTCAGCGCCGCGCTTCGCAAGAAGACGGCAAACCGCGCTGAACCCTGGGAGGATGAAACTCCTGCGAATAGTGGATCGGAGGTAGGCGGATGAGCTACAAAGTGCTGAAATCCATCAACATGGAGCTCAGCACGCAGTCCATCAACAACGCGATCCGTGAGATCCGCGAATTCAGGAAGCAGCTGAAAGACATCTGCTGGGAGCTCGTAAAAGTACTGGCCATGGAAGGCGTCGAGATCGCAAAGATGCAGGTTGCCTCCCTGGAAGCAGTGGACACAGGCGAGCTGGAAAACAGCATCCAAGGCCTGTTCTTTCCGCAGGAACGTGTGGGATATGTGATTGCCGACTGTAAGTACGCCATCTACGTGGAGTACGGAACAGGCATAATCGGCCAGAGCGCTCCGCACCCGGAAGCGGAAGGAAAATGGGACTACGATGTACGCGGCCACGGTATCGAAGGATGGGTGTACAAAAGCGACAAGGATGGGGAATTCCACTGGACAGTGGGTTATATCTCCAGGCCGTTTATGTACAACACCATGCGATGGCTGGAAGAAGCTGCTCCGGATAGAATGGCTGCTTTACTGGCACAGATGTAAGAGGTGATTGGAATGAACGATTTTGAAGTTGAAATCTTTAATGAGGTTTATTCTGTCGCCGCTCCGCTGTGCGCAAAGAATCATTTTATCAGCAAGCGCGTTGTGAATCCAGTTGGTCTTCCGGCCGGATCCATGATCGAGATCGGGAACGATACGGTCCGGGAACGGCAGAGCTCCACACCGAAGGAAAATTACTCGCTGATCACTTACCAGTTCGACGGGTACGCGCTGACGAAGCGCGAGTGCCGGCAGCTGTTCAAGGCTGTTGACGAAAAAATGATCAGCATGAATTTCTCCAGGATCAGCGGGCAGTACATTGATAACCCCGGGAATCTGGATGTCGTAAGGTACACGGCCAGGTACCAGGCAGTAATCGACCAGAACGGAACGATCTACCGCAGGACATAACTACCTGGCAACTCGATATCCCGAAGACGCATGATTGCGAGTTTGGATTCTATCCACGCATCCATGCGTTTTCACAAAATCCTGAAAGAAAGAGAGGTTGCGAGCATGTCTAACTCTGTACAGGGAATTTCCACTTATCAGACTTACCTGATGGTGAAGACCACGTCTGCGGGCAGTTACGAGAAGGTCGTTGACATCACGTCCTTCCCGGATCTGATTCCCCCGAACGAACGGATCGACATCACCACTCTGTCCGATGCGATGCGGAAGTACATCAAGGGCATCGGCGACACGTCCGAGCAGACCTACGGCGCGAACTACACGCCCGAGAACTACGCGGCGGTGGAAGATCTGGCGGACCACCAGTACGACTACGCTCTCTGGTTTGGCGCGTCCGGTTCTGCCGGCTCCGAGGTTCCGGATGGCCACAACGGCAAGTTCGAGTGGACCGGCGACATCTCCGTTGGCATCAACGGCGGTTCGGTCAACGAAGCTGTCGGCATGACCATCACCTGCGTGCCCAGCACCGTCATCACGGCGGACGTCGACTGACAATCTGCACAGGGAGGGAGGTAACCCCTTCCTCCCTGTGCGGGTGTCACATATATGGCTGGCATAGATATGCCGAAAAATAAAAGTGTCTGAACACCAGACGAGAAAGGAAGGCAAGCCAATGGCTGCGATTACTGAAAAGGATTTTACCCGTGTAACACTCCGGGACAATGAAGGCAACAAGTACACGCTGGAATTCAACGCCCGCGTGGTGAAGAGCATGGAACGGAACGGGTTCGTGATCAACTCCGACTATCCGTACACCATGGTCGAGAAACTGTTCGTCGGTGCTTTCCAGATGCACCACAAGGGTATGCCGCCAGAGAAGATCATGAAGATCTGGGACGAGCAGAACAAGAAGGAAGAGCTGCTCGGCGCACTGATCAAGCTCTATCTGAAGCCCGTTGAGGACCTCATGAAAGACGGCGCCGTGGATGAAGATGAAGACCCTACGTGGGCGACCGACTGATTTGGGAGGAAGAACCCCAGCAGGCGGAGCCCAGACCGTATGGTGATATTTTCGATCAATTCCTTCCGGAGTATATGGCTATTGGGATGACGTATGACGAGTACTGGGACGGCGAGTTTGGAACCAAACGCGCGGCCCGGAAAGCGTACGAAATCCGGATGAAGAATGAGCAGATGATGGTGGACCGGCAGAACTGGTACATGGGACAGTACATCATGTCCGCCCTGAATGCCACACCGCTGCTCGTGGCAGGGTTGAATGTAAAGCCTTCCACGAATCTGCCAAAGTACATCGAAAAGCCGATCCTCGAAACAGCCGAGGACAAGAAGAAGGAAGAAGATCAGAAAACCAAGGAAGAAAACCAGCAGAAGATGGCAATGGCAATGTTCCAGGCGATGGCCTCCCAGTTCAATAAGAGGTTCAGGAAGAAGGAACAGGAAGCCAAGGCGGAATCTGCTGAGAAGTAAAATGGGCGCGTCAGCAAGGGAGGAAAGACTATGCCGGATGTAGGAGTACTGAATTTACAAATCCAGGAGAACTCTGAATTAGCAGTACAAGGTCTGAACAAACTTGATGACGCGCTCATTCGTATTAAGCACGCGGTATCTGGCGGAATTAAGCTTTCTCCGGTTGCAACCAGCATTGCGAAGCTCGGCAAGGTTATCAATGACGAAATCAGCGGTTCTACGATCACAAAGATCGGCCAACTCGCAGACGAACTGAGCAAACTGAAGGGCCTGGAGAATATCAATATCAAGATCAACACCGGTACCAGCGTAGAAAGCGTCCGGCAGGCTGTTGAGAAAACAATGGAATCTGTTGGCGGCATCAACGAAGGATTCGACGACGTTGGGCAGCGAGCAGCAGAGACCACGTCGACTGTAAGCAACCTTGTCGACGAAATGCAGAAGTTGGATCCATCCAAGCTGCCGATCCAGTCTCTCGGCGAAGAGATGGGCGACTCTGCCCGGGATATGGTGCAGTACGGGGACATGATCAAGAAGTCCTTTGAAACCGTACGCGATTCCGGACACATGGGTAATGTTATCTCCCAGGTGCAGGAGTACGGGGAAACCGTGAATGCGATTATCCCATACCACGAAAACCTGGAAAACACCTGGGAACGGATTGCCGAGCGGATGTCGGAGGCAAAGCAGGAAGCTACAGCGGCAATGACGGCTGCGCCAACGGACGGCGTTGTTCTATACAAAACCATCGAAGAAGCAGCCCGCTCCATGGGCATTACTGTGCAAGAAGCGAATAAATTGCTTCAGGAATCAATGCTTAAAGCGGGCTGGACCCCGCCGACCGTGAGTGTATTCAGCTCGGCTGAGGAAGCAGCACGGTATCTTGGAGTTTCTGTGAGAGAAGCAGAGTCCAATGTTGATGATCTTCAGCAGCGGGAAGAAGAGGCCAGCGAAGCAACACGATCACTGACAGAACGGCTGCGTGAGCTTGCTCATGCCGCGCGTCATACTCGTTTTGGAAATCTCCTTGCGAAGCTCGGCCAGATCGCAAGATACCGTTTCCTGCGTTCGATTATCAAGAATGTGACGGAAGGTTTCCGGGAAGGCCTGGAAAACGTATACAACTACAGCAAGGCCATCGGAGGCGATCTCGCCCCGGCCATGGACAGTGCGGTATCTTCGCTGCTGCAGATGAAGAACAGCATCGGCGCAGCAGTGTCCCCGCTGATCCAGTCGCTGATTCCGCTGATGCAGACGCTTGTCGGCTGGTTTATTGAAGGCGTGAATTACCTGAACCAGTTCCTGGCACTCCTGCGCGGACAGAAAACCTGGACGCGCGCACTGCCGCAAACGGTATCTGCATTCGATAAACAAACGAAGGCAGCCAAGAAGACCGGGAATGCGATTAAAGACCTGTTGGCGGACTGGGATGAACTGAACATCATCCAGAGTGAAACCAGCGGGGCAGGCAGTAATACGGGCAAGACCGTTGAAGACTACCTGAACATGTTTGAAGAGGTCAAGGAGTACGACAGCACGATCAAGGGTCTCGCCGAAGGAATCCAGGAACAGTTCGGCGGAATCATGAACCTTGTGGCCATGATCGGAACGGCAATCGCCGGCTGGAAGGTATCCACACTTATGACCGGAACGCTGGCTACGTTGGGCGGCCTTATCGCAACGGGCGCAATCATTGACCTGTCGTTCAACCTTACGATGATGCTGGACAAAGAATACTTCAAGACAGGGGACATTGGCTGGCTGATCGGAGATGTGCTGCAGACAGCAATTGGTGCTTATCTCGCAAACAGGGTAGTCTCTGGCGTAATCAGCAAGGGCGCCGGAAAGGTAGCCGCGGGTGTCACTCTGACATTGAGTGCGGTTGCGGATATCATCGCGCTCATCGGCAGTGCGGATGTATCTGCCCTGTCATTAGAAGGAATTCTCACAACAGTGAAGAGCGGCCTGAAGCTCGGCGGAGGATTCGCGCTGTTCGCAATGGCGTCCGGAGTTCCCACCGCAGAGGCTATTCTGGCCGGTGGTGAAGTTGCGGCAATCGGCATCGGCGCGGTAATTGCAATCAAGGCAATTGCCGATGCGGTAAATACCGGGGAAATCACATTTGAAACGGTAAAGTCCGGTGTGGCCGGTGCGGTTGCTGCAGGACTTGGCGTGACCGTATTCGAATTGATCGGCGGTGCAACGCTCGGTGCGGCACTTTCAGTAGGCGGTGTTGCAGCACTGGCAATCGGCGCAGGGTTTGCTGTTGCACTCGGCGTTGTTGCCATGATCCGGAAACAGGATGTCAAGTGGGGGGATATCACTCTCACAAATGAGCAGGTGCAGGAATTTGTGAACAGCAAGATGTTCACTGTCAGCATTCCTGTGACGGTCAGTATCATCGACGAAAGCCTGACCAACCTTTCTTCTGACAAGAAAGATATCGAAACGAAGGTTACGGAGGCGCTCGGAACGCTGAACGTAATTAAGCTCGGCGTTGCAAAGGACGAAGACTACACAGAACTGAAGAAGGCCATCCTGGGCGAGAATATGGATGGATCTGGCGGTATTGTGGGTGCCGTATCCGGATATATTGAAGATGCCAAGAACCTGGGCAAGCTGACACTCCAGTTTACGCCGAGTCTTGCCGGATCCGACACAACGGATGCGAGTACATGGTTCACATCCTATACATCCGGCTGGGACAAGGTGGACGAATTCGTCAAGGCAAAGGGCGCTGCGATCGGTAAGTTGCTGACCACGGAAGAAGGAAAGAAGATCATTGAAAGCACACCCGAAGTACTGGCTGCCCTGATGCAGCAGGTGTCTGATGTGACGAACGCCATTGCCGGCGCGAAGATCTCTTCGGAAGCATTTGCCAATATGCAGATCCAAATCGGGGACCTGGATAAGGCAAGCTACCAGCAGGTCATTTCCGCATACTCGGATTATGTCAAAGAACTGACCGAGAAAGAAAGACAGCTTGTCATGCAGCAGTACACCACGCAGGGTGAGCTGGTTGCCGCGCTGATTGCGACCGGAGCGAACGAAAATGAGGAGCCGCTCAAGTCTGCTATCGCGAAGTACAAGTACATGGGTGAACACATCAATGATGCGATCGAAGAAGGCGTGAGGCAGTACAGTAAACCCGGCGCAACCATGGTGCTTGAGTTCCTGCAGGATCGGTACAGTGAAACGCTGAACAAGTTCAAGCTCGATCTGGACGATGTGGAAAACCTTATGGGTCTGGGTACTTATCTGAAGAACGGTCTGCTTGGCGGGCGCTACGACATAAACCAGGTCATAACCGGACTTATCAGGAGAACCAACAGTGACCTGGCGGATGCAATTGAAAAATCCGGAATTTACGCATGGAATGTTATGGGCGAAGACGCACAGGCAAAGATCCGTGAGGCCATGGAAGAAGCATTCGGCGTTGCTGAAACAGAGGACCTGATCAAGAAGTGGGAGATGCAGACGAAGGATCAGATCGATGAGAGCATCAAGAACGTGACCAACGGCAAGTCTGTCTACACTACAGGCATCGACAATTTCGCGGCCGTCGGAGCGAAATCCATCAAACTCCCGAACTCGATCGTCATTCCGCCATCCGGAGGAACCCAGGCCACACCGGAAGAGAGCAAGGCGAACATTTCCGGAGGAGTACGCGACGGCATAAGCAGCATGCAGATTGAAAACCGGCAGCTGATGAACCAGCTGATTACAGCGGTCAACCGGATTGCCGGCAAGAAGTGGTCCATCAATGTTATGCCGAACTCGGCCTGGGGTGCTCACAATGCCAGGAGCAACGATGAATACAATGTCGTTGTCGGCGGATAAGGAGGGCATATGAGTCAATCATATGTTGACACAATCGGTCGTTGGGGTCAGGGAAACATCGACCTCAACAACCGGATTGTGGTCCACAACCCAAACGGAAGCATCAGCACGGAGCTGAGTTTCACGGTAGGGATTGACAATGAGGTCGTTCTTCTGCCGAGCATCGTGAACGGTGTGATCCTGAGCGATGAGGCTGCGATCCAGCACTACCTGGACACCGGCGAATACCTGGGGAAGTTTACGACGGATGCAGCTGCGGACGCATATGCGGAAGCACTGCATCTTCGCCAGGAATGGTTTTATACCGAAAGGGTGAGAGACTTGCTGCAGTACAACGAGATCATGGGGATTCAGGTGACGAACAACGGAGTCACCACGACCCTGCCGGACCCTTCCAGCTGGACATACCAGGTGGGCGACCTGGACACAAGCGGTGGCCGGGACGCGACCGGATATCTCCACCGCGCGTACGTGGCATCGAAGATCAATTATGAATTTGAATGGCACGGGCTGGAATGGGAGAAGCTGGCGCAGATCCTGGCAGCAATAAACAGTCCGAAGTTTACGCTGAAGGCACCGGATCCGCGGACGTTCCAGGATACCTATACCGGGCAGTACTACGTGGGCGACCGGACCGGCAAGAACCATTACTACATCCCGGAGAAACCGAACATCGCACTGTTCGACCTGAAACTGAAATTCATTGAGTACTGAGAAGGAAGTGAATCAGCAATGTACAGCTGCAGCAACGCATTCCATGCGGCAATCGCAAACGGCAATGAGCAGAAGGCATTGCTGATTTTCTCTGACTGCGTGTTCACGGATGAGGACATCATCGTTGACGATGGTATCGTCTTCAGTGACAACTTCAACATGGAAGAAGACCTTTCCATCGGTCAGGCTACCAGCAATGAGATCCAGTTTACGCTGGCGAACGATGAACGGCTGCTGAACAGTTACGAATTTGGCGATTTTCAGGCCCTGATTGGCGTTTCGATCAGCAAGACGGCTTACAGTTCATCCACAGGCGAGACGGCCCGTGTGGTGGCAACAAACACGTATACGGCGTATTCTACGTACCCGTATGTAAAAAGGAACAACGTATCGCTCTCCTCCCAGCCGGCATACGCGGTGAAGAGCATCGTGCTGTATGACGGGAAGGTGTACTGCTTCGACTGTAACGGACACTACAACGTGTACGACGATGCGACCGGAAATGAGATCACGTCCAGCAACCTGCTGAACGGATTCATCATCAATAAGAGCAGCGAATGGGCCGGAAAAGGAATGCATTATGCGCCCGGTACCCATCTGCTGAAGGTATGGAAGGCCGGCACGCTGGAACAGTTTGAGTACTGTCCTCTTGGATGCTTCGTTGCAAAGCGGCCCAAAGCACCGGATGTCATCCAAATCGACATGACGTGCTACGACTTCATGACGAAGTTCGACAAGGACATCAACGACATTACGGTGACATTCCCGGCTACGATCTCCGAGCTGTTTGTGCAGCTGTGTACGCAGATCGGAGTGGAGTACATCCTGCCGGATCCGTTTATCAACGGTACCGCGACGATTGCTTCCAGACCGCAGGACTTTGACAATGCCACGGTCCGCGACGTGATCAAGTGGATTGCGGAGGCTGCGTGCAGCAATGCCCGGTTCAACCGGGATGGGAAGATGATCCTGGACTGGATCCGGGATGGAACAGGCCAGGTCCTGGGCGCCGGGAACTACAGCGAGTTCACCCCATACTGGTATGAAACCAAGCAGGTGACGAAGCTGTACAACCGGGATACACAGGGCAGTTCGCAGACAACATACGGAAGCGGAACGGAAGGATACCTGATCCAGGACAATCCGCTTTTAAGGGGGGTGGGATGAAATGGCAAACGTTACAGGCGCATCGCTGCAGCCGATCTATAACCGGCTGAACAGTGCGCTCCGGTATCATCCTCTGGAGGCGAACACGTTCGCGGATCCGAGTCTGGAAGCAGGCGACGTTGTGACGGTTGTCCGGAACGGAGTCAATTACAGCAGCCCGGTCCACAAGGCCAAGGTAACCTGGCGGAAGGATACCCAGGTGCAGATCTCCGCCGGCGGAAACGAAGAGCGGCCGTCCATCCCGAAGATGAGCGGAAAGAAGTACGGCGGCGGGCGCAGCGGACTGCGGAACAGCGAGTACCTGCACTACTACGTGGAGGATCAGTACCAGCAGATGCGTGCCGGACTGGAACTGACACTCAGCTCCGCGAGACTGTACATCGAAGACAAGTACACCCAGATGCAGTCTGGCCTGGCGCTCTCCACCAGCTCGGCAATGCTCTACGTGGACAATAAGTATACCCAGATGCAGTCCGGGCTTGCATTGTCCACAAGCACCGCAAAGCTGTACGTGGAAAACAAGTACACAGAAATGCAATCCGGCCTGGCACTATCCACCAGTACTGCAAAGCTGTACGTGGAAAACAAGTACACAGAAATGCAATCCGGGCTGGCACTATCCACCAGCACTGCGAAGCTCTACGTGGAAAACAAGTACACGGAAATGCAGAGTGGATTGGCACTATCCACCAGTACCGCAAAGCTCTATGTGGACAATAAGTACACGCAGATGCAGAGTGGACTGGCACTTACATCCAGCAGCGCGGCATTGTACACGGACAACCATTCCACCCGGGCATATATCCTGACACGGATCAACGCAAGCGGCGAAGGTGAAACGCTGATTGCCGCTGATAAGGTCAGCATTACCGGTACCACAACCGTGAACGGATCCCTGGAGATCGACGACGGCAACCTGGTGGTCAAGAAGAGCGCTGTATTCCGCGGGAACATCAACCTGACCACGGCCAACAGCTATGTGCAGGCACCGATCTTCAGCGTGACGAGCGGCGGACATATTCGGCTGATCGGAACGCAGAGCGGTGAGTACTACGACATAACCGCAACAAACATCAAGGGCGCGATCAAGAGCGCGAGTGTAGCGAACAATGTGCTGACCCTTACGAAGTGGGACGGGGGAACAGTAACTTTTAGTAAGGCTACCACCCAATCGTCGTCATGGAGTGGTAGCGTGCTTACGGTGACGGCGAAGCAGGTGAACGACAGCACGACTACCAACGTGTCCAGCTTTACCCTTGGAATCGGCGGAAACTATGGCGACCATGATGTGGACCTGGTCGTTGCGCAGAACGGCAGCCCGACGGTGTACAGCAGCACGCAGATCACCGTTCCGTTCTACATCGGATCCCAGAACGGTGGCGGAGCGAACCCGACATCCCGGTATACGACGACCCTGCGGTATACGGTTTCCAGCATTCTCCAGGAAAAGACGGTTTCGTCCAACGGAGCGGTATATCCGGACAGCGGGTACATCGGACTATCAAAAGTTACTGTTTCCACAACAGCGGGTGGAGTATCAGGAATGGATTTTGAAGCATCGTCCCCTATGAGTTCACGATTTTTTGTGAATGCATACGGAAGCGATGGTAGTTCGACGTACAGAACCGTATGTCTTACATTGGAAAATGGACAATTCAGCGCAAGGCAGTCCACAAACTCAGGTACAATATACGGTTATCTTCCAATGCCATCTCTCGGCAATGTGTATGCAAGTACAAGCACCGCATCGTCATACGATTCCCAAGTGACCATTTCATCAAGCATAAAACACATCTACTTTACTCTTGGTGGGAAAACATACAGGATTCTTATAAGTCATGTTTAAGGAGGAAAAATACATGAATGAGGAAAAAATGTACACAGACATTGATGTGATCCAGGACGCTGTGAACAGTCTCGGACGGACGACGGTCCGGGTAGACCAGGTAGACACGCTTGGCTTCGAACTGAACCGGATCATGAATAACCTTCGGGCCGTTCTGGAAGCGAAGGGTGTTGTCGGAGTCGAAATTGCCCCGCAGGATCCTGGCAACTGCCAGGGCGTACCGGATAATGCGGACGTTGAGATCGTCAACGAGGGGGTCGCAAACGATGAAGGAGTGGATTGAACTCTCCGACGGAACGAAAGTTCAGGACGCGTACGTGGTGAAGCTCGGCGATGACAACATTGCCATTTACATGGCCGGCGGACGCAGTTTCATTGACCTGTATGCGCTGTTCGGATCCGCTGAGAAGACCGCGCACATGGTATCCAATCAGTACGGCGACGTGGCCGAATGGGATGGGTTCACTGTTCTGACAAGTATCCAGGTGGATGTGGGCGGAAGCTCCGTAGTCTGCCTGACGAAATAACAAACCTCTTGAAACATAAGGGTTTGTTTGATACAATAAGAAAGAACCGAATATCCCAAAGGCATCGAATGATGAGAGGACTTTTCATTCGATGCCTTTTTTTGAATTGAATATGTGTGAAAGGAGAAGGACAATGTTTAAAGTAGAAGGTGACAAGATTACCATCAGCAGGGGCGATACCGGCGAGATGACGATCCATGCGAACAATGCGACATTCGCGACCGGTGACCGTGCGGTGTTCACCGTTGCCCCACGCGGAGGCGGAGAACCCCTGTTCTATCAGGAGTATCCGCTGAACAACGGATCCTTCACAGTCGTGTTCACCAACGACCAGACGGACGACTGGCAGCCCGGCACGTACAAGTGGCAGGTCCGGTATGTCTGGGAACCCACGTATGATTCCCAGTCCGGGAAGATCAACGGCGGTACCCGCGTCAAGACCCCGTGGGAAGAAAAGGACTTTGTGGTCCAGAAAGTGCTGAGTGACTTCTAATCAATCCAGACAGAAAGGCAGGTGAGAAGCAACATGGCACCAGATATCGAATTGGATCTCCAGAGCAATGAGAACGAGGTTGAACAGAACGTAGACCAGAATGACCAGGAAAGCCTTTCTGTGGATGTGACCGACAGTGAAGGCGAGCAGGTTGATATTTCTCCGGAGAGCCAGGAGCAGACCGTGGAAGTGTCGGTTGAAGCTGACGATGAAGAGATCGCACAGACCATTGCCACGGCTGAAAACGCGGCTGCTGCAGCCCAGGAAGCGGCGAGACAGGCAGCACAGGCAGCAAACGACGCCGAAACGTATGCCATGCAGACCCGCTCCGCCGTCAACAACATCAACAACAACCTCGGTGAGGTTGAAGATGCGGTAATGGGAATCCGCAACCGCGTGAATGCCCTGGAAAGCGGGGCGGCAAACCATGTTGCAAACGGCGATGTGGAAGACGGCGTAGCCTACTTCTACAATGAGGCCGGAGACACGCTGTTTACGATTACCGGAATCGGCGGTGGCGGATCCGGCGGTGGCGGCGGAGACGTGGCTGGCAGTGTGGTGACGCTGACGAATACCACCGGCTGGGCCAGCACTACCGTTGCTGAGAATGTTGATGTCATCCTGAGCTTCACCTGGAGCAGTATCGAAGACGGCAGCCCGACAGGACAGGGCGTCATGACCGTTGAGATCGGCGGCATAACGAAGGAAAGCCGCAATATTGCCCAGGGCAGCTTTACGGTGAACGTGAAGGACTACCTGAACCGCGGCGACAACCGCGTGGTGGTCCGCGTGACCGACGGTTACGGCAAGAGCAAGTGGAAGCAGTTCAACGTGACGGTTGAGCAGCTCCGGCTGGAAAGCACATTCGATGACAGCGAGATCCAGAGTGGCGCGCTGACCTTTACATTCACGCCTTACGGTGCGTTCAGCAAGACGGTTCACTTTGAGCTGGACGGTACTGAGCTGGATCCGATGGTAACCACCATCAGCGGCCGGCAGATGAGCCAGATTATCAGGCAGCAGACACACGGAGCGCATCAGCTTCGGGTGTGGTTTACTGCGTCCATCAACGGCCAGACCGTTACCAGTAACGTGCTCACGTACGACATCATGTGGGTGACGGCCGGCAACAATACCCCGATCATTTCCTCCAGCTTCAGCCAGAACATCGTGGATCAGTATACCACGCTGACGGTGCCATTCATGGTGTACACTCCCGGCAGCCAGGTGAGCAACGTGACCATCAAGAAGGACGGCATCACGATTCTGACTCTGCCTGACATTGGACGTGAAATGCAGAGTTTCCAGACCCGCATGGACACCACGGGCAATCACACCCTGACCATCCACAGCGGAACGGCTGTGAAGACCATCGGCCTGCAGGTGAACGAGGCTGAAATGAATGCTGAGGCGGAGACGGAAGATCTGAAACTCTTCCTGACCAGCCGCGGCCGGAGCAACCTGGAAGCGAATCCTGCCGTCTGGGAATTCATTGATGCAGACTCGAACACGATCAGCGCGACGCTTTCCGGATTCAACTTCGTCAGCAACGGATGGGTCCGGGACGATGACAACGCGACCGTACTGCGCGTGAATGCAGGCGCAACAGTCACGATCCCGTTCAAGCCGTTTGAGAACGACTTCCGGAACACCGGTTATACCATTGAGCTGGAATTTGCTGCCCGGGATGTACGGGACTACAACAATGTGATCATCCAGTGCTTCACGGATGCCAACCGCGGCTTTATGGTGGGCCCGCAGATTGCGTTCATCCGAAGTGAGCAGAGCCAACTGAGTGTGCAGTTCAAGGATGAAGACCACGTCCGGGTCAGCTTCGTGATCCAGAAGCGCAGTGAGAACCGCCTGCTGATGGCTTACATCAACGGCATTCCGAGCCGCGTGGTGCAGTACCCCAGCAACGATGACTTCACCCAGGTTGGCCCGGTGAACATCGTGATCGGAGGAGAAATGGCGACGGTGGATATCTACAATATCCGCGTGTACGCCAATGACCTGACCGGCGAACAGATCCTGAACAACTGGATTGCCGACACGCATGACGGCGAACTGATGCTCCAGCGCTTCAG
Source organism: Clostridiales bacterium Firm_05 (assembly GCA_001604035.1). Taxonomy (GTDB): domain Bacteria; phylum Bacillota; class Clostridia; order Oscillospirales; family Ruminococcaceae; genus Ruminococcus. The sequence goes on from LVAK01000260.1 coordinate 23,650, forward strand.
CCGGAACAACGTTTACGATGCGTACGGAAACATCGCGATTTCCAAGCTGCCCGGCAACCTCCCGTACATGGTGATCGAGTGTGAAGAGCTGCCGCAGTACAAGGGTGACAAGAAGACCTGCTCCGGCCGGTTCGTGAACCCCATTGACCCGACCAAGAGCTTCGAGTTCACCGGCTGCCAGATCAACGTTCAGGGTACATCTTCTGCCGTATACCCGCGCAAGAACTACGACATGCAGTTCAAGAACGGGTTTGAGATGTCGAACGGACAGCACGAATCCGACTTCCAGATGGTGAGCACCGTAAAGCCGTTCAACCGGTTCGTCATGAAGGCAGACGTTGCCTCCTCAGAAGGTGCGAACAACGTGGAGCTGGTGAAACTGTACTGCGACATGACCCCGTACAAGACCCGCGAGATGCTGGCAGACAGCCAGGTCCGCCAGGGTATCTACGGTTTCCCGATCGTCATCTTCTGGACGAACACCAGCAACAACCAGACCACGTTCATCGGTAAGTACAACTTCAACTTCCCGAAGCGCGCGCCTGCCCCGTACGGATACCACGATGAGATGGAATCCTGGGAGTTCCAGAACAACACCAGCAACCTGATGCTGTTCAAGAGCGACTACTTCGATGAGACCATGCGCGAGGATCCGACCACCGGCGATATCAAGGAAACCTGGCGGTACGACTACGAAGCCAGGTTCCCGGATGACACCTGGACGGACTACACCAAGCTTCAGGAGCTGCAGAGCTTTATCTACAGCACCTACCGCGAAGAAGCGACCGGCGATGCGATTACGCCAGTGACCATCGACGACGTGACGTACGAATACGATACGGCCGCGTACCGACTGGCCAAGTTCAAGGCGCACATCGGCGACTACGCGGAGATCGACTCCCTGGTCTTCTACTACATCTTCACAGAGTTCTTCCTGCTGGCGGACAGCCGCGCAAAGAACCTCTTCATCGGTTTCAGCGGAAGCGACACAGATCCCAGCCTGAACCTTGCGATCGACCGGAAGGCCGTGTGCGAACCGTACGACATGGACACCGCACTGGGTATCAACAACGAAGGCAGCCTGACGTTCACCTACAGCCTGGAGGACACGGACCATACCGGAAACGGCCGGGACGTGTTTACCGGACAGAGCAGCGTACTCTGGAACAACCTGCGTGATGCGTTCCCGAATGAGATCCGCCGGATGTACCAGTCTCTGCGGAGCAACGGCATCCTGACCTACGCCAACGTGGAGCAACGTTTTGAGGACCACCAGGCATTCTGGCCTGAAGCGGTGTGGATTGAGGACAGCCAGTACAAGTACATCTACCCGCTGACCAGCCCGGATCCTGGGAAGGAACCGACGGATGCATACCTGGAAATGATGCTCGGTTCCAAGATGGAACAGCGTCGCTGGTGGCTGAGCAACCGCTTCAAGTACATGGACAGCAAGTGGTCCAGCGGCGACGCCCTGAGCGAGGTAATCCAGTTCCGCGCGTACGCCCGGAGCAGCCTGACCATTACTCCGTACAGCGATCTGTACGTGACCGTGAAGTACGGCAGCTATACCGGCCAGGAAAAGACACCGCAGGGCACCCCGGTAGAGATCGAGGTTCCGATCGACAACCTGAGCGATACAGAAACCTACATCTACTCCGCGACACAGATTGCGGACGTTGGTGACCTGAGCGCGTTCAAGCTGGGCTGGGCGGACTTCAGCCATGCCACGCGGATCCAGAACATCAAGATCGGCGACAGCGCGCAGAACTATGAGAACCTGCCATTTGAGCGCCTGACCCTGGGCAACAACCGGCTGCTGAAGAAGATCGACTGCCGGAACTGCGTGAACCTGGGTGCCGGCGAAATGAAGAGCGTGAACATGACGGGCTGCACTTCCATTGAGGAAGCGTACTTCGACAACACGCAGATTACGGCCGTGGACCTGCCGAACGGCAGCCCGATCCGCAAGCTGCACCTGCCCGGCACGGTCACAAACCTGACGCTGCGGAACCAGACGAGCATGACCGAGTTTGTCTGCCCGGACTACACGCACATCACGACCCTGTTCCTGGAGAACCCCGCAAGCTGTGTGGATACCCTGGACATCGTGAGTGACCTGCCGACCGGCTGCCGTGTCCGTCTGTACAACTTCACATGGAACCTGAATGACCTGGACGACGTCAGCACGATGTTCGACAAACTCGACACCATGCGCGGTCTGGACCAGAACGGCAACAACACGGAAAATGCCCAGGTATTCGGCAACATCCACGTTGTGACTGCGGAAGGCAGCCAGATTGCTTCCATCCAGGCCCGGTACCCGGACGTCCGGATCACCTACGACCACGTGACCAGCAACGTGTACTACTACAGCTGGGACGGCGAGACGCTGATCGCCACGAAGTCCTATGTGGACGGCGTCGGCGAGCTGTACACCGGATCCCCGAGCCGGACGAGCACAGAGCAGTACACCTTCACATTTGTTGGCTGGGCACTGAGTACGGATGCCCAGGCAGCGAACCCGAGCGCATTCGACAACGTTGCTGCCGATCGGCGCGTATACGCTGCCTACAGCCGCACGCTGCGTGAGTACACGGTCACATTTGTGCGTGCCGCTATCGACGGTGGCGGAACACTCCAGACCATCCAGAACGTGCCGTACGGAACTACCCCGGTATACACGGGCAATACGCCGACCAGCACGAATAGCGACGGCGGCATCTACACCTTCGAGGGATGGACGCCTTCCGTTGGCCCGATCACCGGAAACACCACCTATACGGCCGTGTTCTACGACAGCTCCGTGCAGATTACGTACATGGTCGGATCCTCTCAGTACGCAATCGAGAAGATCCAGAGCGGTACGAACGCACAGGGCCCGTCCAGCAACCCGACCAAGGCCAGCACAGTCAGCACAACCTATACGTTCTCCGGCTGGAGCTCAAACCCGAACTCCACTACGCCTGACGCCAACGCGCTGAACAACGTGACGTCCAACAGAACGCTGTATGCGGTCTTCGCAGAGAGTGTCAGACTATACACGATCACGTTCGTGAAGGCAAACGAGGACGGCGGCGGCACGCTGCAGACGCTGCAGGTTGCCTACGGAACGGTTCCGGCATACTCCGGATCGAACCCGACATCCTCCAGAACCGGGTATCTGTTCACCGGCTGGGCACCCTCTATCGCGGCCGTTACCGGAAGCCAAACCTACACGGCAACATTTGCACTTGATGTTGGCTTGACGCGGCCTTTAATTAAGAAAACTATTTCCGGAGCAATTGAGAACAGCGAAATTACAACAATTGGTCCATATGCGTTCACAAGCTGTACTAAACTCACCACAGTATCGTTCCCTGCGGCTACGACGATTGGAGCCAGTGCGTTCGAAGGATGTACAGTACTCACCACAGTATCGACCCCGTCCGTTACAAGCATTGGAGCCAGTGCGTTCACAAACTGTTCTTCACTCACCACAGTATCGTTCCCTGCGGCTACGAGTATTGGCAGCTATGCGTTCTATAACTGTACTAAACTCACAACAGCATCGTTCCCTGTGGCTACGAGTATTGGCCAGTATGCGTTCGCAAACTGTCGTTCACTCACCACGGTATCGTTCCAATCCGTTACAAGAATTGACCTCTATGCGTTCCAGGGCTGTTCTGCACTCACCACAGTATCGTTCCCGGCGGCTACGACGATTGGCAACTATGCGTTCGCATACTGTACTTCACTCACCACAGTATCGATCCCAGCGGCTACGACAATTGCCCAGTATGCGTTCCAGGGCTGTCGTTCACTCACCACGGTATCGTTCCCATCCGTTACAAGAATTGACCACTATGCGTTCCAGGGCTGTTCTGCACTCACCACAGTATCGTTCCCTGCGCTTGAGAGTACTGGCGCATATGCGTTCAGAGAATGTTCTGCACTCACAGCAGTATTGTTCCCAGCAATTATTACTATTTCCACAGGTACGTTCCAGAGCTGTTCTGCACTCACCACAGCATCGTTCCCGGTGGCTACAACGATTAGCAACTCTGCGTTCTACAACTGTCCTGCCCTCACCGCAGTCATCCTTGCAAACAGCTCCATCAGGGCTTCGTTTGGGACAAACGTGTTCAACGGTGCAAGCTCCGCCATCCTATATGTTGCAGACGAGCTGCTCGCCAGCTACAAGGCCTACGGGAATCTTGCCAGCATGAGCGCGAGCCGAATTAAACCAATCTCCGAACTGCCGAGTTAAAAAGGGGGTGCAATAGAAAATGCCAGAAAATACGATTGAAATTGTTGGTGATTCCAATGCATTTAAATTTGTTGTAGAGAGGTCCATATCTGAATTTTACGATACTGTCATTGGTTTAGTTGGAGCGTATGCATTTGCAGGCTGTTCTGCACTTACCACAGTATCGTTCCCGGCGGCTACGACGATTGGCAACTATGCGTTCGCATACTGTACTTCACTCACCACAGTATCGATCCCAGCGGCTACGAGTATTGGCCAGTATGCGTTCGCAAGCTGTACTTCACTCGCCACAGCATCGTTCCAATCTGTTACAACGATTGACCAGTATGCGTTCAAGAACTGTTCTTTACTCACCACAGTATCGTTCCCATCCGTTACAAGTATCGGCAGCTTTGTGTTCCAAAGCTGCTCTGCACTCACCACAGTATCGATCCCAGCGGCTACGAGTATTGGCCAGTATGCGTTCGCAAACTGTCGTTCACTCACCACGGTATCGTTCCCATCCGTTACAAGTATCGGCGCCTATGCGTTCTATAACTGTACTTCACTCACCACAGTATCGATCCCTGCGGCTACGAGTATTGGCAGTGCTGCGTTCCAGGGCTGTTCTGCACTCACCACAGCATCGTTCCCGGCGGCTACGACGATTGGAGCCAGTGCGTTCCAAGACTGTTCTGCACTCACCACAGTATCGATCCCAGCGGCTACGAGTATTGGCCAGTATGCGTTCCAGGGCTGTCGTTCACTCACCACGGTATCGTTCCCGTCCGTTACAACTATCCACGAATCTGCATTCGCAAAATGCTCTGCACTCACCACAGTATCGATCCCAGCGGCTACATCGATTTATACCTATGCGTTCGTAAACTGTTCTGCACTCACCACGGCATCGTTCCCATCCGTTATAAACATCTGGAGCTATGCGTTCCAGAGCTGTACTTCACTCACCACAGCATCGTTCCCAGCGGCTACAAAAATCTACAGTGCTGCGTTCTTTAGCTGTACTTCACTCACAACAGTATCGTTCCCATCCGTTACAAGCATTAGCCAGTATGCGTTCGCAAGCTGTACAGCACTCACCACAGTATCGTTCCCTGAGGCTACAGATATTGGCCATTATGTGTTCCAAAACTGTTATGCACTTACCACAGTATCGTTCCCGGTGGCTACAACGATTGGCCAGTGTGCGTTCCAGGGCTGTCGTTCACTCACCACAGCATCGTTCCCGGTGGCTACAACGATTAGCAACAATGCGTTCCAAAGCTGTTCTGCACTTACTACAGCATCGTTCCCTGCGGCTACGACAATTGCCCAGTATGCGTTCCAGAACTGTTCTTTACTCACCACGGTATCGTTCCCGGTGGCTACAGCGATTGGCGCCTATGCGTTCCAGAGCTGTACTTCACTCACCACAGCATCGTTCCCTGCGGCTACGACAATTGCCCAGTATGCGTTCCAGAGCTGTTCTGCACTCACCACAGCATCGTTCCCGGCGGCTACGACGATTGGCAACAATGCGTTCGCAAACTGTCCTGACCTCACCGCAGTCATCCTTGCAAACAGCTCCGTCAGGGCTTCGTTTGGAACACCTGTGTTCGCCGGTACAAGCTCCGCCATCATATATGTAGCAGATGAGCTGCTCGCCAGCTACAAGGCCCAGGCGAATCTTGCCAGCATGAGCGCGAGCCGAATTAAACCAATCTCCGAACTGCCGACATAAAATCGGTATTGAAAGTTAACACGTACTGTGGTATCATGAAAGCGAATCGTAGTACTCACAACCAAAGTGAAAAGGAGAGTGTTTATGAAGCTTCAGATCCTGGTACCACAGTATCACGAGACAGATGAAGTGATACGGCCGCTGCTGGACAGCATTGCCATCCAGCAGTCCGTATCCTTCGACGACATCGGCGTAATCATCTGCAACGACGGCAGCAACGTGTTCCTGACAGACGAATTCCTGCAGTCCTATCCGTTCAAGATTGAGTACTACAAGGAACTGCACAGGGGCGTATCTGCCACCCGAAACGCGTGCCTGGACCACGCTACGGCAGACTATGTGATGTTCTGCGACGCGGACGATATGTTCTACAACGCCTGCGGTCTTTGGATCATCATGCGGGAAATGCAGGCCGGTTTCGACTCCATGGTATCCATGTTTGTGGAAGAGTCACGGCATCCAGAAACCAAGGAGGTTGTGTACATCAACCACGAAATGGACTCCACGTTCGTTCACGGCAAGGTCCACCGGCGGCAGTACCTGATCGACAACGACCTGCGGTTCAACCCCAAGCTGACGATCCATGAAGACAGTTTCTTCAACATCCTCTGCCAGAACATCGGCAAGGAAGTGAAATACTGCCAGACCCCGTTCTATCTGTGGAAGTGGCGCGATGAATCCGTATGCCGGCACGATCCGAAGTACATCCTGAAGACGTACAACAACATGATCGACAGCAACGACGCGCTGATCGACGAGTTCCTGTCCAGGGGGATCATTGATAAGGCGACGTTCTTCACCGCGTTCATGGTTTTCGATGCCTACTACACGATGAACAAACCCGAGTGGGTAAACCAGGAGAACCAGATCTACAGGAAGAAGACTGAGAAGCGGTTCTCCGTGTGGTACAAAAAGCACAAGGACATGTGGGAAGGCATTCCGGCGAACGACAAGATGGTGATCAGCAGCCAGGTCCGGAACCGGTCTGTGATGGAAGGTATGCGGATGGAGGCAGTTACCATCGACGGATGGCTGAAACACATTGAGAAACTCACGAAGTGAGGACGAACGGGGGAATGATAATGCCGGTTTTGACGGCAGCATTGCTTCTTCTGCTCGGTGCGGCGTTCGGCGCGATTGTCGTTGTGGTCATCATGGGCGGCAACGATAAATAATGCTATTGATTTTCCAAAACAAATCGTAGTATAATAATCCGGAAGTGAATATGAAGGCACCGAATGGTGAGAGAAATCTTATCGTTCGGTGCCTTTACTAATTCAGAAAGGAGAGCAGCAATGGACAAGGTGCGGATCGACCCGCGAAAACAGTTCAGCAAAAAGCTGGCGCGGTGGACGGCGGTATTCTGGTTTATGTACATGACCTGGTTGTCCGTCCTGCTCCTCCTGCGGCCGGAATCTGCCCAATACAGCGTGTATATGGGCGTGATTGCCACGGCCGTGATGATCCTGAATGTTTGGGCATACACCCGAAATTCCATCTATGAGAAGGGTGTTTTTGCCATGCTCGACAGGGCAAAGATAGAGATGAAGATGAAGAAGGGAAGCGACGCCGATGAAGAAGTGCCTGTGACGGAAGAAGGTGGCAACGGATGAGTGTGATCCTGAAGATTGCCGGGCTGCTGATGGACATCTACTTCCAGATGGTGGACGTGTTCATCAGCATGGTTGCAAAGATCAAATCCCTTAACCCGGTGTATAAACAGCCGGGTGACGGGAGCAACGGAGAATGCGATTGTATTGGCCTGGAAATCGGTGCTCTGCGGCGTATGGGGATCAAATGGGTTGGTATCCACGGAAGCAATTACGCGGCCCGATACGCCACATATAACCTGGAATACATTGAAGAGGTATCTGCCCTGAAGAAGGGCGACATCGTATATAAGGCGACTGATGAAAAAGGCATCGTGAAGCTCGCCTGCAATGCCGGAACGAAAAAGCAGAAATGGAAACTTCCGGACCGGTACAAGAAAGGAAACGCATACTACAACGGCGACATGAAGGATTACTACCATGTCGGAATTGTGACGAAGGTTGACCCACTTAACATCACCCACATGACCAGCCCCAGGATGAAGGTCGATACTTCACTGAGCGGCGGATGGAACTATCACGGCCAGGCGAAACCGTTGGTCGACGCGGCGGAGAATAAAGCGAAGACCGAAACGGCAACGCCTGCACCGGTCCCCACTGAGCCGGTACCGAGCACGGGCAGTGAGGCAATTGTTGTAGCGGACAATGGCAAACCGGTGAAGATGCGGCAGTACCCAAGCACAGACTGCCGGACATGGGAGAATATCCCATGCGGAACCAAGGCAACGATAGTTGAACCCGGTGAGGAATGGGCAAAGATCAACTGCGGTAGGCGCAGAGGCTGGTACATGATGGCAAAATATCTCGATGTCGTTGGAGACGGCAAGGGTAAGTATTAAGGGGTGAGAACGGTGGAGGAAAAGAAAGCGATGCTGCTGGAAGGGCTGCTGCCCGTTGACGTGTGGAACACGATCGTCGTGCTGCTGATCATGTTCGGCGTATTCATGGCCATTTTCAAGGGAGTGGTGGCCATACGCGACGAGATCGACAAGGGCAAGAAGAAAAGGCAGCTGGCGAACACGGACATTACAGACCAGATTGCAGACAAGGTTCTGGCGAAACTGCAGCCCAAGCTGGACGAGCAGATGACCGCGATCGATGAACGGTTTAAGGAAATCGACCGGAAGCTGGACTGCGATAATGAGACATTGAAGGAACATACCGACCAACTTAACGACCACGAGTACAGAGTGAGCGAGTTGGAAGGCGGCAATAAGGCGTTGTGCCACGGCATGCTTGCTCTGCTCGAAAGGGATCCCACCCTGAGTAAGGCGCAAACCGCTATGAAGAACTACCTGATCGACGGCACGTACAACGAAGGCGACTGGAAGTAATCCGGAAAAGGGGTCGATACCATGAAAGCATTTCCATATGCGGTTCCTCTTCTGAAAGAAGAACTCATCAACCTGGGCAAGGTTGGCGAGAACGGCCGCACACAGATCGTATTCCACAGCAAGGAAGTGTTCGATGAATATCCGAATGCCATACCATCCCTGACGGTTGTGAACCCGGCAGGAACGGCATACCCCGCTGTGGTTACCCGCGAAGGGGATGACGTGGTATGGACCGTGACGAGCGCTGACCTTACGAATCACGGCGACGGCAAGCTGCAGCTGACGTTCTCCGACAACGGCGTTGTGGTGAAATCCTACATTGCCATGACCTGGACGGACAAGTCCATCGTGCCGACAGGACCGGTACCGGATCCTGTTGGCAACTTTATTGAGCAGGCCGGTACGGTCCTGGGCGAAGTGCAGCAGGCACTTACCGATATCCCCACCACGATTGAGACTGCGCTCACCGAAGCGAAGGCAAGCGGAGAGTTCAATGGTGCGGATGGTGCTCCCGGCCGTGATGGACAGGATGGTGCTCCCGGCCGTGATGGACAGGATGGGGCGCCGGGCCGTGACGGACAGGATGGCGCGCCCGGTCAGGACGGCAAAGACGGTGCTGACGGTACTGACGGTAAGGACGGTAAGGACGGTAAGGACGGTCAGGACGGTCAATCCGCCTACGTTTACATCCGTTATGCCGCCAACCAACCTACTGCTGACTCTGACATGAAAACCACACCGGATGCGTGGATCGGTTTCCATTCCGGGTCTGAAGCGTCTGCACCGACGCACTATACCGAATACGACTGGTACAAGATCAAAGGTGAAACAGGGGCAAGCGGGAATGTGCAGGATGTTCAAATCGATGGCACAACCATTCTGAATCAAGGCGTTGCAAACATTCCGAAAGCATCTACTTCAAATGCTGGAGTTATTATTCTCGGTACGGGCCTTTATCTTGACGGAAACAACACAGGGAAAGTTGTTGTAGATTACGGAAGCTCAAACCAAATCAAAGCAGGGACGTCGAATATAGGCGTTCCCATATCAAGGCAGCACGTCTCCGCTTTTTACGCCCTCGCGAAACTTGCCGGAGTCGACCTGGCAAACCAGACCGTCACCCTTGGCGAATACCCGGCAGCAGCCCTGGCCGCGATTCAGAAAATGCTGGGAATTTACGAAGCGCCCTGGGAAATCATCAACGAGGAAACGTTCACCAATGCAGAAGAAGCAGACAAGATCATTACAACCGACAAATATGGGCAGTCATTCGAATTAACCGAAGTAATGATGCTTTTCGAGCTTCCGAAATTGGCAACCGGAGACGTTGACTCTTCGAAAGGGCAGTATGGTCAAATTTGGTTTAATTACGACAACGGAACAAAATCGATACAACCGGAACCTGGAGCTTTTTCCAGAACGGTAGGCGGAGACGCAAAGTGTGCCTGGTTTTACATTCAGAACAATAAAGGGCTGATCGTTTCAATGGCGACTTCTGCGATATCCAACACGAACTCGGCCTCAATACGAATGAGATATTGCCAGGGGAATTACGATCAAATGGGCGTTTTCATTGACGATGGGTCATTTGCCATTACATCGGTGAATATTAAGAAAGTCACCGGAAACGGCCGATACAGACTATACGGAAGACGAAAATGGAGAACATAACGAAAGGAAGGGAAACAAACCATGGGAGCATCCATCATTGAGATCCAGAACGGAATCACGGTAACACCCATCCCACACTACACCGCAGCCGAAGTACAGAACCGGACCGCCCTGGCAGCCTGGTACACGAAATGCGGAGTCGCTGTTAACTCCGGCGTGCAGAACCATGCGATTGTTCTGCTCTCCGATGACGGCACAGTCATCCGCCGGGAACTGTTCAATCCGCCTGCCGCGCAGGCTGAAGAGTAAGAGAGGAGGATGTCAACATGATCGACTGGAAAAAGAAACTGACCTCCCGGAAATTCTGGGCAACCCTGGCTCAGTTCGTCACCGGACTGATCGTAACCTTTGGCGGAACTGAAGACGCTGCCGTCAAGATCACCGGACTCATTATGTCCGGCGCTGCCGTGATCGCCTACATCATCGGCGAAGGACTGGTTGATGCAGCCAGTGCCAACACCATCGTCGAGATCGAACAACCGCCCATAGAGGAGAGCGGAGAGGAGTGATGGGATGAACGAAGAGTCCTGCAATGAAAACAAATGCGAAACCTGCAGCAACAAAAGCAGCGTCGCATGCATCAGTTTTTTTGCCCATGAAAATGCGATGATGCACAAGGACCTGGACAATGAGCGGCTGCATGAAACGATCAAACTCATGAGCGAGCAGCACACCAAGGACATCGAGCGCATGAGCGAGCAGCATTCCATGGACATCCGCAACATCCTGATCGGATTCTTCGTTGTCATCATGCTCTTTGTCGTTACGTATACGATCCGGACAAATATCTGGAATGATACCGTAAAGTACATGAACGCCGCTATAGTGGAACTGGCCCATGCCACGAGTAACCCAGCTCCCTAAGTATGAGAATACCCAAATAAAAACGCTTATTATGGAGCACATCCATGATAAGACCGACCGTAAGATGCTCTACTTGAAACTGGTGGACGGCGACACCCTTGGAGAGATTGGAGCGAAGGTCGGTTTGGATTACAAAACCGTCTGGAGACGGATCCACGAGGGTGAGAGAGAACTGTTCTCCCACCTGCCCGGCTGAAGAGGCCGGGCTTTTTTTGTCCGCAAAATTCCATAAAAACGCCACAAAAGATACCGCCTTCTGCCATCGTCAGAAGGCTTTTTTTATTGGACAATTTTAACCGAAGGAGGTGATTGCCGGATGGCGGTGATGCTTATGTACCCACGGAAATACTGGAAGAATATCAAGAGGCTGGTGGATCTGATCGGAGTCAGCGTGGAAACCGCATACGCAATGATGCTGATGACGGCAATGCTGATGGATCTCCATCCAGACGATGAGCAGGTGACGGACATGATACTGAAAGACTGCGGAATGGAGGAATACACGTGAACGGATTTCAGAACCCCTATATAAACCCGTACGGACCGGGCAGCTTCAACCCATTCCAGCAGCCGGCGGCACAGCCGGCACAGCAGGTGACCCGGGTGAACGGTGAGAACGGGGCCCGGGCATACCAGATCGGCCCGAATAGCAGCGCGATGCTGCTGGACGAGAGCGGAACGGTTGTATGGCTGGTAACAACTGACGGCGCCGGGTACAAGACCGTTGCACCGTACGACATTGCACCGCACCATGCGGTGCCGGTACCGGACTATACCAGCCTGGAGAGCAGAATAACGAAACTGGAGGAGATCATCCATGGAAATACCGGCGATTCTTCAGCAACTCGGAAGAAGTACGGCAGCAAACCCGATGCTGGAAATGATTAAACAGGCCAGGTCCGTACTCGGATCCGCGAGAAACCCGGAAGCACTTCTGAACCAGATTGTGCAGAACAATCCGATGGTTTCCCAAACAATCCGTCAGTACGGCAGCGTAGACGGGGCAATTACCGCCCTGTGCAGACAGAAAGGTATAAATCCCCAGGAATTTATCGACGCGCTGAAATAGGGCAAAAACGGCGAATATCGACCGGTCGTAGTGGCCAGACGAATCGGTTGGTAAATAAAACAAAACGAAAGGAGAAATGATTGTGGACTCTACTGGTATCACTCCCGTTATGAATATGGGAGACAACGGAGGACTGGGACTCAACGGCATGGGCGGTATCTTCGCGCTGCTCATCCTGCTCGGCATTTTCAACGGAGGCTTCGGCGGATGGGGAGGCGGAAACAATCAGTACGCGACTTCCGCAGAAGTGCAGCGCGGATTCGACACGCAGAACCTGCAGTCCAACACGGCCGGGATCCTGGCTGCCGTGAACAACGGCACGGCCCAGACGATCGCCGCGAGCACTGCGAACGCGACCAACGCGATTACTGCCATCAAAGATGGCAATAGCTCGCTGATCCGTGAGTTCGGGAATGTGGAAACCGCACTGACCGGTGTTGCCGGCCAGATGCAGAGCTGCTGCTGCGAAATCCTGAGGTCCATCGACGGTGTGAACATGAACACCACCATGCAGGTACAGAAGGTGCTGGATGCAATTGCCGGCAACCGTATCGCGGATCTCCAGCAGCAGGTCAACGCTCTGCAGCTGCAGGCCGCCACGTCCAATGTGCTCAGGTTCCCCAGCAGCTGGTCTTTTGCAGGCGGAGTATTCCCGCCGGCCCAGGCGGCCGCGTGATCAGTGACAGGAGGTATCCTGGATGAAGCTGATTAAATGCCTGTCCGAGAAAATCGAGGACGAAATTTGCGACGCCGGCGAGTATATCGACATGGCCATGAAGTGGAAGAATGATGAACCGGATACTGCGGATCTGTTTTACGAACTGTCCGTGTGTGAAATGGAACACATGGACAAACTCCATAATGAGGTCGTGGAACTGATCAATGAGTACCGGCAGGAGCACGGCGAACCGCCGAAAGAAATGATGGTCCTGTACGATTATCTGCACCAGAAGCACATCGGTGACGCAACGCAGGTGAAGATCAAACAGGGGATGTACAAGGCATGAAAAAAGGCCCGCTCAGTATTGAGCGGGTCTATTCCTGTTGGCGGTAGTTACTGATTGTTCGCCAGGAAGCATTTGTACAGCATGTCTACCCGGGTTTCCCAACGTTCATCGGACATGATCGCATTGTATGTCACGGAGTCCTCGAGCACATCCGGGTGTTCACCGATGAGTGCGATGATCGCATCTGCTGCATCTCCGTACAGGGTGAGATACGGAGTGTTACTGTACCCACAGAGAACCATCGAAGAGTCGAGTGTCTTGGCATGATCGGCAACCTTGAGCATCCTGTCCAACGCTTTCCTGACATCTGGCATATGACCATCTCCTTTGCGTGTTTAATGGGGCGTATCTTTTAACGATACAGATAATACCACGCTTAGTGTAACTTTTCAAGACTCAAAATGTTAAGATTCCATTAAATGTATCTTTTTACGACAAACCTTGTAATTTTTGTGCTATACTCAGGGTCCAAGGAGGCGATTGAATGACTTTCGCAGAACGGCTGAGAGACCTTCGCGCAGAGAGTGGCATGTCGTATGAGGACGTGGCGAAGCAGCTTGGATGCAGCCGGGCCAACATTTATAAATACGAACATGGCATCGTGACGAACATCCCACCGGAACGTGTACACCAGCTGGCAAATCTGTTCGGCGTGACACGGCCGTACCTGATGGGATGGACCGATGAACGAAACCAAGATCCGGCCAAGAACCTGGACACGGTTGCGGATAAACTGTCAATTCCTGTGACCAACCAGCTGCTGTCGAAGAACGGGAAAGTGTACTGGAAAAACATCCCAGCAAAAAACGCTGACTGCACAACAGCTGCAACACAGGCCGCCCGGGCACTGATCAAGTACAAAGTATCCAGGACGCCGATTTATCCGCAGCAGATTATCCAGTCAGCAGACCGGACAACGATGGTTTCATTCGGGGATCCCGATGAGATGGATGACATCCTTTGGACGAATTCAGTTGTCACTTTGGAGGCAGGAACGCTTGTGTGGATCTCCGTTGTTGCTGAAGAAGACGGGAGAGACAGTTATCTGTTTACATTCAACCGGAACGCACCGATGGGTGATCTGAAGCTGGAGCTGGCAGTCGCACTTTCTCATGTGTACCTTGGCCATGCACTCAACAATATCGGATCCCGAAAGTGCATGCGCGAATCGGAGTGTTTCGCACTGCATCTTCTGTTCCCACGGCCCATGATAAAACTGCTGCAGGAACGCGGCGTCGTGCTGACGAAGCAGATGTTCTCCAGGATATTCGGCCATTGTGATGAATGCCTGGACTTTCTCCTGGACGCAGAACCGGTTACAGTATCGCCGGATCTGAACCGTATTGTGAAGGATCAGTTCACGCCATATGTCGATAAGCTGGAAGACATCGGAATATTCCTGGCGGATCCGCACGGAGAAGAATTGGACATGAGTAAATACATGGCAGGATACGAAGACTGATCCTGCGATATGATACCGTCTGGTAACAGACGGTTCTTTTTTTGCCGTGGAGTAGTATGGGAAAATACCACTCCCTGCGGTGGGGAGTAGTATGAAAAACCAAAAAATGTTTCCGCTATGTCAGCAGTAGAAATCAGATTTACGTCAGCAGTAGCGTCAGCAGTAGGGAACAATTTTTGGCAATTTACTACAATTTGTTGTGTACATACAACGGCATACGAAAACCCTGGAACCGTTGAGATTCCAGGGTTTCAAGCGGAGAAGCCGGGATTTGAACCCGGGCTGCCATCACTGACACTACTCCCTTAGCAGGGG
>LVAK01000084.1 GCA_001604035.1 Clostridiales bacterium Firm_05
ATGGCTGCGCCCTATATGGAGAAAAATCAAAACTGAAAGTTTTAGGAAGGGAGTTTGAGGAAGAACCCTTTTTCAAAAGGTTTTTCCTCAATAACTGTCGTAAACATTCTGTATGTGTACCACCCTTAAGAGGGGGACGTTTTTATTTAGTCAATACAGGCAAAAAAGGTAACAGATATACATATGGCTGGAACGAAGAAGTTTATCGTGAATACCGGCATATTCTGCATAAAAAAGAGAGGCTCAAAGCCTCTCTTTTTATGTACGCTTTTTAAGAGTTCTCCTTACCAGTCCTTTAAGTCTTTCGCAGGTGTCATTAGGGAACTCCGTTATGAATCTGAGAGCCTGCTCATGGGCTTCGCTTTCGGGAAGCTTCAGGAATTTGTGGAAGAATATATATACCTCCCTGAAAGACGAGAATAACGCTTCAACCTCCTTTTCACCTTCCGGTGTAAGGACTACGCTGTTGCAGAAATCCTCATATACAAGGCCAGAATTGGCAAGGCAGCGCAGCATTTTGCTGACGCTGGGCCTTGATACGCCAAGATGCCTTGATATATTCACACAGCGGACGTATTCGTCAATATCCGTAAGCTCTTTTATTGCGATGAGATATTTGATCTGTCCGGCACAATGCTTCATATTTTCCTCCTTTATTTATCTGAATCGATAAGATTCCAGTAGCCCTTCAGGTATACGGCGCCTGAGATAACTGTGAGCGCTGTAGATATCCAGATAAGCACTGGCACGGCGATATCGTTTACAATATCCTGTACCTTGCAGGGAATGCCAAAGCTGAAATCGTGGCAGAGGCTTATCCAGAAGAGGACACCGACTATTGTTACCATTGTGAAGGCTGTTTTGAGCTTCCCCCAGATACCGGCGGCAACTACTACGCCGCTGTTTGCGGCAAGAAGTCTAAGGCCGGATACCATGAATTCTCTTGCTGTTATGATTATGAGGGGGATAGCTCCCATATTCACTTCCTTCAGCTCTACAAATACTGTAAGAGCCGCTATTACCAGCACCTTGTCAGCCAGCGGATCCAGGAATTTTCCGAAATTCGTTACCAGATTGCGCTTTCTTGCGATCTTTCCGTCAAGTGCATCTGTTATGGACGCTGCGGCGAATATCACCAGTGCGATCAGGAAATGAAAAGGGATATCCAGGTAAATAAACAGCAGGAAAAATGGTATGAGAAATACTCTCAGCAAAGTAAGTTTATTTGGAAGATTCATTCTGTTGTCACCTCTCCTATCAGATCATAATCAAGGGTATCTGTTATCTTTATCTTCACATACTGTCCGATCTCAAGCGGAGTTTCGGATGTGAAGAATACCTTTCCGTCAATATCCGGAGCGTCAAGTACAGTTCTTCCGAACCAGCATTCACCGAATTTGTCGAAGCCTTCAACGACTGCTTCAAATTCGCTGCCAAGGAGCTTCTCGTTGTTTTCGGCGCTTATAAGCATCTGCTGCTCCATGATGATATCTGCTCTGTGGGCGGCAGTTTCCTCGTCTATCTGGTCGGGGAAGTCATAGGACTTTGTTCCCTCCTCACGGGAATAGGCGAAGCAGCCAAGCCTGTCAAAGCGGACACGCTGTACAAATTCTGCCAGCTTGTTGAACTGCTCCTCAGTCTCGCCGGGGAAGCCTGTGATAAGGGTAGTTCTCAGGATAACTCCCGGTACCTTTTCACGGATATGTGCGAACAGAGCTTCAAGCTTTTCTGTATCGCCCCAGCGGTTCATGCGGCTGAGGATATCTCCGTCGCAGTGCTGTATCGGTATCTCAAGATATTTTACAAGTTTTTCCTCGGAAGCGATAGTTTCAAGCAGCTCATCTGTTATCCTCTCGGGGTAGCAGTAGAGGGTGCGTATCCATTTAAGTCCATCTATCCTGCAAAGCCTGCGGAGAAGCTCGGGGAGCTTTGACTCGCCGTAGAGATCCTCGCCGTAGCGGGAGGTATCCTGTGCGATAACGACCAGCTCTGTAACTCCGTTTGCTGCAAGGTACTCTGCTTCCTTTATAACGTCCTCCATGGGGACGCTGCGGAATTTTCCTCTTATCATAGGGATAGCGCAGTAGGTACAGCAGTTGCTGCATCCCTCTGCTGCCTTAAGATAGGTGAAGAAAGGGAGAGTGGATATGATACGGTCGCCGGTAAGCTCTGCATCAAGCTTTGGAGCGAAGTTGATATACTTCTCTCCGGCAAGGACGTGATCCAGTATATCCACTATATCCTTGTTGTTGCCTATTCCTATGACGGCATCTGCCTCCGGGAAGAGCTCTGCGGTCTCCTCCTTGTACCTCTCAACAAGACAGCCGGTTATGATTATCTTTTTGAGGGTGCCCTCTTCTTTGAGCTTGCCCAGTTCAAGTATAGTCTCGATAGCCTCTTCCTTGGCGGATTTTATGAATCCGCAGGTATTGACTACTGCAACATCAGCAAGTCCGGGCTCGGTAACGAGCTGATAGCCTCTGCTTTTCAGTTTGTATAACATTCTTTCGGAATCCACCAGATTCTTTGAGCATCCGAGGGATACCATTCCAACCTTGATCGGCATTTGCCGTTCCTCCATTATTCATTTATATTCTCAAAAAACTCTTTTACTGTACGGTTTATCTCATCAAAGCTGTAGCCGTATCTCACAAGAGCGCTTTTAACTTTTTCTGTATTTTTCCTGTCATCAGGATCTGTCAGGTACCTGCTGTATTTTTTTTCAATGAGTTCTGACAGGTTTTCAGCGAATACGCTCTCGTATTCCGCAAGAGCATCCTCTGCGGTGAATCTGTCCACGCCTTTCAGTGTTATTTCACGCATTGCCCTGCGCCTGCCGAATTTCTTTGATACAACAAGCTTCCTTGCCATATTCTCAGCATATCTGATGTCGTCTATCAGTCCTGCATTTTTAAGCTTTTCCAGCACTGCGCTGCATAGCTTTTCGCTTTTGTATGTATCTGTAAGCTTATCGTACATCTCCTTTGCGGAGTAGTCACGGTAATCCAGCAGATACAGCGCTCGCTGATATGCCCTGCGGAAATTTGAGGCGTAGATTATCTTCCTCAGCTCATCACGCTCCAGTACCATGCCGGTACGGAGCCCGAAATCTGCGATAATATCAGAATGCAGGTATATTTTCCTCTCATTGTCGAGCTCTGCTTCAAAGGTAGAACCCTTGTATCTCTGAAGAGCGGTGATCTCCATTATTCTTCAGCAGGAGTGAACTCCTCGAAATCCTCATCTATATCTGCGAGGATATCATCTGCTGATGAAGACTGTGCTTTGTCTCCGTTATCATCGGCTGCTGCGGGCTTGATATCCTTCTTGTCAGCCTTTGCAGGTGAGTTGTTCAGCTCATCCTTGCGGGCGAGTATCTGCTCTTCGATCTCCTTCATGAGAGCTTCGTCGTTCTTGAGGAGCTCCTTTACGTTGTCACGGCCCTGGCCAAGCTTCTGATCCTTGTAGCTGAACCATGAACCGCCCTTCTTGATTATATCAAGCTCAACGGCAAGGTCAAGCACCTCGCCTGTACGGGAGATACCCTGGCCGTACATCATATCGAAATGGCACTCCTTGAACGGAGGAGCTACCTTGTTCTTTACGATCTTGCACTTTGTATCGGCACCTATTATTTCATTGCCGGACTTTATGACTTCGCCCTTTCTTACCTCGATACGTACCGAAGCGTAGAACTTAAGGGCACGGCCGCCGGGAGTAGTCTCCGGATTTCCGTACATAACGCCTATCTTCTCACGCACCTGATTGATGAATATTGCAACACAGTTGGATTTTGAGATAGCTGCTGTCAGCTTTCTCATAGCCTGTGACATAAGTCTTGCAAGCTGTCCAACGTGGAGGTCTCCCATTTCGCCGTCTATCTCGGCACGGGTGGTCATGGCGGCTATGGAGTCAAGTACGATAACGTCGATAGCTCCTGAGCGGATAAGTGCTTCCGCAATTTCAAGTGCCTGCTCACCGCTGTCCGGCTGGGATACCAGCAGATTGTCGATATTTACGCCGAGAGCCTGTGCATATACAGGATCAAGGGCGTGCTCAACATCGATGAAGGCAACTTCGCCGTCCATTTTCTGAGCCTGTGCCAGTATGGAGAGAGCAACTGTGGTCTTACCGGAGCTCTCAGGGCCGTATATCTCAACGATACGTCCTCTTGGAACACCGCCTATTCCCAGAGCCATATCCAGTGTCATGGAGCCTGTAGGGATAGCGTCCACATTGAGTGTCTTTGTCTGGCCGAGACGCATTACAGCGCCGGCGCCGTATTTCTTTTCTATCTGCTTCAATGCGCCGTCAAGGGCGGTCTTTTTGTCCTCCTTATTGGAAGCACGGACAACTGTTGCTTTTTTTGCAAGTTCCTTTTTTGCCATTGTTATTCCTCCGTATTTTTTCTGCTCTGTTCCGAACTGTCAGAGTATCTTATGAAATCGTCGCCTGTTTTTACGGCAGCGGCAGTTCTTATAATACCTCCGCCGTCTTTTCGGAGACGGATGTTGTCGAATGAGTAGCGTTTGAATATGCTGCTTACCGCTTCATGCTGCTTGTCACCAAATTCAAATACCATATATCCGCCCTTTTTGAGTGAGCGCCTCCAGAGCTCGATGATAGCTCTGTAGAAGCCCAGACCGTCTTCTCCTCCGAAGAGGGCGGAAGCCGGTTCGTAGGTGACTTCTGTCTGCAATGAACGCATTTCTTCTGCGGTAAGGTATGGCGGATTGCTTACGATCAGATCCATTCCGGAAAGCTTCTGCTGAGTCTCTTTTTTCAGCACGTCTCCGGCGATTATATCTATATCGGCTTCATTGAGCCTTGCGTTTTCTCTTAAATAGTCAAGAGCTGCTTCCGAAACTTCTACAGCAGTGACTTCTGCTTGTGGAAGCTGCTTTTTCAGCGCTATGGCGATACAGCCGCTGCCGCTGCAGAGGTCTGCTATCTTGGGTGAGCTGAGACCGTTTTCACGGCATATATCCAGCACCTGATCCACAAGTGTCTCTGTATCAGGTCTTGGTATCAGCACTCCTTCTCCTACCTTCATGGGGTATCCGTAGAACTCCCACTGCCCAAGAAGGTACTGAAGGGGACGGTTCTGACTTCTCAGCGCTGTAAGCTCACGTATGCGCTTTTCAGTTTCCTCCGGGACTTCCTCCTGCGGCAGGAACAGCGGGTTCTGGTCGCTGAGCATATCCTGAAATATGCACATCGTATCAAAACGTGCAGTATCTATGCCGGACTGCTCAAGAATATCCATGCACTCGTCAAAGAGCGCTTTCCGGCTTACCACCTGTCCTCCTCCTTATCCTTGGGGATACATGGGGTGAGTGCGGCTATTGCGATCTCTATCATGCTGTCGTCAGGCTCTTTGGTGGTTATGCGCTGCATAGCAAGTCCGGGAGCGGAGAGTATCCTTGTGAAGAGATTGTCCTTGTTTCCGGCAAGTCTTATGCACTCGTAGGATATTCCTACCACAAGAGGGAGGAGTATCAGCGATGAGACTATTCTCTGCCATGTAACGGTGAAGGGGACGAAGCACATTACAAATATGCTTACGAGAAGTACGATGAATATGAAGCTTGTGCCGCAGCGCTTATGGAAGCGTGTCTGCTTGCGGACGTTTTCTACCGTCAGCGGGAGCTCTGCCTCGTGGCAGGCGATGGTCTTATGCTCGGCACCGTGGTACATATACTGCCGCTTTATATCCTTCATAAGGCTTACCAGAGCCATATAGGCTACGAATATAGCTATCTTTACGACTCCCTCCACAACAGAGCGGAGTATCCGCTTCTTTTTTATACCGGGGATGAAGGCTACTGCCCATTTCGGCAGGAACACGAAAAGTCCGATAGCCATTGCTACGCCGACTATTATGCCCAGATACATGACAAAACCATAGCCAGAGCCCTCTTTTTCCTTCTTGCTGCTTTTTCCTGTATCGGTCTGAGCCAGGGCTTCTTCAAATGGTATGCCGTCTTTTTCAGCCTTTTCACGGGCTTCCTTTTCCTGCTCCATTTTTTCTTCGTATGCAAGCTGCTTGTCAGCGGACTTCATCATGTACTTGTACCCCTTGACAAGAGAGGTAACGAAGCTGGCGCAGCCCCTTACGAGAGGAGTCTTTCGGTACCATGGAGCGTTCTTGCCGTTATTCTCTTCCCATGTCTCTATATCTATGGTGCCGTCAGGCAGTCGGCAGGCCATTGCGCCGGTATTTGGTCCCAGCATCATTATGCCCTCGATCAGAGCCTGACCGCCGATCTTGGATTTGAATTTTTCGCAGCACTGCGGATCCTGATTCTTGTTGCTCATTCTATTCTCCTGTAAAAATATTATTGCTTATCTTTTTTTGCGGGAAGGCTTATCGTAACAGTAGTGCCCTTTCCCTCGCCGGCACTGTTTATGTCCATTGTGCCGCCGTGCATTGCTATGATCTCGTCAGCCACCGCAAGGCCTATGCCTGAGCCTCTGCGGGTATGGTTGGCCTTGTAGAATTTTGTCTTTACCTTCGGTAGGTCGCTTTCCTTTATGCCAACTCCCGTATCGGCTACGGAAACGATGATATTTCCGTCCTTTTCGTATGTATCTATAGTTATGGTATCCCCCGGAGAGGAATACTTTATAGCGTTGTCGATAACATTTATGAATACCTGGCGTATGCGGTTCTTGTCCCCGTATACGAATGGGAGCATTTCCGGCTCGTTGTATATTATCTTTTTCTCCTCACGCTTGGCTTTGTCGCTGTATATCAGCACAGCGTCACCCAGCTCGGCGAGTATATCCATATTTGCTTCCTGAAGGGTGAAGTGGCCGTTCTGCATACGGGAGAAGTCAAGGAGCTCTTCTACCATCTGTGAGAGACGCTCTGTCTCGTTCACTATTACTCCTACGCCCTTTTTCATGGTCTCCGGATTCTCGCCGCCGTCCACCATAAGCGTTTCTGCCCAGCCCTTTATGGCTGTAAGAGGCGTTCGCAGCTCATGGGATACCGAGGAGATGAACTCGTTTTTCATGGCCTCCGCATTCGACAATTCATCGGCCATGTGGTTTATATTGGTACAGAGCTCGCCTATCTCATCGTTGCTGTTGTTGTCGATACGGACTGAGAAATCGCCCATGGCGAATTTCTTGGCTATGCCGCTTATCTGCCGTATGGGCTTTACGATAGAACCGGCAAAATAAAGTCCGGTGGATATGATTATCACGATTATGATAAGTGAGATTATCGTTACCATAAGGGTGTAGGTCTTTATCGTATTGTCTATCTCCGCAAGGGATATTACCATTCTTACGGAGCTGTATTCGCTGTTCATCGAGGATATTGGCACTGATACGGCAAGTATCTTCTCGCCGCTGCCGTCTATCCTTCCGATGTAGGAGCCTTCGCCCTTTGCCATAGCCTCCTCGTAGTCCGGCATGACCGTATCGGCGTCCGGCGAGAAGCCTGATGAGGTGAGGACTACTCTGCCCTTTGAATTTATCGCCATAAGCTCGATCTTGTCCTTCTCGTTGAAGGTCTCAAGCATATTTCTCATCTCTGCTGAGAAATTGGCGGCGCTGTCCTGTGAATGTATGCTCAGCACACTTGTTACCGCATTTATCTTTGATATGAGGTACTGCTTGGCGGAGCTGTAGAAATAGTTCTGTATCGCATAGATTATAGCCATTTCTATTACCACAAGGGCAAGGATTATTACGCCCAGATTGTTGACTATCCAGCGCTTTGTGATACTCTTCTTAGCCATTACTGCCCATCATTCCACTTGTAGCCGTAGCCCCAGATAGTGATGATATACTTCGGGCTTGAGGGCTCTTCCTCTATCTTCATGCGTATCCTTCGGATGTTTACATCGACTATCTTATCGTCTCCGTAATAGCTTTCGCCCCATATATGGTTGAGGATGCTTGCTCTGTCAAGGGCGGTATTCTTATTGTTCATAAAGAATTCCAGTATCTGGTATTCCACCTGTGTAAGCTCGATAGGAGTGCCGTCCTTGGTGACAGTACGGCTCTTGAGGTTGAGCACGAACGGGCCGGATTCGATAACGGACTGCTTCTCATTCTTTATGAAGCTCATGCACACTCTCCTGTAGATAGCATCCACACGGGCGGTGAGCTCGGAAGGTGAGAAGGGCTTGGTGATATAGTCGTCTGCACCTATCATAAGTCCGCTGACCTTATCCATTTCCTGAGTTCTGGCGGTAAGCATTATTATGCCGATAGTGGAGCTTTTCTCCCTTATCTTCTTGCATACTGTGAAGCCGTCTATGCCGGGCATCATAATATCAAGGAGCACGATGTCGAAATTGCCGTGCTCGTTTTCAAAGGTCTTGAGTGCAGCTTCGCCGCAGTCTACGTCTACAACATCGTAGCCTGCTCTTTTAAGGTTTATTACTACAAATTCACGGATCGTTGCTTCGTCCTCACAGATGAGGATACGTTTCATATCATTCACTCCTTTGGCTGCTGGATGTATATCGGGACTATGAGTCCCTGTCAGATCATTCTGAATCCCACTGCGGCATCACCGGCAGTAGGTGTAAGAGAGTCATCCTCTCCGTTATGCTTGGGGATATATGCAAGGTATGAATATTCGCCCTTTGTGCCCATGAGCATATAGCTGTTGAGGAGCCTGTCCTCCCGGGCAGGGGCGTCGTCTGCACGGCATATCCGCATCAGCTCACGGCCTGTCTTGCCGTTGGAAAACGCACAGAAAACTATCTCATCATTAAGTGCATCACGGCGGACTGTGACCTTATCTCTCCATTTTTCGGGGAAGAGGAATATGTATCCGTCACCGACGCTGTAGTATGAGGAGTATTTATGTATCAGCTTGTTCTCCTTGTTTACGGATTTCCAGTTGGTTATCTTCATCTGTTCGCTCTCGGAAACATCATCGTAGCCCGGAGCGATGACCTGTACGGGTATCTCAAGGATACCGTCGTCGTCTATATCGTAGGAGCTGCACCCTGCGGCTCTTACTGTAGCCGATGACTCCTCCGGTGTGCTGAACACCTTGCAGAGGCCTTTCGGATCCATATATATGATATCGGTCTGTATCGAGCCTGAACCGGAAACTGCGTCTATGTACAGTCCTCTGCGGCCGCCGTCAAGCTTGCCGTAGTTTATGCTGTCAAACTCCGTGAAGCTTCCGCTGAGCTCGGTATTGTACTGGTGGTACATACCGTCCTTGTCCAGCTTATATACCTCTGCAACAGCGGGAGTGCCGGTGGCAGAGCCTGCCAGCACCAGAAATTCATTTTCGCTGTCGTTATCCAGGTCGGTAACATCGATGAACGAGCAGGATCTGGAGAATGTGGCAGCGATACCGTCAACCGCCGGATCGTAATTGTATATAGTCACGTTTTTCTCTGAACGGTTGATAAGGCTGCTTCCGATTATTAGATTGACCCGGTTGTTGCTGCCGAGCTTGGAGATTATGACCTTTTCGATCTCTGCTCCTTCTGCGGCAGTATCCCTTACTGACTGCCATTTACCATCGAACTGGTCGAGGATGTTTATTCGGAGAGTATTCTCCTCAACGCCGAGACCGTGTCTTTCATAGAACACCACGGCTTCGTTTACGTTGTCGCCGTCAAGATCCTCGACGATGAAGGCAGAGAGATACTTTCCGGATTTGGGATATTTCAGGCTTATCGAGGTGCCTGTAACATCAGTAAGGGCACGGTATATCTGCTCCTGTTCAACGCTGAGCTTTGGCGGAGACATAAGATTGTCAATGCTCGAACCGAAGGTGCAGCCTGACAGAGCAGCTGATGTAAAGCAGAAAGGGATGATTATTTTTCTGATATCCATTTTATAAAGGCCGTTTAAGGCTTATTCTCTGTTTTCAAGCTTTATGTATTCTTTTTCCTTTGCAATAGCCTTGTATGCCGGACGGATTATCCTGTTTCCGGTGAGCATTTCCTCCATGCGGTGTGCAGCCCAGCCTGCCATACGTGCAACGGCGAAGAGCGGTGTGAAGAGCTCATCCGGGATACCGAGCATACGGTAAACAAGTCCGGAGTACATATCAACGTTGGCACACATTGTCTTTGTGCTGCCCTTCATCTCCTTGAAGATCTCGGGAGTGAGATGCTCAATAGTATCAAGAAGACGGAATTCTGCTTCGATCTCCTTGCCCTTTGCGAGCTCGAATGCCTTTTTCTTGAGGATGATCGCACGGGGATCGGAGATGGTATATACTGCATGGCCCATACCGTAGATAAGTCCGGAACCATCATTTGTCTCCTTGCGGATAGTGCGGCGCATATAGTCAGCGACCTCGCCCTCGTCCTCCCAGTTCTTTATGTTTGCCTTGAAGTTGTCAAGCATATTTATTACCTGGAGGTTCGCGCCGCCGTGGCGTGGGCCTTTGAGTGAGCATATAGCTGAGGAATATGCGGAATAAGGATCAGTGCCGGAGGATGTCAGTACCCGGCAGGTGAAAGTAGAGTTGTTTCCGCCGCCGTGCTCAGCCTGGAGCATAAGGAGACGATCCAGCATCTGAGCTTCGTCCTTGGTGTACTGCCTGTCGGGACGGAGAAGCGAGAGTATGCACTGTGCGGTATTCTCCTCGTAGTTGATAGGATGCATTATCATGCTCTCGTTGTCGAAAACTCTTCTTTTAACCTGATATGCGTTTGCCATGATGACCGGCAGCTTTGCGATAAGGCTTATAGCAGTACGCATCTCATTTTCAAGTCCCTTTGCCTCACATTCGTCATCGTATGAATAGAGAGCCAGTACAGAGCGTGCCAGCTTGTTCATTATGTTCTTGGAAGGAGCCTTGAGTATCATATCCTCAACAAAGCCGTTGGGGAGATCTCTCTTGAGGGAGATATATGTTGTAAAGGTATCGAGCTCCTTTTTGGTGGGGAGATGACCGAAGAGAAGGAGGAATGTGGTCTCCTCATAGCCGTAGCGGTCCTCTGCCTCAACATTTTCCACGAGATCTGTGATGCTGTAGCCTCTGTATATGAGCTGTCCGGGGATGGGTTCAAGCTCTCCCTCGTTGATAACATAGCCGTGTACGTTGCATATATTTGTTATACCAGCCTTTACACCTGTTCCGTCACTGTTGCGGAGGCCTCTTTTTATGTGGTATTTTTCGTAAAGTGCAGGATCAAATTTGGAATTATCTGCAAGCTCCCTGCATAAATCTGTAATATTAGCGCCTGATATGTAAGATGGCATCACAGTCACTCTCCTCTGAAAATATTCACTATTTATTATACACCTTTTTTCGCTCTGTGTCAAATGAAATTGCATATTTATAATGTGTTTTGCGATATGCGTGGAGCAGAACTTTGATTTGCGAATCTGCAAGGGCTTTCAAATTATATATAATGGATGATTTACATTCATTGCACCTCGCCAAAAAGATTCCGGGACGCCGAGGGCGGCATCCCCTACAAAAGGAAATACGCAGTATAGCAGGTGCAGCTGTTTGCTTATCACTGAACGCTTTTATATTGATTATTGGAGGTATGTCTATGAAACAGTATTTTTCCGTAATGTTGATCCTGTCAGCGGCTGTGGCTGTATTGCCGGCAGTACCGGTATGGCTTGCCGGCAGTGCTTCCTCTCCGGAAGAGGAGAAAACGGCTGTACAGGCAGTATCAGAGCCGGTCACTGTCCCGGAAGAGAAACCGGATATAAGTTCCGATGAGCCCTACCGGGTGCTGGATATAAGCACGGGAAATGTCATCGAGGTCCCTGTAAGGGACTATGTTATCGGAGCTGTGTGTGCTGAAATGCCGGCTTCTTTTGACAGCGAGGCACTGAAAGCACAGGC
>LVAK01000010.1 GCA_001604035.1 Clostridiales bacterium Firm_05
ATAGCCCGGATCCATAACGATATATTCTGCCTGGAAATCCGGCTTGCCGAAGCTCTGTAGCCGCTGAATGCATTTAGCCATGAGCATTGAGTCCTTACCTCCGGAAATACATACAGCTATCCTGTCACCATCTTCTATGAGCTGATAATCCTTTATGGCCTTATTGATTTTTTTCCAGATCTGCTTGTTGAGATCTTCCGCAATCGTTTTTCCGAAAATGTCATCTTTGAACATATGGCTGACCAGCCTTTCGATAAAAAGCCGTTGGCTGGAATATGCAGCTAACGGCTTTAATGGTATAATAATCAGACGTTGAATCTGAACAGAACGATATCTCCGTCCTGCATAACGTATTCCTTACCCTCAAGGCGGACAAGCCCCTTTTCCTTAGCGGCAGCCATTGAGCCGCAGGCCATAAGGTCGTCAAAGGAAATGACCTCTGCACGGATAAAGCCCTTCTCGAAGTCGGTATGGATCTTACCTGCTGCCTGAGGTGCCTTTGTGCCGTTGGTTATAGTCCATGCACGGACCTCCTGCTTTCCGGCGGTAAGATAGGATATAAGACCGAGGAGCGAGTAGCCTTCCTTGATGATACGGTTCAGGCCTGAGACCTCAAGTCCGAGCTCACTGAGGAACATAGCCTTGTCCTCGTCTCCCATATCTGAGATCTCAGCTTCGATCTGAGCGCATATCGGGAGAACAGCGGAGTGCTCTTCTGCGGCGAGCTCTTTTACCTTCTGGTAGTTCTCATTGGTATCGATATTGTTAACGAAGTCATCCTCACTGAGGTTAGCAGCGTAAATAACAGGCTTAGCTGAAAGAAGGGGAGTGGACTTTATGATCTCGCGCTCTTCGTCAGTGAAATCGAAACCACGGGCTGACTTGCCGTTTTCAAGGTGAGATTTGAGCCTTTCGAGGAAATCTATCTCTATGAGGTACTTTTTATCGCCCTTAACTGCCTTCTTTGCACGGTCGATACGTCTGTCGATCATTTCGATATCGGAGAATATGAGCTCCAGATTTATAGTTTCGATGTCACGGAGTGGATTGATGCTGCCGTCAACGTGGATGATATTAGGATCCTCGAAGCATCTTACAACGTGAACGATAGCGTCAACCTCACGGATATCGGCGAGGAACTTATTTCCGAGGCCTTCTCCCTTTGATGCACCCTTTACAAGACCTGCTATATCAACGAATTCAAGCGTTGCAGGGGTAAATTTATCCGGCTCATACATTTCTGCCAGCTTATCCAGCCTTTCATCCGGAACTGAAACGATGCCCACATTCTTCTCGATAGTGCAGAAGGGGTAGTTTGCAGATTCAGCTCCTGCATTAGTAAGAGCGTTGAAGAGAGTGCTTTTGCCCACGTTTGGCAGGCCGACCATACCAAGCTTCATATTTTTTTACATATCCTTTCATTTCTTTGTATTCATGTCATTCCCCGCTTTTAAGCAATGTATCTCTATAGAAGTTTATGAAGATTATTGAGGGAGACCCTTTTGAAAAAGGGTCCTCCCTCAAACTCCCTTCCTAAAACTTTCAGTTTTGATTTTTTCCAGCATAGTGCGCACTGTGATAAAAATAACCTTGCAAGTTTTAGTGGGTGCGCACTATGCTGGAAAAAATAAGATCAGAAGTCTTTGGAAAGGGGTTCGGGGAAGAACCTTTCCTCAGAAAGGTTTTCCCCGAGTGATTTTCATAAACCTTTTATAAGAATATTATGCTTAAAGTGGGGAAATGATTATCAGTTATTATTGTGAGAGATCTTCTGGTTGTTTACCAGTGAGTTTATGGTAGAGTTCTGTATCTGTATCTCTCCGCCGTTTGAGCCGATATCTGTAGGATTAGCGGCAAACATTTTCATGTTTATCGAAGAATCTATCACAGCGATATTGCCTGAACCGGCAGAATCTCCGATACCGGTTACCTCATCACCCTCAGAGTCGATAATGATCTGAGCGTTTTTGATCTTTGCATTTACAGAGCCGCCTATAGCGCCAATGCAGGAGTGTTTAGCAGAGCGCATTTTCAGGTTTATCTTGCCCTTCTTGACGATAATGCTGCCTTCGCCATCCTCAAGGACGCCGATACCCACAGACTGAGCGCCGGTGCAGCTCATGGTGATATCTGCGGAAGAGGTTATGGAGGCGATACCGCTGCAGCTTCCGATACCAGTTACCTTTATACCGGAAATATTGATATCCAGGTTGCAGTTTTCAGAAATGTTAATGATAGAATCACCGTTAAAGCTTCCGACAGCGAGACCGTTATGTGAGTACATGAGCAGCTTGATATTTCCGGATACAAGATTTATCTCGGATTCATCGCTGTTGTAGCCGCCGCCTATACACATAGCCTCAACGCTGTTTGAGATTATCTCAAGGGAGCCGGCAGTATCGATAGTGATATCACCATAGCTGTGGTCGTAGTCATTTCCGATACCGATGCCCTCTGATGCATAGCAGTCGATAGTAAGAGAGCCCTTGCCGTTGAGCTCGAACTGTGAACCCATAGGAACATAGATGCCGGAATAGCCGATCTTGTTGACCTTGGAGATATTGAGACAGAGCCTTGCGTACTCACCGACAGTAATAGTTGGCTTGCTGTTTCCGCTGACTATATTCACGTTTTTGAGTGTAAGGTCACAGCTGTGGTTATCCATGATAGAGATATTCATCTTGACCTGCTTATCAGGATCGCCTACTATAGTCAGATTGCTCTGGTAGATATGGATGTCGGTATATTTTTCAAGAGCCAGCTTCAGCAGATCAATCTCGGAGTCGTTCCTTGCAGCATAGATCTTCTTTACACCATCGGGACGGATCTCAAGGTTTGTCTTTATGACCTCATCCTTTATGTCAGAGGCAATGCTGTTGAGGAAGAGCGGCTTCGGCTTTGAAGTATAGTAGCCCTGAATAAGGTCAACGCCAAGTCTTATAACAGTTTTCAGCTCCTGAACTGTTTCAACGCCCTCAGCAAGTGACTGGAGCTGATTGTCGTGACAGAACTCGATAACTGAGGTAACGAGCTGCTGCTTTTTCAGATCGTTCTGGATATCGCTGATAAGAGAGCGGTCGATCTTGATATATTCAGGTGAATAGTTGAGCAGGTTTGAAGTGTTTGAATAGCCTGCACCGTAGTCATCGATAGCAAGCTGACAGTGAGTGAATCCGCAGCGTTTTTTCAGCAGTTCGATACCGTCGGCAGAAGCAGCGCTTTGTTCAACGATCTCAATAACTGTCTTTTCAAACAGCTCGCCGTATGTAAGATAAAGCTCATTGAAGTCCTCCTCAACCAGCAGGGCGTTTGGAAGGCAGTTTATGAAGAGCTTCTTGCCTTCAAATATCTGCTGATTATCGCTGAGAAGCTTCATTGTATTGAAGAAGGTGAGCTTTTCGATGGCGTACAGATTTTTCTGTGTTTCGGCTATCTTTAGTATCTGGCTCGGTGTCATTCTGATATCGCCTGTTGTACGCATAAGTGCTTCATAGGCGACGATCTCACCGCTTTGAGCCTCAACGATAGGCTGGAGATAGTAGGTGAGCAGGTTCTCATTAACTATACGTGAGAAGAGGAGGGCGTTTTTGTACGCATCCTTTTCACGGATGTAATTCTCCTCAGAGAACCAGTTGATGACGTTCCTGCGGTCAGTTCTTGCCTCATAGAGGGCAAATTCCGAATAATTGACCAGCATATTGAAATCGGAGGCTTCCTCCGGATAGGATGAGCAGCCAATAGAAAGGCTGAGCCTGCTCTTATCCGAAATATCGATTATCTCTCCGAAATCATCAGTGAGGATACAGTTCTGTACAGCCTCATCCATGCTGTTGAGAATATTGTAGATAGTCATCCTGTCGCAGTCACGGAAGAAAGCGCAGATCTCATAATTGGATTTTGAGCCTATGATGATATTGTCTGCGCTGAAGCTTTTGAGAGCCTCTGCAACTGACGTGATACAGCTATTTGTATTATCAACGGTAAGATAAGAGCCGAGCTTGTCGATTCCGTTGATATAGAGAGTAGCGAGACAGCAGTGCTGAACCTCCGGAAGTATCTTCTTGATCCTCTGAGAGAAGGACGGGAAGGAGGGGAGGCGAGTTACAGGATCGTATTCGATAAAACCATCCTGACTGTCGGCGGCGGATATCTGTCTTGTGAAATCCTGAACGAAGCCCAGCCACTCATCGCTGCTTTCGTAGATATTCATCTTTATGTATCTTGTGACATTATTATCGCAGAATTTATAGATATGTTTCTGCCCTTCCACAGGGTTCTTGGAGATCTGTTCAAGGAGGTTAAAAAATTCAAACTCATTGAGCTTTTCGTTCTTGCATGAAAGCATACGGCAGGAAGCCTCATCGAAATAAGCGGACTTCTCTTTTGCAATATAGGTAAAAGCGCCGATATTGCCGACAAACTGCTGAAAAGCAAGCCAGTCTCTGCTAAGCTCCGGTGGATTCTTTTCAAAGTTAAAAATACTCATAAGCGCTCCATTTACCGCATAAAATATGGTAAGAGGATCCATGTTATGCGGCTCTGCATTGAACGGTATGCAGATGACCGGATTCAACGATTATATACATATTTATTATACATCTTTTTTATTGCAAAGTCAACAAAATAACGTGACGGATTTGTGAAAAAATGAGAATTGGAGTTCTGGAGCGAAAAGGGAGGGTAAGGCTAAAAATAAAGGGCCGCAGCAAGCGGTCCTTGTATATATCTATATAGTGCATTTGCGCTGTTTATTGCACTTATTAGTGCCGTAAGCGAAAGCAGACTTACAAATCTGTACAGAGCAAGCGAGTTCACGAGCGCCAATGCGAAAAGCGCAGCCTTCGGCTGCTTAGTCGAGGAAGTCTTTGACTTTTTTGCTGCGGCTGGGGTGACGGAGCTTCCTGAGCGCTTTTGCTTCTATCTGACGTATACGCTCACGGGTAACATCGAAGCGCTGTCCGACCTCTTCGAGAGTGCGAGACTTGCCGTCCTCAAGGCCAAAACGGAGCTTGAGCACCTTAGCTTCTCTGTCTGTAAGTGTCGAGAGCACTTCATTAAGCTGCTCCTTAAGGAGAGTATGTGAAGCTGCTTCTGCCGGAGCGGGAGCGTCATCATCAGGAATGAAGTCGCCAAGGTGGCTGTCTTCCTCTTCACCGATAGGAGTTTCAAGTGATACAGGATCCTGTGCCACACGCATTATCTCTCTGACCTTATCTACGGGCATATTCAGCTTGTCAGCGATCTCCTCGGGACTTGGATCATGTCCGTTCTCGTGGAGGAGCTGGCTGGAGATCTTCTTGACCTTGGTGATAGTCTC
>LVAK01000261.1 GCA_001604035.1 Clostridiales bacterium Firm_05
AAAACCATAGAACAGGTTCAAACGCGCTTCAAGCGAAAGACCATTCCTGAATTTATAAGATAACCTCGACCGCAGTGTGGGACCAAGCCACTTTGCGTAATACTTGGGAACAACGACCGACACATCAACGTCCGCATTCTGCGTGTCCACCAAGTTTGAATCGGGACGAGTATGCGTCGACCAATAAATGGAATCGATTTTTGAAATTTCCCATTCAAAACATTCCTCGCCGTACGTTTCGAGGCAGGCATCCATCGGATTCCTAGTACCGTTTTCATTCCACGGATTACCGCCAAAATTTTCGTCACGGGAGCCCCAGCGCCAGTCATCGTCATTTTCATACGGGTTCCGTTCATTCTGCCCAGCCTCGTCATATGCTTCCTGCAAGGCAGCCTCATACGCCGCCAAGTAGCCAACGTAGTCTACCGCGGAATCAGCCTCGAAGCGCGCCCCTACATAGGCCGCCGCATTCCAGCCGTAGGTGGATGTCCTATGCCACGCCCCGTAAAGCGCAAAGGCAAGCGGACCATCTGCATCGTAATAACCCCAGCCGGCCATTCCCAATCGGTTCTTTTCTATTCTGAAAAAATCCTTTTCTATCCACCCAAAAAAGGAAGGCGAAACATCTTCACCCTGGGCAAAATTCAGGTCTACGCCGAAGTCCAGCAGTATGGAACTTCCGACCAGGGAATACTCAAGTCCAAGAGAAAATTTCCAGTCGTTCGTGTCGAGTGCAGGCATATTTTCGTTGGCCACAAACCAATCACTATTGAAGCCAATGCCGAACGAATGAATGTAGTCCCCCGTCGTATAATCCAGAAACGGGGTCAAAGACAAGAACAAGTCCCCCCCATGTTCGGTCACTTCGTCGACACCGCCGAATTCACTGAAGCGGAGACCGTAAAAGCCGAAATCCCCTAAAAAACGAAAAGACCACGGATCATCCGCGGAATCTTCAGTTCCTCCTAAAGCCTTGTAATATTCCTTGACAATTTCACGAATCTCTTCGGTATACGGTCCGGGAAGGGCTGCAGCCTCTTCAAAAGATTCCAAAGCCAAGGTAATGTCGCCCGCTTCTTCCGCCTTCAGGGCACGGAAATAAACGGCTTCCTGGGTCTCTGCCAACAGCACAGACGAGAGCAATAGAATGACTACTGCAATCGAACGCATCTATCGGCGATCACGATTCCCCTCGAACGTACGGTCGGGCATACCATGCATCGGGTTCATCGGAGCAGACTCGGGCCGCTCATAAAAAGGGCGTCGTTCGCGAGACTGATTTTTCGGGATATCCCCCTCGAAGCGAGGTTTTTCGTCTCGTTTTTTCGAGACTTCCTGGCGGATATTTTGCTTTTCTGCAGCGGAACTGTTGCGCAAGTCCGTAAGAATCTGCTCACGGGCGGCACGACGCTCGGCACGCAGTTTTTGCCATTCAGCGCTTTCCTTTGCACCTAAATCCGGTATTTCTCGCGAAATTTCGGCATTTTCGGCGGGGGTCGGGACAGAGGACTCCGGACGCGCAGAAGACGGAGCGGCATAGCCAAGTGCCGCTACCATCAAAATCGTCGATATGAGATTTAGCTTTTTCATACTCATCTTCTTGCAAATTCCGTGCCAACTGTCTTTTGGGCGTTAAACAATATAGAAATTACTTCTTGAAATCTTCCTTCTTCATTCCTAGCCGCTCCATGATTTCACGGAGAACCTTGCGGTCGATTCCGAGGATGGTCGATGCCAAGGTCAAGTTCGCGTTGCTGTCGCGGAGGGCGCGGCTGATGACTTCGCGTTCCACGATTTCACGGGCTTCCTTGAGGGTTCGCGGAGATTCCTTCGCCTGAGCCTGCACATCGTCCAAGCCGAGGTCACCCGGCTGCACCACCCCGTGGACCGCCTGGATGAGTGCCTTCTGAATCTTGTTTTCGAGTTCACGCACGTTGCCCGGCCAATGGTAGCTGAGGAGAGCCTTTTCTGCATTACGGCTCAAATGGTATTTGCCACGACCGTATTCAGCCCCGTAGCGGGTCAGGAACTCCTCGGCGAGCAAGACGACATCCTGTTCGCGTTCACGGAGAGGCGGCACCACCATAGGCATCACCTGGATTCTGAAATAGAGGTCTTCCCTGAAGCGTTTCGCCTTGACTGCTTCTTCGAGGTCCACATGAGTTGCACTGATGACGCGCACATTTACGGGGATTTCGCGGTTGTCGCCTACGCGCGTAATATGCTTTTCCTGCAGCACGCGGAGGAGCTTCACCTGCATGTTCAGCGGAAGTTCGCCGATTTCATCGAGAAAAATCGTTCCACCATCGGCCTCCTCGAAAAAGCCCTTGCGGGTTTCGATGGCTCCCGTAAAGGAACCCTTGGCGTGTCCGAACAGAAGCGATTCCATCAGGTGTTCCGGAATGGCGCCGCAGTTCACCGCAATAAAGGGCTTGTCTGCACGCGGGCTATGACGATGGATATATTTTGCAATGACTTCCTTACCCGTTCCCGTTTCGCCACGGATAATCACCGGCATCGGAAGGACGGCCAACTTGTCAGCTAATTTCACCAGGTCGGTCATGACCTTGCTGGAATAGACGATACCATCCTTGCGGATGACATTCCTAAAAGTTTCAAGTGATTCCTTGTCACGAATGCGGTCAAACGCGGCAAAGGCGAACTTTTCACAAACGGACACGAAGGAATCGAACAGGGCGCTATCATCCTCGGTAAAGGAATCACTGCGGGCGGCACGCTGCAAATAAAGGTAACCCGCCTCGCTATCGGGTGTACGGAACGGCGACACCATAATACTGGTGAGCTGGTTCTGCACGATAGACTTGGAAAGGTCTGCCGAGTCGTCATCCAGCTGATTCCATACTACGGCCCTCTTTTCGGCCTTGGCCTGTTTCACCGCAGAAATAGAAATGGACACTTGTTCCGGATTACTCAAATGAAGCGGTTTGTCGCCTGCGATATCCAACACGGCGGCATCGGCATGAAGTACGCTGCGGGCCACTTCCAGAATCTTCACAAAAAGCGATTCCGGCTGAACCTCGTCAAGCAGGGTCTTCACTACATCAAGCATCTTTTCTGTAGCAAGCATCGTTTCCGACTTCATGGGACACCTCTCAAAATATCTTCTTCCGAATCGACGGATTCCAGATTCCTGGACTTTTCCAAAAGCAGATTTCCCGTGGCATCGATGTCGGGAGATTTCGTTCCGAACGCAAGCCACAGCGCAATCAATATTAATATAAGTCCAAAAACGCCCAAAATGGCAAATTTTCGATTCTTTTTTTGAGGTTGCTGGTCGCGTTTTCGATACGGAATGGGCGTTTTTTCACCATTTAGTGCTGACGCCGGGAATTTTCGCCCCATTTTTTCGTCAAAGAGCTTTCCGGAAAAATTTTGCAGGGTCGTCTGGGCAGTCACCTCGCCTACCCCAAGAGTCGACAGGGCTATTTCCAAGAGCTCGTCCAGTTCATCAAAATCTTCGGGGCGATCCTCCTGGTTGGAGCGCAAAAGAAACTTCCACAGCGGATCAAGAGCGGAAAGTTCCTGTGCCGAAAAACACCCCATCTCATAAAGGATTCCAGTCACGTCGACATTGTCAATAGCGGCTCCCTGAGCGGCATAACCATCAAAGTCTTCCGCCTGGAGCAGATCACGACCCGCCACCCAGCGGAAAAGCATCAAGCCGATACTGAACAGGTCGCTCTTGACAGAAGCAGGCTTCCCCTGAAAGCGTTCCGGAGCGGCATAGGCAAGCGCCCCCGGCCCCACAATACCGCAATCGATCAGGACTGTCTGCAAATCGTTTTTCGATGGGCAGAGAATCACATTCGCTGGATTCAAGTCGCCGTGATGAACATCCTTGCGAGCAAGGGCATCAAGCGTACGGCCAACCTTTCGAAGCAAGAGCAGCGCCACCGCAACAGGAATCTGCGGGGCTTCGGCAGAACTCAATCCTTGAACAAAATCGTAAAGAAGATACGCCGTATTTTCGCGCACCCCCGATTCACGGATACGATAAAGGCCAGGAATGTTCAAATGGGAAAGCGTTTCGATAACGGATTCGTCAAAACGATTCTCAGAGCCATACCACTTTAGAACATACTCGTTCCCGTCGGCGACCACACCATAGACATCGGCTTCGCCGCCGTGATGCAGCAGAGTACAATCACGGACCCTATCTAAA
>LVAK01000085.1 GCA_001604035.1 Clostridiales bacterium Firm_05
TACTGCGATAAGCAGGATAACATGGAAGCAGTGTATGACGGTTCATACTGGAAACAGCCTTCTTCCTGGCTGGAAGAACTGGATCCGGCTGAATACGGCGGCAGCGGTCCTGAGATAAAGATCGACAAAATAGTAATTGGTAAAAGCAAAGCACCGAGCTCTATTCAAAGCGTACGCTTCTCTTATTCGGGACCGGAGCAGGAAGTATCTACGCTCAGCTTCCATGTTTACTATGATACACGTATGATGCCTCTCGTTGGTAGAAGAGGACACTACTTCAATGACTCACATGATGCATTTGAAGATTTTACTATTGAAGACAGTCTGGTACAGCCCGGAGAACTTTTCGTAACAGCTTCGTCCGGCGGCAATAATCTCTATGGCGGTAATATGTTTTCAGTAGATTTTCAGATTCCTGCAGATGCGGCCAGCGGTGATATCTATCCTATAGGTATCGTATACAAGCAGGAAGGCAAAAAGAATGACCTCTTCCTGGATGCTGATAACACAAGAGCGGGCAGACTGCATATGGCTTACGTGTTCTCGCAGGGCATCGAGAATGGTTATATCAAGGTGTATGCGGATGGTAATCCTATTACCACTACAACAACTGGCAAGCCGGTCACCACAACTACAACTACTAAAAAGATAACCACCACCACAACTACTACTGCAAAGCCTGTGACAACAACTACCACGACTCAGCCTGAGCCGGTGGGATATGATCTGGGCGATGTGAACAATGACGGTACAGTAGACGGCTCAGACGCAACTATCGTTCTCAGGGAGTTCGGCAATGTGCTGGCAGGCAAGGGTGAAAGCTTCACACCTGAGCAGTTCAAGGCAGGAGATGTTGACCAGAGCGGCGTTATCGATGGCTCAGATGCTACCCTCATCCTCAAATTCTTCGGTGAAGCCGGAAAGGACATAGAGGTCTCCTACGGCGGTATGCAGAAGTGGATGGACAAGAATTTCTGGCATAAAGAGGCATAACGCCCAACATATTGCCGTGTGATGCGGCAATGCATGGGAAAAATAACAAAATATAAGCGTATCGGCGGCTTTTTAAGGATTACCCCTTGACAAGCCGCCTCTTTTTAGGTATAATATATCAGTGTGCTGAATTATGCACATTTATATTATTAAGAAAAGGAGGAAGATTATGCCTACATTTAACCAGCTCGTTCGTAAGGGAAGAAAGGACCTCGAGACAAAGTCTACAGCTCCTGCTCTCCAGAAGGGCTACAATGCTAAGAAGAAG
Source organism: Clostridiales bacterium Firm_05 (assembly GCA_001604035.1). GTDB lineage: Bacteria > Bacillota > Clostridia > Oscillospirales > Ruminococcaceae > Ruminococcus. The sequence goes on from LVAK01000085.1 coordinate 1,262, forward strand.
GTACAGATCAACCAGAGCTCACCTCAGAAGAGAGGCGTTTGCACAGCTGTAAGAACTGCTACACCTAAGAAGCCTAACTCAGCTATGAGAAAGATCGCAAGAGTTAAGCTCACAAACGGTTACGAAGTTACATCTTACATCCCAGGTATCGGTCACAACCTTCAGGAACACAGCGTTGTTCTCATCAGAGGCGGACGTGTAAAGGATCTCCCTGGTGTGCGTTACCACATCATCAGAGGTACTCTCGATGCTCAGGGCGTTGCTAACCGTGGCCAGGCTCGTTCCAAGTACGGTGCAAAGAGACCTAAGCAGAAGTAAGATGCTTCATCAGCAATGCGGCTGAGCTGAATAATTACGCCGTATCATTCAATAATATAGGCTGACTAACTACCGCAGGTTGTGCGGAGATAATATAGATTTTATATTTCCTCTGCAATGGCCTGACGTGCTGACCGGCGAAGTGGGCTCTTCAAAGTGAGATGAGGGCAGGACGCATATTGTTCTTGCTTCTTGCCTCGGATGTCTTGCTTCCGGAGCAGTAACCGGTAAAGTCCGAGTACCTATGAATTCATGAATCTATGTGAAGGAGGGAAGCGAAATGCCAAGAAGAGGTAATATCGCAAAGCGTGATGTATTACAGGATCCTGTATACAATTCAAAGCTCGTAACACGCCTTATCAACAACATTATGCTTGATGGTAAGAAGGGTGTTGCTCAGAAGATCGTTTATGGTGCATTCGAGATCGTTGCTGAGAAGACAGGCAAGGACGCTCTCGAGGTGTTTGAGCAGGCAATGGAGAATATCATGCCTGAGCTCGAAGTAAAGGCTCGCCGTCTCGGCGGTGCCACATATCAGGTCCCCATGGAGGTTAGACCTGAAAGACGTCAGACTCTCGGTCTCCGCTGGATCACAAAGTATTCCAGAGAGAGAAACGAGAAGACAATGAAGGAAAGACTTGCCGGTGAGATCCTCGACGCTCTTAACGGTACAGGCGGTGCCTGCAAGAAGCGTGACGATACTCATAAGATGGCTGAGGCTAACAAGGCCTTTGCTCACTACCGCTGGTAAGGGTCATAGGAGGATATTATGGCAAGAGATTGTTCACTTGAAAATACCAGAAATATCGGCATCATGGCCCACATCGACGCAGGTAAGACCACTACCACAGAGCGTATCCTTTTCTACACCGGCGTAAATCACAAGATCGGTGAGACACATGAAGGTTCCGCTACTATGGACTGGATGGAGCAGGAGCAGGAGAGAGGTATCACAATTACTTCTGCTGCTACTACTTGCTACTGGGCAGGCCACAGACTTAACATCATCGACACCCCCGGCCACGTTGACTTTACAGTTGAGGTTGAGCGTTCACTCCGTGTACTCGACGGCTCTGTAACAGTTCTCTGTGCTAAGGGCGGCGTTGAGCCACAGTCTGAAACCGTTTGGAGACAGGCTGATAACTATAAGGTACCCCGTATGGCTTATGTAAATAAGATGGATATCATGGGTGCCAACTTCTATCGTGTTATCGACATGATGAAGGACAGACTCAAGTGTAATGCCGTTCCGATCCAGCTCCCTATCGGTGCTGAGGACGACTTCAGAGGTATCATCGACCTCGTTGAGATGAAGGCTTACATTTACTACGATGACCTCGGAAAGGATATCCGTGTTGAGGAGATCCCCGAGGATATGAAGGAACTTGCTCAGAAGTACCACGATGAGATGGTTGAGCACGTTGCTGAGCAGGACGAAGCTCTCATGGAGAAGTACTTCGAAGAAGGCGAACTCACACAGGAAGAGATCAAGACCTGCATCAGAAAGGCAACTATCGCTAACCACATGGTTCCTGTTACCTGCGGAACATCCTACAAGAACAAGGGCGTTCAGAAGCTCCTCGATGCTATCATCGACTATATGCCTTCACCGCTCGACGTTCCTGCTATCAAGGGTGTAAATCCTGAGACTGACGAGGAGGAAGAGAGACCTTCTTCCGATAATGAGCCATTCTCAGCTCTCGCATTCAAGATCGCTACAGATCCTTTCGTTGGTAAGCTTGCATTCTTCCGTGTTTATTCCGGTGTTGTAAACCAGGGCGATTCAGTTCTCAATGCAACTAAGGATAACCGTGAGCGTTTCGGACGTATCGTTCAGATGCACGCTAACCACAGAAAAGACCTTACTACAGTTTACTCAGGTGATATCGCTGCTGCTGTTGGTCTCAAGAACACAACAACAGGTGATACACTCTGTGATGAAAAGCATCCTATCATACTCGAGTCCATGGAATTCCCGGAGCCTGTTATCCAGCTCGCTATCGAGCCTAAGACAAAGGCTGGCCAGGAGAAGATGGGTATCGCTCTCGCAAAGCTTGCTGAAGAGGATCCTACTTTCAAGACATGGACAGACGAAGAGACAGGTCAGACTATCATCGCCGGAATGGGTGAGCTCCACCTCGATATCATCGTTGACCGTCTCCTCCGTGAGTTCAAGGTCGAGGCTAACGTAGGTGCACCTCAGGTTGCTTACAAGGAAACTATCAAGGGCAGCGCAGATATCGATTACAAGTACAAGAAGCAGTCCGGTGGTTCTGGACAGTACGGTCACGTTAAGATCAGAGTTAATCCTAATGAGTCCGGTAAGGGCTATGAGTTCACAAACGCTGTTGTCGGCGGTTCTATCCCGAAGGAGTACATCCCTGCTGTTGACGCCGGTATCCAGGGCGCAATGAAGGCTGGTATCCTTGCTGGCTACGAAGTTGTTGACGTTAAGGTTGAGCTCTATGATGGATCTTATCACGAAGTTGACTCTTCTGAAATGGCATTCAAGATCGCCGGCTCTATCGCTTTCAAGGAAGCTCTCAAGCAGGCAAATGCCGTTCTTATGGAACCTGTTATGAAGGTTGCTGTTATCGTTCCTGATGAGTACCTCGGTACTGTTATCGGTGACCTCAGCTCCCGTCGTGGACAGATCCAGGGACAGGAGTCCAGATCCGGTTCTATCCAGGTCGACGCTCTCGTTCCTCTCTCAGAAATGTTCGGTTACACAAGTGACCTTCGTTCCAACACTCAGGGCCGTGGCCAGTACACAATGGAACCCCACAGCTATGAGGAAGTTCCGAAGAGCATCGCTGAGAAGATCATGGCTAACAGAGCTAAGAACTAATTGCAAAGGTTATAGCATATACGCATAATAACTGCAATATCAACAAAATCATGTGTCTTGGAGAAATTTTTTCTCCAAAACACTTGAATTTACCATAATTATTTGGTATAATAAAAATACAGTTTTCTGAATTTCTTATTTAAGGAGGAATTTTCCAATGGCTAAGGCTAAATTTGAAAGAACTAAACCCCATGTTAACATCGGTACAATCGGCCACGTTGACCACGGTAAGACAACTCTTACTGCTGCTATCACAAAGACTCTCGCTATGAAGGGTCAGGCTCAGTACGAGGCTTACGATATGATCGATAAGGCTCCTGAGGAGAGAGAGCGTGGTATCACAATCAATACAGCTCACGTTGAGTACGAGACAGACAAGCGTCACTATGCTCATGTTGACTGTCCTGGTCACGCTGACTACGTTAAGAACATGATCACAGGTGCTGCTCAGATGGATGGTGCTATCCTCGTTGTTGCTGCTTCTGATGGTCCTATGGCTCAGACAAGAGAGCACATCCTTCTCGCTCGTCAGGTTGGCGTTCCTGCAATCGTTGTATTCATGAACAAGGCTGATCAGGTTGACGACGAAGAGCTCCTCGAGCTCGTTGAGATGGACATCCGTGACCTTCTCTCAAGCTATGATTTCCCTGGCGATGATACACCTATCATCAAGGGTTCTGCTCTTAAGGCTCTCGAAGCTCCAGATGATCTTAACGATCCTGCTTACAAGCCGATCCTCGATCTCATGGATGCTGTTGATGAGTACATCCCAAGCCCTGAGAGAGACGATGCTAAGCCTTTCCTTATGCCTATCGAGGATACAATGACTATCTCTGGTCGTGGTACTGTTGTTACAGGTAGAGTAGAGCGTGGAAAGCTCAACGTAAACGAGCCTGTTGAGATCGTTGGTCTTTCTGACGAGAAGCTCAACACAGTTGTTACAGGTCTTGAAATGTTCAGAAAGACTCTTGACTTCTGTGAGGCTGGTGATAACGTAGGTGCTCTCCTCCGTGGTATCACAAGAGATCAGGTTGAGCGTGGACAGGTTCTTTGTAAGCCCGGCTCAATCCACCCACACACTAAGTTCGCTGGTCAGGTTTACGTTCTGAAGAAGGAAGAGGGCGGCCGTCATACTCCTTTCTTCAACAACTACAGACCTCAGTTCTACTTCAGAACTACAGACGTTACTGGTGTTGTAACTCTTCCTGCTGACAAGGAAATGTGTATGCCTGGCGATAACGTTGCTATGGACGTTGAGCTCATCACTCCTATCGCTATCGAAGAGGGACTCCGTTTCGCTATCCGTGAGGGTGGTAGAACAGTTGGTTCAGGCGTTGTTACAAAGATCAACGAATAATCAATTATTTGAAAATCTGATATAACGACTTTAGGCGGTCGGTCTTCGGACTGACCGCCTATGTGTATAATTAGTTGTTAAATAAATAACAAAAAGGATATAGGATTAAAGAAATGGAATACATTCTACAAACTTCAGATCTTTGCAAGAATTACGGAAGTGCAAAGATACTGAAAAATGTCAGTATAAACGTCCCCAAGGGATCAATATATGGATTTGTCGGACGTAACGGCGCCGGCAAAACCACACTTATCCGTGTGATCACAGGACTGCATACCCCAAGCTCCGGCTCTTATTCAATTTTTGGCGTAAGTAATACGGATCCATCCGTTAATGAGAAGAGAGCAAAGATCGGTGCAGTTGTTGAAACTCCTTCAATATACCCTGATCTTGATGCAAGAGAGAATCTCCGCATGGTCTGCCGTCTCTTAGGCAAGCCTTTCGATAATATTGAAGAGATCCTCAAAATGGTTGAGCTTGCTAATACCGGAAAAAAGAAGGCAAAGAACTTCTCTCTCGGTATGCGCCAGAGACTCGGCATCGCCTTCTCACTTATAAATAACCCTGAGCTGCTCATTCTCGATGAACCTATAAACGGTCTGGATCCTCAGGGTATCATGGAAGTGCGTGAACTTCTCACAAACCTCAATCAGCAGAATGGTATCACTATCCTTATCTCCAGCCATATCCTCGACGAGCTTTCAAAGCTGGCCACACATTATGGCTTTATCGACAGGGGAATCGTGCTGAAGGAGATGAGTGCGGAGGAGCTCCACAGATCATGTCAGAAATCCGCCCGTATCACTGTTGATAATATGGCAGCCCTCGAAGAGGTGCTGAGAGAAATGAACCTTGGCTACAATGTTCTGACCGGCACAGAAGCAGAGATCTACGGCGATTTCTTCGTAACACCGCTGGTCAACGAGCTTTCAAAGAGAGACTGCATAGTTCAGAGACTTTCACAGAACGATGAGAGCCTCGAGAGCTTCTTTATAAATCTGATAGGAGGTGGCGAAATTGCTTAAACTTCTTTCAGTAAATTTCCGCCGTGCTTTTTTAAGGAAACGTTTTATAATCGGCGGAGGCTTCCCTCTTTTTATAGGAATACTCATTGTTATATTTGCATACAGAAATGGCGCTACAGTTGAGCATACGCCTTTCTTGATGTCAGGCTTTCTTCCGATGCTGATCGGTATTACTGCCGGACTTTATATAAGTCAGGATTATACCAATAATACCATCAGAAATAAGATAATATGCGGACATTCAAGAATAAGCATATATCTTTCCAACTTCATTACCTCTATGCTCGGCACTATAATCATCTACGGACTTTATGTGCTTATAACCCTGGGTATCGGTTCCATCATTGCAGGCGTTAGCTCTGATTTTGACCTGGAGCGCACTATAAAGGGTATACTCCTTACGTACTGTATTCTCCTGACATTCACTTCACTTACGGTCATGTTTTGTATGATAACAAGTGGTGTCAGCGGAACAGTTATTTCAACTTTACTTTATATTATCCTCGGAATGAGCTCATTGGTGTTTGTATTTATTGATAGTGATACTATTAGGGAATGGTTTATGAATATAAATCCGACATACCAGATAGATAATGTACAGAGTTATGTGTATGACTCGGATTTGCTTCCACTGGAAGATGATGTCCATATATCCTGGATACCGATCTCTTCACTTGTAGTGATCACATTGTCTACTGTCCTCGGAATCAGCGTGTTCAATAAAAAGGACATAAAATAATGCCTTCACCTGATCGTGAGGCCGGCTTAATTGCATAGTGAAGTTGCTTGAGGGAAACCCTTTTGAAAAAGGGTTCCTCTGACGGAGGCGGTCCCCTCTGTCACGATGTGACATCTCCCCGCACTGCGGGGAGTCACCCTCAAACTCCCTTCCTAAAACTTTCAGTTTTAAATTTTCCCCCAGATAGGGCGCAACCCATGTAATTACTACATGGGCTTTTTTATTATCATGCGCCCTATCTGGGGGAAAATTAAGATTAAAAGTCTTTGGAAAGGGGTTCGGGGAAGAACCTTTCCTCAGAAAGGTTTTCCCCGAGTAACTTACCTATACAATTTAGTCAGCCCTGCGATCAGATGAAGGCTTATTTTGAGCGCTCCGGGAGGTCTGTGAGGTTCAGGAGGAATTTCTGAACTGACAGAGCATCTGAAGGAGTGATTCCTGAACCGGGCTCGAAGCAGTCAGCGTTCTTAGCGCCCTTAGAAGTCAGGTGACTCTTATCGGAGCCTTCCTC
>LVAK01000086.1 GCA_001604035.1 Clostridiales bacterium Firm_05
TAATTGGAAATGGGTTAGATTAGGAAATGTAGGAAGTTGGAGTGCAGGTTCAACACCTTCGAGGCGTGAGCCGGCATATTATAATGGCACAATTCCATGGTTGAAAACTGGTGATCTTAATGATGGTTTCATTAATAGTGTATCTGAATATATTACAGAAAAAGCTTTGTCCGAATGTTCGCTTAGAGTAAATCCCACTGGTTCAGTGTTAATAGCAATGTATGGGGCTACTATCGGAAAATTAGGAATACTAAATATTCCTGTTACAACAAATCAAGCCTGTTGCGCTTGTATAACATATAAAGGAATAGATAATCTATTTTTGTTCCATTTTCTTTTGTATGAAAGAGATAGATTTATTGATAAAGGTCACGGAGGAGCACAACCTAACATCTCAAAAGAAATAATTGTATTATCTCTAATCCCACTCCCACCCCTCGCCGAGCAAAAGAGAATAGTGCAGCGTGTAGAGGAGATATTCAGGCTGCTTGATACCATTGACGAGGCGCAGGAGAAGTATTCCGCAGATACGGAGATACTGAAAGCAAAGCTCATAACCGCAGGTATTCAGGGCAAGCTCACGCAGCAGCTCCCCTCAGACGGTACAGCCGAGGAGCTCTATCAGCAGATACAGGCGGAAAAAGCTGATATTATCAAAGAACGTCAAGGCAGAAAGGATAATAGTATTAAGCCGGTTGAAAATGACGTTCCCTACGATATTCCTAAAAACTGGAAGTGGATAAGATTTGGTGAAACAGGCTTCTTTAGGAAAGGTCCTTTCGGAAGTTCATTAACAAAGTCGATGTTTGTGCCGAAAAGTGATAATTCAATTAAAGTTTATGAACAACAGCATGCAATAAAGAAGAATCATACACTTGGAACATATTATATCACTAAAGAGTATTTTGATGAATCTATGAAAGGATTTGAAGTCTTATCTGGCGATATTATTATCAGCTGTGCAGGCACAATAGGCGAAACGTATATTATGCCGGATAACATTGAGAAAGGTATTATAAATCAAGCTCTTATGCGTGTTACAGTCGTACCGTCAATAGACAACCAGTTCTTTTTATATTACTTTAATTCACAATTAAAAGAGAGCGCTAAAGAAGGTAATGGCAGTGCTATAACTAATATACCACCGTTTGATGTACTAAAGAACTTGTACTTTCCACTCCCGCCCCTCGCCGAGCAGAAACGCATAGCTGAGACGCTGGAGAGGGCGTTGGATAAGGTTTAAGGAGGTTTTATGAGACATTATTCGCTTAATCAAATTTCTAAAATGAAACATATATCGAATTATCTCTATGATGAAGATAAAAACTTCACGCCAGCGAGACTTATAACAGACTTAGGATTGTATGAGGGAGTATTGATTGATACATCAAATATTTCATGGAAGACATCATTTAGTCATTCTCCTCCACCGGGAAAAGATCTTACTATTGTAACTAACATATATGTTAGTGAAGAGGTTAAGGCTTTGCATAGATTTCTCTTATTTAAGGAAAATATAATGCTTCCTTGTGCTGAATGTAAAAGAAAGCAACCTTTTTCTCCTATAGCTGCATTTAACCCTAAACAACTAAGATTTATATCATCAGAGGATAATAAAGGATTAAAAGAAAGCAAAACAATTGTTTTACCAATTGATCAAGGTAGATATCCAGCAGGTGCTTCCTCTGTTAATCGTGTTTTTGATCCGCTCACAGCTATTTATTGTTCAGGAAGAGATGAAATGTCAATACATGGAAATCAAGAAGTAAAAAAAGAGAACATAGACTTGCATGAAGCATCTGTATCTTGTGTAAATGGAATTAGCGAGTATTTTAGCGAGATAAGACGAGATTTTGTTTGTTCGTTAGATAAAAGCCATCACGTCACTGCATATTACATTATTCACAAGGCAACAGATGTATGTAGGGAGAAGAACGAATCTGCTGAATACGAAAAAATGAAGTATTGTCTTGTTCTTGAAAAGGTCGGTCAGGAACCATCCATGGCTGACCTGCAGATGTTTGATATTGAAAAGTATAGGAAAGTGCTGTCTGATAATAGTTTTCGTGATTTCTCAATGGCATTAGGGCTATACGCTTCGGGAGTTGGGTGCGGATCGCTTTTATATCTCCGACGCATATATGAAACGCTTATAAAAGATGCTCAAGATAATTGCTCTAAGCTGCCGGGATGGAACGCAGAAGAATATTCAAAGAAACGATTTAACGAGAGAATTGAATATCTGGAATCGCTTGGCGCCAAAATCATTCCTGCCGAATTGACTGATGTAAAAGACAAGATTTATGGCTGGCTTAGTAAAGCCGTTCATGAGTTATCAGAGCAGGATTCAAAGGAATTGTTCCCATATCTTAAATATGCTATCGAACTCGTTCTTGACGAACAGATAGCACAAAAAGAAAAATAGAACAAGTTGAATGATTTAAAGAAAAGGCTGAATAAGTAACCATAAATCTTTGTTATTATCGCAGTCTGTAAGGTAGATGTATGCTTTCAAAAAAGGAAATTGAATTAAAATGCTTGAATACTGCTATTCAAAACTGTCTCTCTCAAAAGGGCGAAAGTAAGCGTATCGGCAAGCTAATGTCTGGCATAGACGTTGAACGTAAATCCGACGAACGCCCCGACTTCATACGCTATGTAGCTCCTGACAATAAGAACGAGAGAGGCATAGTAGTAGGTATCGAGCATTTCATGATAGACCATCTCTCTAAGGAAAAACAGAGCAAAAAGAAGACAAAGTACCAGTCTATGGGCAGAATTCATCAGAATAATACTCATTCCTATTATGACAAATGGCATGAAGAAGTGCTTAACTCAGAGCATATACCTGATGAAGCGATAACCAGCCTTTGCGATACATTAAGCGCCCACTTCAATAATTCTGCTTACGCTACCATCAAGACTTTCTATTATAGCTTCAAATCTGCTTTAGATACCCATATGGCAAGCATAGACGAATATAAAAGAGCAATCAAGGTTGAAGCTAATAAGAGAAATGCTGATAATAAGCTTATTATTCTCATAGAAGTACATTCAGCATTTCAGAACCTTTTCTTCCACCACAATAGGAATATTCATTTTGAAAACAGACCTGTCATGCTTGTCCTTGACGAGTTCGTCCAGCTCCTTGAAAAAGCAGACAAAAGAGTGGACTATTATGTTCTGACCTTCGGAGATACGCTTGATACCAGTACTAAAACAGTTGCTATCAACGCCAAAGATATCCGTGGCTCTCTTAAAAAGCAGCGTGTGCCAATTTATCATTATTGCGGTGCTGATTTATACTTGCCTAAGGATTTGGCCTTTGTTAAGGACTATAGCATGGAAATTAAGCATGAAGAACACGGTGAAGAAATAACACTTAAAGCATTTCCATCAATGAGCACAATGCGTCCGGAATACAAGCTGAAGTTTATATATAGCGCACTAAGAATGGTCTATATTTACTACGCCAAAAAGGAGCCTGTTGTCTTGGATCTAGACGTTGAAAGCGCTTACGAAGTGCTATTGCCTTTTATTAGAGGATGGCACAAATGTAAAGATGATAATTGGAGCTATTTACCTATTTGCTTCATAACTCCCACTGTTGATTATTTTAAAAAAGCTTTTGATGCATTTGAGGAAAGATGGAAAATTCGAGAGATTCTCAATCAAGACCTTGCATCTTTATTAGATTCATACAACAAATAGGACTCGTTTCCACAACCGGAAGCGTGTCCTTTTTATATTTCTCGATCAATTGATCATAACAGCGTCAATTTCTCCGATTTCTATACTCTTCATATCAGCGAACAGCACCAAACAGCAGACTCCCTGAGGGGAGCCCATGAATAATCATGTTACTGTCGGCGCATTGAGAAGTATTATCAAGCATTAGTCGTCCTTGTTTTTCTTACTTTGATTTAGTTGTATCCTTTAATCCGAGTTTCTTCGGATTTTCGTACTTTATTATACACTTACAGAAGTTCCCGGTCAAATTGTGAATGAACATACCTAATTCAAAAAGCTCTTTGGATCCGCTGTGATAGAGCTTACCGGTTTTCAGATTAACAGTGTTCAGTATGATGTGTGCGTGGTAATCGGAATGTCCCTGATCTTCCTTATGAACCACCGTGATCAACTGATAATCAGGTGCAAAGAACATAGCTATCTTTTGGGTTAAAGCACAAGCAGCCTCAGCAGTTCGCACCGTTTTGTTATCATACGACACAACGAAGTGCATTACCGGATTATCGCCGGTCTTCTCATAGTATTTCTTTACAGAATACATTTCCTCATAAGTGTACAAAGCATCAATATCGCAAACGCCATACCCCTTAGTTTCAACGCGCATTTCACCAGGATCAAGTTTTTCCTTGTAGGCATAACATACACAGTGTTTGAAATATCCAGCACCATCACCGTTGTTCGTTATTCGCTTTTGAGTGAGAATATCCATAGTTTGTGAGCCTCCTTTGCAAGAAACTTAGCTTTTTCAATTGAGTAAATCCCCATCAATCTTATGGCTTGATTAACGAAGTCCTGGAACTTTGCCAATTTTTCCGGGTTAAAGTCAATCGCACGATGTTTGAGACGTTCGTTCATTACCGCATTAGGTGAAATACCGCGTTCTTTCGCCTCCTGTTCGATATCATTTGCTGTTGCTTCCGACATCAGCACTGTCTTACGGACTGTTTTCAATTCTTCGGGCTTTCTCATAGAGATCTTCCTTTCGTATACTATTATTTAATATAAAGCAGAAGCAAGTACACTCAGTGGATAGCTGAGGGAGGAATGAGTGGAATCAGAATGGATCGGTGCAGTTGGAATGGTCAAATGTACTGGAACATCCGATGCTGGTACGAACTGGTTGAAGGATACTTGATACTACACTCAGGACAATACATAGTGAGAATGGATCAATCCCCCATGACACAGCACCATCACTCCATGTATTCTTAGATTAACCTCTCAGAAGAATCCTGTGAACATACAGGTCGCTTTCGCTCTATATTATCATATAGTAATACATTTTATAAAAAACATCATACAATAAGGCTGCCCGAAAGGGCAGTTCTTTCTACTGTTGCATTGCCTTCAATCTGTCATAATATTACTAAAATAATGGCTCCCGCTTTTGCGGGAGCTATTGTCATTATGAGAGTTAACGCATTAAGTATATTAGTCATTTACGAAATTTGAAAAAAATTTGAAGCCAATATTTTTGAAAAGTAGCATTTTTTGAAAATCCAGAGTAGAGATATTTTTGAGAATTCGTAATTGGTGCGATGAGCGATTGGATTTGCGAATGATACTCAATCTATCAAGAACTGTAAAACTTTTGAAAAAAGCGCAGGATATTACCATGTATCCTATTCTTTCATTTCCTCGAGGAACGTTTTAAATTCACAGAGCGTATATCTCAGCAATGAATATGGGCTCTCACCTTTTTCAAGTCGGTATTCAAATTCACTATCAAATCTTTCATTTTTGGGTATGTCAACTTTTTCATTGAATGCAGTAATTGTAGCCTTGTGCTTTTGGTAAAAAGATATAAAGAGCGTGTTGGCATTCTCAAGGCTGTCAGGTTTGTTATTTTTCTTCTTAGATTTCATTTCCTTGATAAGCTGAAGTTTATTGAATTCCTTTAAACGCTTACTATAATCTTCAATGATGCTATACTCTTTATTCACTGGGTCGATTCGGGCAAGCAAGCTTCCGCAGAATGAATCTATCCATAACGAGAAAAGATATTTGTAAATTATCTTTTCTTTATTTATCTTGATCTTGTGAGTTTTTAGGATTCGCACAAACTTATCAAATACTACTTGAAAAACATCTGGGATATGATCGTCTTCATTAAAAAATTCGCCGTAGTCTACTTGGAGTAACTCTTGAATCAACCTTACACTTTGCTCCATAGGAGTCATGATCTGTTTCCTTTGAGCTGTATAATTCTTAGAAATGAACTCTGTTTGTACATAAGCCTCCAGTCTGCTATAGAGTTCTTTCTCCAAATCATCTAAGTTGTTGATGGTGATAGGGTTATCTATATCCTTTTTACTGTCAGCGATAAGCTCATCTTCTATATCTTTTTTACGAAAAGCGATGCATACGAATCTCGGAATGTATTTCTCTTTATCAAGCCTGATAGTATTCTTCTTCTTATCAGACAATTGTATTATCTCAACGGGAATATATTGTTGTTGATTATAACATTTGATACTCAGCCGACTCATCATATTGAGTTCGTAAGACTTATATGAAATCTCATTATAAGTATATGTGGATCTTCGGTCTGAAGGCCGTATATACATACATCTATCAATATCATCTACCAAACGAGCTTTTTCATAATCAAATGCATTTTCTATCATAATTATGCTGTCGCATTCTTTTATATCTAACCCATTATATGTAACAAATTCTGCATCAGACCAATGGGCGTTCCGATAGATCAGCTCATAGATATCCACGGTATCAACTTCTACGCGAATCTTATCCAATACTTTATTATATTTTTCACGGACTAAATTGTTGAGTATTTTAATATCCTCTGATGTATATTCGTCAAATAGAACATTCAGTAGCTGTTTGATATATCTATATAATAGCCGCGAGAATAGATACTTCTCTGCTTGACTATTGAATACATAATAAAGGCTGATATTATTGAGCTTAAAATAATCCATCGCATTTGATACAGCTATATCACGGCTGAAATCTTTTTGTTTACTGTTTTTGCCTTTATAGTCGAATAAACACTTTTTATCTGTAAAAGTTGATTCAAATAGCTTTACGTAGCTTTTGAAGTAGGTTTCCTTAAAAGAGCAATCTTTCAGAGGCTTTCCTTCGCCACGTACGACACATGTTACGATTGTAGATGTTGTTTCATCCTTCTTTTTTTCGCAGCTGTTTGCTGTTGTAAAAAATATTTCATATACCAAAGATTTTAAGTATTCGCGTCTTATATCTTCAACTTTTTCGTCCTCTTCCTTTTTCAAAAAGATTCACCCCCGACACTTAATAGCAAAACTTCGATTCAGAAATAAGATTAATGATTTTGGGATTTTTTCCCGAAATATAAGAATTATTTGAAACTGTGATAAACTGTCTTCATTACAACATGAATCATGTTGTAAGAATAACAGAAACCAATTCGAGATAATGCAAAACTCAGATTCCTTCTATTATATTATAGCGGAAGGAAAGTATTTTTGCAAGCAGGAAAACAGTATTTCCTGCCTCATTGGGATTCTAAGAAAGAAATGAAATGGGAGTGATAGTGTGAAAATTATAAAAAATAACGAGAGGGGTGAGGAATATGATACCTGAAGAATTGGAAGAGAAAATCAAAGGTAATGCTCGCGATTATATTGACGCCTTGGACATAGTAAAAGATGTAGAGGCTGTAGTCAAGAAGGCTAGAACTGAGAATGCCAACGAACTGGTGGCAGGTATGCTTCCGGCTATCAAAGAGGAAGCACGAGCAGATGCTGTGATTCGTGTGAGAGACGAATACACTATTGCTAGTGGAAGAGAAATATATGGCTTAACTACTTTCAACAGCGAGAGTAGAACCGTCAACGGCAATGTTCTCTATCCAAGCAGCTTTATCTCTGATAGACCTCCTAATGATCCGATCGGCGAAGATACAAGACTGTGCTTCGACGATCAGAACGATAAATGGCTTGTAAGGGTGAAAAACGGCTTACCCAAGCTTATTTCTCGATTCGTAGTGGTTGCGTGCCTCATCGTCAACGCTAGCGGTCCAGGAATATGCCGAGCGTTTGTATTATTTCTAAAAGGTGAGGCTAAGCCTCTGGTTTTTTGGAACGGTACTATAGAGCCTACTGAGCTTCGCAGGCAAACTCAATTTCATCAGAAGGGGCTTAGTTACGGACGGAAGGATCTATACCACGAGTCATTTCTCCGTGCTTTGAGTATGTGCCAGGCAAAGTACTTTCTTACATTGCCGAGACACGCGGGCTGGAATGCAACTCCTGACGGCAGACTCATTTTCGTTTCCGCTGCGATGGATATACCATTGCTCGGTGGACTGTTCGGAGATGGAAAAGGACAACTCAGGAACGTTGCTCGGGACATAATTCTCAATCCGACGGAGAGAACGCTTGAGAGTACAGTTGCAGACTACCATAACCTGCTCCCAGATGAACTTCCGATAAAAATCGGTACAGTGATTTCGGCGATGAGTCGGCACCTTCCTTTTTATAAAGAAGAGGGACTTGTTCAGGATAGGTTGTGGGTGGTTGAAACAGCTGATGAAGCAACTTCAAAAGTTATGATAGCTGTATTACAGAATAGGAATCATCGAACTACAGATGCACTCTTCTCTTCGATGCGGTTTCCATATATCGTAGAGGAGATACAGAAATACGTTGACTGCACTGCTGTTCTACGTCATTCTTGCGCCATCTGTTCAATGTACGATTTTAATAAGATATTAAAATTCTTATATGAGTTGCTGCAAAACGGATATGCAGATGAAGACGTCAGAAGACTGGTTCCTGTCTTATTTATAGACAATGCCGGGGTCATACCTGAGGAGTTTCAGATTCACCAGATATCTATCACTGATAGGCTTCATTTTGATGATATAGAGCGGATTCATAGAATACTTGGTGAGCTCGACTATCATATCGTGAAGTATGCTGAGAGTAATCCTAATGCGGTTAAGAAAAGCTTAAAAGCAGCAATAATCACTGCCAAGGAATGGACTAAGACACTTCCGCAGAAAACTCAGAGTACCTCTGCGGTTATGTTCCTATCTACAGCTATTCTACTGATGAAAGATGGAATACTTAAATACCGTGACATAAGGGATCTGCAATATTGGCTTCGTACCGAGGCTAAGTCGAGGACTTCAATGAGCCGCAGTGTTGTTAAAGCAGGTGGCGCAAAGCTCAGTAAACTAATCTGTAGTAGGATGTTGCAGATTGGAATTCAGTTCGGTCCGCCGTTCTGGACTTATGGTAGAGCTCTTATTGCAAGAGACGATACGTTCAACATCACGAAGGAAACTCTGGAGGATGAAATCTTACCAGAGCTACCAGTCGGAAAGAATAAGGCTCTGGAATATTTTGAAAAAGAGGATTTTCTCTATCCTGATAAAGGTGGAGGAGATCAGAAGACCTGGACGGTAGAGACTGAAGACGGGAAAAGAAAGCCTAGACGCTTCTACTCATTTTCAAGGGATCTGCTAACTCCTGAGGCTAACAGAATAGTCGACGAAGCTATAGCTTCTGATCTGTTCCATAAGCTCGATAAGAATATCAACAACTTCTTCCCATTTATCAAGCATCGTCGTCTGGATATGGTAGCCGGTCAGCTGATTACGGATTACAAGCACGGAAATAACTTCATTGATGTTACAGGCTCGGTTGGTTCCGGTAAAACAGACTGGCTTCATATGCAGGTTGTTCAGAGAGCAAAGGCTGGAGATTTTGTAGTTGTGTTTGACCCTACAAACGCATTCTGCAAAGACGAGCTCCTTGCGCACATGATTCCGGAGGAAATAATAGATAATTATTTTACCTTCTGGGATATGTCAACGCAGGGTTGGCCCGTCAACATTCTCGACTTTGAGGGCAGTGAGGATATAACTCAACGTGTTCAAAGGCTGTCAAGTTTGCTCATCTCAGGAATGCATCTGATTGGATCGGATCAAATACCTATAGTTATGACTAAGGCTGAGGAATGGCTCCAAGAATATGAGATAAATAACAGCCTCAGCATTCATGACTTGCCGGCAAGATTTGACGGGAATGCTGAAGAGCGCAAGCTCAAAACAAAGCTTGCTGGATTATTAAGCACGGTCAAAAAAATTAAAAATGGCGTTCAGCCTCCGGGCTGGAATAAGCTACTCTCTGAGCGAGGAAAAGTTCTAGTTATATCGGCTGGCAATGCAACTATCAAGATTGGTGCGAATCCGTTTGACATCCTTTTCGACACGCTGTATTCCTTCAAGGATAAAAACAGAGATGGTCGGATAACGGTTGTGCTTGATGAAGTTCAGACCTTGAACCATGGAGGTAATAGTACTCTTGTCAACATTCTGAGCCGTGTTAGAAAGCTTGACATTTCAGTTATCCTTGCATCTCAGGACTACCTGAACAGGAGTCTTGCAGCGGTATATAATTATTGCGGCACACACATCCTATTCCGCCCCCTTGGCGAGGAATGCATTAGGGCTGTAGCTGAGCTCACTAAACTCGATATCAACGTTATCAGGACTCTTCCGGATTTCTGTTGCGCAATTATGGGAGCTATATACAGCGAATACAGTAAGAAGAATAAACAGCTGGAAACTGCTATAATTGGTGAGACTTACCGTCCACCATACGTCGACAGCTACGATAAAAATGAATAAACAGGGGGCGGCCTCGCGCCGCTCCAATCAATAAGGAGGCTATTTATATGAGTTATTTTAATTTTGAGGAATTGATGAACGTACGTTTCTGGAAGGACTTCCTGAGGTGGCGTAGGAGGAAATACTTATCCGATGCCGAAACTGCCTTGATATTGCAGGAAATCTCGAAAGACTTCGACAAAAATGGTATTTCTATGGAATACTTACACCACAAAAAAATCTTAGAATACTTCAAGCTCGATCAGAGTGAGCTCATTAAAATCATCGAGGCACAGCCGACTTATAGTAAGATTTGGGACGAATTAGAGGACGGAACATTTGTGCTCGATATGTAAGATTGGTATCATAATAACGAAATGGGAAACAGGGAGCGGCCGTAAGGCTGCTCTCAAGACTTGATCAAGGAGGTGAACGTAATGAAAGATATAGTTATACCCGTGTGGGAAAGATATGCTCTGACAGTAACTGAAGCTGCTGAGTATTATCATATCGGAGAAACTAAGCTGAGAAGGCTTGCAGAAGAGCATCCTGATGCTGATTTCATCATAATGAACGGCAACAGAGTACTCTTCAAGAGAATCAAATTTGAAAGATTCTTAGATCAGGCTACAGCGATCTAGTGTATTAGCTATTGCAAAAGGCCCGGACTTGTGGTACAATGAAATCAGCAAGTTCGGGTCTCTTTTTTCAGAAAGGAGCAGTTTATCATGAGCGAGAAGAGAAGAGACCACAAAGGCCGTATTCTGAGGGATGGAGAAAGCCAACGTGCAGACCTCAAATACCGTTTCGCCTATACTGATATTTCAGGAAAACGTAAGGAAGTAACCAGCTGGCGTTTGGATGAGGCTGACCCAACTCCGGCTAATAAACGCAAAGGTCCGTCGTTAAGGGAAATGGAGAGGCAGATCGAAAAAGATAGGTATAATCATATTCTCTCAAACGGCGGAGAGTACACCGTTCTTTCCTTAGCAGAAAAATACATCTCCCTCAAAACAGGTGTCAGAATCAACACTGAGACAGGATACAAGACCGTGCTCAACATCATCAGGAACGATCCCTTCGGAAGCAGGAGGATAGATACTGTCCGGATATCTGATGCCAAGGCTTGGCTGATAAAGCTGCAGCGTGAGGACGGTAAAGGATACAGCTCGATACATACCATCAGAGGCGTACTAAGGCCAGCGTTTCAGATGGCTGAGGATGATGATCTGATACGAAAAAATCCCTTTCAGTTCCCTCTGTCAACAGTGATCATCAATGACAGCGTCACAAGAGAAGCTATAACAGAAAAGCAGCAGGCCGACTATCTTGAATTTATTAAGCAAGATAAGACCTATAGCAAATACTATGAAGCTATATTTATCCTGTTTAACACAGGCTTGCGTATTTCAGAATTCTGCGGGCTGACTGTATCCGACATTGATTTTGAGAAGAATCGTATCAAGGTAGACCACCAGCTTATACGCGCCAGTAATATGCAGTATATCCTTCAGGCTCCCAAAACAGAGAAGGGCATCAGGTACATACCTATGACCGCTGAAGTTGCTGATTGCTTCAGAAGAATAATCAGCAGGCGTAAAAGAGTCAGAACAGAGCCGGTTATAGGAGGCCGCGTAGGGTTCCTGTTTCTGGACAAAAACTCAAAGCCGACTGTGGCACAGCACTGGGAAAAGTATATGCAGCGAATCAGAGAAAAATATAATAACGACATCAATCATCTGCCGCTGCCTATTATAACTCCGCATATTTGCAGGCATACCTTCTGCACTAACATGGCCAAGAACGGAATGAATCCTAAAATGCTTCAATACATAATGGGACATGCTGACATAAGCGTTACTTTGAATACGTATACTCATGTACAGTTTGAAGATGCCGAGAAGGAAATGATGCGATTATTCGGAAACGGTTGACTTAAAATATTCATTTTACCATTTTATCGAAGTAATAATCCACAAAAAACAAGGATAAAATGCTATATATGGCCAGACTTTTTTCCACAGTTTTTCCACGCTTGCATGACAAAACATGAGAAAAAATGAAGGAATATGCAAAACTATGAAAGAATATTCATTTTTATTCACGCAATGTCAAAATGTGTATTTGTGCTATTTTACGACGATTATAAAAGATTTGAGGTGATTTGAGAAGATGTATAAAATCATGTTCGTATGCCACGGCAATATCTGCCGGTCGCCGATGGCAGAATTTATAATGAAAAAACTTGTGTCAGATGCAGGCCTGAGCAGCAGCTTCATTATCGCCTCAAGCGCTACAAGTACGGAGGAACTGGGGAATCCGGTATATCCTCCGGCACGGTCGGAGCTGGCAAAGCATGGGATTGGCTGTTCCGGAAAAACGGCAGTACAGCTCCGGAAGTCCGACTATGAATGCTATGATATGTTTATCGGTATGGACACTGCCAATATCCGCAATATGAACAGGATCTTCGGCAGTGATAGTGACGGGAAGATATATAAGCTCCTGACCTTTGCAGGCCGCAGCGACGATGTGTCCGATCCATGGTACAGCCGGGATTTCGGCAGAGCCTATGCCGATATCGAGGAGGGCTGCAAGGGGCTTCTAATAAAGCTTACGGAGAAGTAAATGAAGGAAATCATAATTATTAACGACCGGCATTTCTGGGGCGGATTCACCTCCGGCAGGGAGGGGGTATGGACAAGGAACACGCCCTCTGATCCGCCTACAGCGGACTATATTGCCCTTGGCATTAAGCTTGGAGTGCCGCTGTCACGCATGATACGTCCATATCAGGCAGGCGGCTGCAAGGTGGCTGTTGTGGGCTCTGAGCACGGTGGCGCAGGCATCATCCGTGACAACGATCTGAAAAAGGTGGATGGACTTGTGACTGCGGAGAAGGGTATCGTCCTCAGTATTATCGCTGCGGACTGTGTTCCGGTATATCTTGCTGACGAGGAGGCAGGCGTTATCGGTCTCCTGCACTGCGGCTGGCGTTCAGCGGCTGGTGATATCCTCTGCAATGGTATCCGGTGTATGGAAGAGCTTGGAGCTTCTACGGCCGGGATAAAAATGTTCATCGGGCCTCATATCTGTGCCGGCTGCTATGAAGTCGGAGAAGATGTCCGCAGTGTCTATTCAGAAGCTTTTACAGCAGAAGAGCTTAGCAGTATCTTCTATGAAAGGGAAGGACGGCTGTATCTTGATCTTGCTCAGGCGCTCAGGATAAAGGCTTCCGAAGAGGGCATAATGGCGGCGGATATTATGGCTTCAGATGAGTGTACCTGTCACGATAAATCCTATTACTCCTACAGGCGTGGCGATAGGGGAAGGCAGGATCTGGCGTTTCTGATGATGAGATAGCGGCTATTGTTTACAGGCAGTTCGTATGTGTTGTACCTGTATAGCAGTTATGTGTTAGTTAGTGATCGAGATAATTAAAAAGATATCTCCATGAGTAATTGATGCATACTGCTGTATAAGTAATGCACTTATGGCTGCCGTTTTTTGTATCTCGGTGCTGAAAAACATGTTGTAATAAGAATATATTTATGCTATAATTAGATAAGACAAGGACTTTTCCTGAAATGATAAAATTAATATGAAAGAGGTGCAGCAATGCTTCCGGCTGGCGGAACATATACCATGAATGCAAAAAAAGCAGCGAAGCTGGCAAATATCATCCGCCCGAAATACGCCGTGCCGACACATTACGGCAGTGTTGCAGGAAAGCCTGAGGATGGAGAGGAATTCTGCAGAGAGGTGGACAGCGGTATAGAAGCTGTCATAAAGATAGTCTGAGAAAAGTGATGGCCAGAATAGCATGATAATGCACCATTGGGAAGGAGACTGATATGACTGCAAAAGAATATCTTGATATACTCCATGTAGCAGAACGGCTTAAGGATACATCACGGCATTGTACAACGTCCGGCAGACGCATTGAAAGCGTGGCCGAGCACAGCTGGAGAGTTTCCCTTATGGCATTTTTGCTGAAGAAGGAATTTCCTGAGGCGGATATGGAGAGGGTAATGGAAATGTGCCTCATCCATGATCTGGGCGAGTGTTTTACAGGTGACATCCCCACCTTCGCAAAGACTGACAGCGACAGGGAAACTGAGGACGGCCTGCTGAGAAAATGGCTGAGCAGTCTCCCTGCGGAAATAGCAGCGGATATGCGTGCTCTGTACGAAGAAATGGAGGCGCTGATCACTGTGGAATCACGTATCTGCAAGGCGCTGGACAAGCTGGAAGCGCTTATACAGCATAATGAATCACCACTGGATACCTGGTCGGAAAACGAGTATGAACTGAACAAGACATATGCTTTTGATACAGTTGCGTTTTCTGAATGGCTGACTTCTCTGAGACAGGAGATCCTTTGCGATACACTTGATAAGATCAGTGACGAGAAAATGGAGAATAAGTCTGATAAGGCAAAGGCGGATGAGGCGAAGCTTATGAAAGCTAACGGCGATAATGAAAAGCTGCTTTAAGATACCGGAATATTCCGGTAATAAATGTATACAAAGGAGGAAATAATTATGAGCAAGAAATTAGTAGCGTATTTTTCGGCGACAGGCACTACTGCTTCACTGGCAAAAAAGCTTGCCGAAGCTGCCGGTGCAGACATTTTTGAGATCAGACCTGCTATACCCTACACTATGGATGACCTTAACTGGAGAGACAGAAAGTCCCGGAGCAGTATCGAGATGAGCGACCGCAGTTCCCGTCCGGCAATAGCTGGGACTATCCCGGACGTTTCCGGATATGATACAGTGTATATCGGCTTTCCGGTATGGTGGTATGTTGCTCCGACTATTATAAACACCTTCCTTGAGAGCTGTGATCTCTCCGGCAAGAGGATAATACTCTTTGCCACATCCGGCGGAAGCGGCTTCGGAAAGACAGTTGAGGGCTTGCAGACCAGCGCTCCCGGAGCGCAGCTGATCGCCGGCAGGGTAAATCCGTCCTCCGCTGATATCAGCGATCTTGCTGAAATGTAAGGAAGGTGCACTATGTTAGGAAATTTCTGTTATCATAACCCTACCAAGCTCTATTTCGGCGATGATTCCCTGACCTATCTCAGGGATGAGCTGAAAAATTACGGCAGCAATGTCCTCCTTGTATACGGAGGAGGCTCTGTCAAGAAGAGCGGTCTTTACTATGAGCTGCTGGGAATGTTAGCCAAGTGCGGCAAAAATGTTGCAGAGGTGTCAGGCGTTATGCCGAATCCGACAGTTGAGAAGCTCATTGAGGGAACTGCCATTGCCCGTGAGCACAATACCGATCTTATACTTGCTGTAGGAGGCGGCTCTGTCTGCGACTACTCCAAGGCATTGTCAGTGTCGGTACACTGCGCCGATGATCCGTGGCAGAAATACTACATCCGCTTTGAGGAACCGGATTGCAGGATAGTGCCGGTGGGATGTATACTGACAATGGCCGGTACCGGTTCAGAGATGAACGGCGGCGCTGTTATCACCAATCACGACAGCAAGCTCAAGATAGGCCATGTTTTCGGTGAAGATGTAATGCCGAAGTTCTCCATACTCAATCCAAGATATACAATGACGCTGCCGAAGTATCAGATGTGTGCCGGTATCTATGACATAATGAACCATATCTGCGAGCAGTATTTTTCCGGCGAGGACGACAATACCTCAGACTATATAAGCGAGGGACTAATGCGCTCGCTGATACATTCCAGCCGCATTGCTGTGAATAATATGCAGGACTACGAGGCACGTTCAAATATAATGTGGACTGCTACCTGGGCGCTTAATACTCTTGTATCAAGAGGCAAATCCACTGATTGGATGGTGCATATGCTGGGACAGTCCGTGGGCGCTTATACTGACGCAACTCACGGCATGACACTGGCAGCGGTATCACTTCCGTATTATCGCTTTATCATGCCCTTCGGCCTGAAAAAATTCGCACGCTTTGCTGTTGAAGTATGGGGCGTGTCTGCTGAGGGAAAAACTTACAGGGAGCTTGCTGAGGAAGGCCTTTCCGCTATGGAGATCTGGATGAAGGAGCTGGGACTGGTCATGAGCCTCAGAGAACTTGGGGTTACCGAGGATATGATAGAGGGTATCGCAGACGGTACGTTCATCCTTGAGGGAGGATATAAAGTGTTGAGCCGTGACGAGGTCATACATATACTCAAAGAGAGTATGTGAAAATTTTTCCGGAAAAATTTCAAAAACCTCTTGACATCTTATTATTTTTGTGTTATTATCATAATAGAAATAACACGGGAGGCGATACAGATGGACAGTGAAAAGGATTTCCTTGAAAACTATAAGCTCAGCGATTATGAGCGGCCGTCTGTCACAGCTGATGTGGCGGCGTTTATGATAGGCTCGGAGGACAGCAGCAATTACCGCAGGAACCCTGAGAACAAGCTGATGCTGCTCCTGATAAAAAGGGGCAGACATCCCTTCAAGGATAAATGGGCCCTACCGGGAGGCTTCCTCAATAAGGGGGAGACTATCGAGGAATGTGCGCTCAGAGAAATAGAGGAGGAGACCAGCGTGCTTCCGGTCTCGATAATGCCTGTGGGTACGTTCAGCGAGCCTGAACGAGATCCCCGTGGCTGGATAATCTCCAACGCCTATGTTTCTATAATCAGTGAGGAATCAGTGAAGCAGGTCGGCAGGGATGATGCTTCGGATGCACAGTGGTTCAGCGTCAGCTTTGACCGCAGTGACAGCGGAGAGTATCATCTTGTCCTGAGCTGCGGCGATATCGAGCTCAGAGCACGGCTTGCGGAGGAAAAGACCAGCTTCGGAAGGACAAGGTTCCGCATTATCGAAAGCGGCGGACTTGCTTTCGACCATGCTGCCATAATTTCGGCTGCGCTTACAGCGCTGAGAGCTGAGGCAAGGAATTACGATACCATATTCGATTTCCTGCCGGAAAAATTTACCCTTACCTCATTGCAGAAGGTGCAGGAGACCATTATGAACATCAACATCCTTCCGGCCAATTTCAGGAGAATGGTCAGCGGATATGTGGAGGAGACAGATGAGTTCGTCAGGGGTGAGGGACATCGTCCCGCAAAGCTCTACAGGAGAAAAAGCTGAGTCATACCTGCTAAAAAAGTATGACATTATCGTAAGTCAGGAGTTGATAGTATGAAAAAGTTTTTGGTAGTAGTTGATATGCAGAAGGATTTTGTGGACGGCGCTCTGGGCAGCAAGGAAGCCTGCGCTATAGTTCCGGCAGCAGTTGAGAAGATCGCCGGATTTGACGGAGAGATCTTCGCCACATTCGATACTCACTTCGGGAATTATATGGAAACTGCCGAGGGAAGAAAGCTGCCTGTTCCTCACTGCATAAAGGGTACGGCCGGCTGGGAACTGGATAAGGATATCGCAGCTGCTCTGGATGCAAAGGGATATACTGCCGTTGAAAAAAAGACCTTCGGCTCTGTTGATCTTCCGGCGCTTATAGAAAAGGCTGCCGGCGGAGAGGAATTCAGCATCGAGCTTATCGGACTCTGTACTGACATATGCGTTATAAGCAATGCGCTCCTGCTCAAGGCTAATTATCCGGAGGCTGATATTGCTGTTGATGAGAAGTGCTGTGCAGGTGTAACTCCCGAAAAGCACGCTGCTGCCATAGAGACTATGAGAAGCTGCCAGATCGACATTTTATAAGGAGGAAAGCTCAATGAAACTCGAACCTATTGTAATTTCCCTGCTGGATACTGACCTTTATAAATTCAATATGGATCAGGTCATTTTCCACAAGCACACTGATCTCTGCGGACAGTACTTCTTTAAGTGCCGCAATAAGGATGTGATTTTCACTCCTGAGATGGTGCAGGAGATAAATGAGCAGATCGACCACCTATGCACCCTCACATTCAAGAAGGAAGAGCTGGATTATCTCCGCTCCATACGCTTCATAAAGGACGACTATGTGGAGTTCCTGAGACTGTGGAGACCGATCAGGGACTACGTTACAGCCGGGCTTGATGAAAACGGTCAGCTTTGCATCGAGGTCAATGGTCCGCTTTTCTCCGCAATGCAGTTTGAGATATACCTGCTGGAGATAGTCAATGAGGTCTACTTCCGCATGAAGTACGATTATGAGAAGCTGCTGAAGTCTGCCGAGGAGAGACTTGATGCCAAGATAAAGGCCATGAACGACGGCACGTATACTTTTAAGTTCGCAGAGTTCGGCTGCCGCAGAAGACTTTCCCGTGAGTGGGAGGATGTTGTGGTGAAGCGCTTTGTGACCGAGACACAGAACTGTGTCGGAACTTCAAATGTGTACCTTGCTATGAAGTACGATGTTACTCCTATCGGCACATATGCCCATGAGTTCGTGCAGATGTATCAGGGCATAGATTCAATACCGCTGGCATATACAAATCACTATGCAATGAAGGACTGGTATAACGAGTACGAGGGCGATAACGGTACTGCTCTTACAGATACTGTTACAACAGATCTGTTCCTGCTGGACTTCAACCGTTCAATGGTGAACAACTATACCGGTGTCCGTCACGACAGCGGCGATCCATATGCCTGGGGAGATAAGATCATTGCGCACTACAAGAAGTACGGCGTTGATCCTAAGACAAAGCTGCTGCTGTTCAGTGACAGCCTTGATTTTGACAGGGCGCAGAAGCTTTATGATTACTTCTGCGACAAGACAAAGGTATCCTTCGGCATCGGCACTTTCTGTTCCAATGATACCGAGGAGAAGGCTCTCAATATAGTTATCAAGCTCCAGTACGTGAATGGCCGCCCTGTAGCAAAGCTGTCTGATGATATCGGAAAGGCAATGTGCCGTGACGAGGAGTATCTGGGCTACCTCAAGCGTTCAGTTGAGTTCAGACTTAAAAGAGAAGCAGAATAAAATAACGCCGAAGGCGGCAAAAATGGGAGTCCAGAGGGATGTTATCCCTCTGGCAGGCGGGGGTGCGAGAGAGGGCAGAGCCCTCCCTAAAATGTAGTCAGGACAGCGCAGCGCCTTCCGGACGGCTGCCCATTCATTTGTATGCCCCGGCTTGTCCGGCGATAGTGCATATATAAAAGAACGCCCCACATATGTGGGGCGTTACTATCTTTATTTATCAGAACTCACTGAGGGGGAGTTTATGCCTTTTCCCATTCAGCCGAGTCGTGGAGAGCGTTGTAGCCTTCCTCGCCTGTACGAATCTTGATAACGTTTTCAATGTCGTAAATGAACATTTTACCGTCACCGTAGTTGCCGGTGTAGAGTGCAGCCTTGGCAGCAGCAACTACCTTTTCAACAGGTACTGCACATACGGCGATCTCAGCCTTTACCTTAGGGAGCAGGTTCATCTCAACAGTTGCGCCACGATAGTAGTTACGCTGGCCGTTCTGCATACCGCAGCCGAGTACATTTGTTACAGTGATACCCTTTACGTCAATAGCTTCCATAGCTTCAATGAACTGCTGGAGTTTCTGCTGCTTGAAGATGACTACGATGTTTGTAAGCTTTGCAGAGCCGTCCGGGGAAGGAACGGAATAGTTCTCGACCTCAACAGCCTTGTCAACCGGAACAGCAGGTGTTCCAGGAGTGCCAACCTTCTTTACGCTCTTTGCATCGTCCTTTGTATAGCCGTGCATACCTGCATCTGAAAGAGCGGGAGCGAAGTCAGCGTAAGATGAGATAAGACCATGCTCTGTAACATCAAGACCGAGTATCTCCTCCTGCTCGGAAGCACGGAGACCGATAGTCTTCTTGATAGCGAAGAATACGATAGTCATTGAAACTGCTGTGAATGCAGCGATAGCTGCGAAGCCGCCGAGCTGTCTGCCGAGGAGACCGAAGCCACCGCCGTAGAACAGACCTGAGAGCTGTTTGCCGTCCTGATCTACGAGTGAATAGCCGGGAACATCCGGGTTTGCAAAGAGACCAACTGCAATTGTTCCCCAGATACCGTTCAGCATATGAACAGCTACTGCACCGACAGGATCATCGATGTGGAGAACATAGTCAAGGAACCATACGCCAAAGCATACGAGTAAACCGGAAACGATACCAATGATTGAAGCTCCGAGGCAGTCTGTTACATCACAGGGAGCTGTGATACCTACAAGACCTGCGAGTGAAGCATTAAGACACATTGAAACATCAGGTTTGCCATACTTTACCCAAGTGAATATCATGCAAGTTACTGTTGCGATAGCAGGAGCAACTGTTGTTGTGAGGAATACTGAACCGAGCTGATCGATAGAAGTACAAGCTGCACCGTTGAATCCGTACCATCCGAACCAGAGGATAAAGCAGCCCAGAGCACCTATTGTAAGGTTGTGACCGGGGATGGCATTAACTTTAACTTCGCCGTCCTTGGTCTTATGGAATTTACCGATTCTTGGTCCGAGGATAGCAGCACCGATGAGAGCGGAGATACCGCCGACCATGTGGATGTGTGCTGAACCAGCGAAATCGTGGAAGCCCCATTCGCTGAGCCAGCCGCCGCCCCAGCCCCAGTGAGCTTCGATAGGATAAACAACTGCACTGATGATAGCTGAGTAAACGCAGTAGGAAAGGAACTTTGTACGCTCTGCCATAGCACCTGAAACGATAGTAGCTGTGGTAGCGCAGAACACAAGGTTAAATACGAAGTTTGACCAGTCGAATGAGCCGTAGGAAGTGAAGATATCAAATCCTGGCTGACCGATTATACCGACGAGGTCCTCGCCGAAGAGAAGACCGAAGCCTATGAGAATGAAAACAACTGTACCGATACAGAAGTCCATAAGGTTCTTCATTATGATATTGCCTGCATTCTTAGCACGGGTGAATCCCGTTTCCACCATTGCGAAACCTGCCTGCATAAAGAATACGAGTGCAGCACCTATAAGGAACCAAACGCCGAAGATCGTTTTGTCAGTGTTCTCGGCGGCCTGCTGCAGAATTGTCTGAGAGTCCATAAAAATACCTCCTGAAATAAATTTTTACAGCATTTTTATACCATTTTTCTCAAACGCCATTGTTATGAGAAGCGTATAAATAAAGGGGTGCAGAAGTACAGAGACTTCATACACCCCTTTGTGCATGGATTTAGCGCTATAAACCAAAAAAAGAGAACTACGGATCATTAATCCGCAGCTCCCTTGCTGTTTACAATGTCATTATATCCCCTTCGGAGCGATTTGTCAATAGCTTTTTTAAAATTTGACGTATCGTACATTTTTGTTTGGCGGTTAGAGAAGAATAACTGTTGGATTTCAACGAAACTGCAAAAATTGCTGCCGGGGCTATTGACATTTCCGCTTTGAAATGCTAATATAAATGCAGAACAAGGACGTTCAAGCAGACCATCTGTCTGTTTGAACGTCTTTTTTTAATTCCCGATAATATTGATCAGGATTTCTGAAAGGCAAGTGAATCATATGAATTATTTCCGAAACTGACTTTGCGATAAAAGGTGAAGATTATGGATCAGATATCTTATATATGGACAAACGCCGATGATCCTGATTTCAGGCGGTTTTACCTCATCACAGAGGAATATTACAACAGTCTTGTCGGCGGCAGGTCAAACAGGAGCGGATTCATTCCGTATAATCTGTCCGACAGCATACATGATGTGCTTGTTGTATATGTTAACGGAACGGCTGCTGCCTGTGCAGGACTGAAAAGGTATTCAGACAGTGATGCGGAAATAAAGCGTGTCTGGGTAGAAACGGAACAACGGGGGAAGAATATAGCTTCCGCAATGATGGACATGATCGAGGAAAAAGCTGTTTCACAGGGATTTGCCAGGACCGTGCTCCAGACAAGAGAAGTGATGAAGGCTGCGGTGAGCCTGTATAAAAAACGAGGGTATTATATTATCGATAATTACCCTCCGTATGACAGGCTTGAAGGAGCCGTCTGCTTTGCAAAGGATCTCATATAAACGATCCTGATGAATGATCATACATCAATGGCGCTGTATGATTTTAAAAATCGATAATTCGGAGGAATATACAATGTGTACTATAATGGCATACTGCGGCTTGAGCGGCGGTACAGGAAAAGTAATGGAGGGATTGAAGGCGACTGTATCAAGAGGTCCCGATGATCAGAGGATAGTCAAGGTGCCTGACGGCCTTCTTGGCTTCCAGCGTCTTTCCATAATGGGACTTACTCCAGAGGGAATGCAGCCCTTTGAGCTGGATGGAGATTTTGCAGTCTGCAACGGCGAGATATACGGCTTCCGCAGACTGCGTGAACAGCTTATCGAAGCAGGCTATACCTTCAGGAGCGACAGCGACTGCGAGATACTCCTTCCGCTGTACAGGGAATACGGTACGGATATGTTCGCCATGCTGGATGCAGAATTTGCCTGTGTGATATATGACAGCACCGAAAGGAAATTCATTGCGGCAAGAGATCCGATAGGTATCCGCCCACTTTATTACGGAGAATCCGATGACGGTACAATGGTATTTGCAAGCGAACCGAAAAATCTTGTCGGCGCATGCAAAAAGATAATGCCGTTCCCGCCCGGACACTACTATAAGGACGGCAGCTTTCACTGCTACTGCGATATCACTGCTGTAGACAAAGTCATTCATGATGATATCGATACAGTCTGCCGCAGCATTCACGACAAGCTTGTGGCAGGTGTCGAAAAGCGTCTGGATTCTGATGTAAAGGTTGGCTTTTTACTGTCAGGCGGACTTGATTCATCGCTTGTATGCTCTATAGCACAGAAGAAGAGCAGCAAGCCTATACGCACATTTGCGATCGGAATGAACACCGATGCTATCGATCTGAAATACGCAAAGCAGGTGGCAGACTATATCGGCAGCGACCATACCGAGGTCATAATAACAAAGGATGATGTTTTAGCTGCCCTTGAGGATGTTATAAAGCTTCTTGGCACATATGATATAACCACTATACGTGCAAGCATGGGAATGTACCTTCTCTGCAAGGCGATCCATGAGCAGACAGATATCCGTGTTCTGCTTACAGGTGAGATATCCGATGAGCTTTTCGGCTACAAGTATACGGACTTCGCTCCCTCTGCCGAGGCTTTTCAGGCGGAATCAGTCAAGCGTGTACACGAGCTCCATATGTACGATGTTCTCCGTGCAGACCGCTGCATATCAGTAAATTCACTCGAGGCAAGAGTCCCGTTCGGTGATCTTGATTTCGTAAAGTATGTCATGGCTATAGATCCCGAGATGAAGCTGAACAAGTACAACAAGGGCAAGTATCTGCTCCGCCGTGCATTTGAGGGAGATTATCTGCCTCACGATATCCTTTACCGTGAAAAGGCTGCATTTTCGGATGCTGTCGGACATTCAATGGTGGATTACCTCAAGGAATATGCCGCAAGCTATTATTCCGATGAGGAATTCGAGCTCCTCTGCACGAAATACAGTCATGCAAAGCCATTCACCAAGGAATCGCTGCTGTACCGTGAGATCTTTGAGAAGTACTACAGCGGCAACAGTGAAATGATCGTGGATTTCTGGATGCCAAACAAGGAATGGGAGGGCTGCAACGTAAACGATCCGTCTGCCCGTGTTCTCTCCAACTATGGCGAAAGCGGAAAATGATCTGTATATTGCTAAAATCCAGTGGGGCGATGCAAGCATCGCCCCACTGCGTTATATTTTAATTCGACTTTTTCAAAAGACTAAGGCTCCGATGTGTAAAAGCACCGGAGCCTTTTGGCAGTATACTCTGAAGAAAAGTATTTTCTTCATTCATTCAAATGTACTTTAG
Source organism: Clostridiales bacterium Firm_05 (assembly GCA_001604035.1). Taxonomy (GTDB): domain Bacteria; phylum Bacillota; class Clostridia; order Oscillospirales; family Ruminococcaceae; genus Ruminococcus. The sequence goes on from LVAK01000086.1 coordinate 24,089, forward strand.
GAGGTCATACACTTAATGATTTCGGTTAATATTATTTCCGGATGCAACATCGTTCTGCGCTGTACATTCGGTCTGTTCCTTTCACAATAGAGCGGAGCATATCAAGCATACAGGAAATTATGTTATTCATTTTTTGCACCGCTCCTTCCGTTTGGTATGGTTTTATTATATCACCCGGATCACGATTTGTCCAATGCAAAAAATCCATTGCGGATTATAGATAAAACCTATACCCGGAGCTCTTGAAAAGGCAGCGTACTTGTGGTATACTTATTGATTGAGTAGGAATAGAGCTCAAAGCTCTGCACCGGCCAAATAAACGGTATATGCAGCATGGCCGCCTTCAATATTGCAGACGTCGTATCCACGGTCATCCAGTATCTCGGCGACCTCTTCGCTGAGATCGCCTGTTCTGCACAGGACATAGACCGGCTTATCCTTCGGCAGCTTTGAAAGCCCGGAGGATATCTCATCAAAGGGGATATTTATCGCCCCGCTGATGCCGTTCTTTTCAAATTCTTCCCTGCTGCGGATATCCAGGAGTATCACCTTTCCGGTATCGAGGGAGCATATCTCAGCGGCTTTTATACTTTTCATATCAATTTCCTTTCAGGAGGCAGAAATGGCTTTATCAGACGAACAGCTCGAACGCTATTCGAGACATATAACTTTAAAAGAAATAGGAGTGCGTGGACAGAAAAAGCTCCTTGCCGCAAAGGTACTCATAATAGGAGCAGGCGGCCTTGGAGCGCCTGCTGCAATGTATCTTGCAGCAGCCGGAGTCGGCACTATCGGAATTGCTGACTGTGACACTGTAGGGCTTTCAAATCTTCAGCGGCAGATAATCCACACCACTAATGATGTTGGCAAGCCAAAAGTCCAGTCCGCTGCCGAGACTATAAAAGCACTGAATCCGGATGTTGAAGTCATAACATATCAGGAATATGTTAGCAGCAGGAACATTGCAGATATGATATCCGGCTACGATTTTATTATTGACGGTACAGATAATTTCCCGGCAAAGTTCCTTATAAATGATGCCTGCGTACTTGGGGCAAAGCCCTTCTGTCATGCAGGGATACTCCGTTTTGAAGGACAGCTTATGACATACGTTCCCGGGAAGGGGCCTTGTTACCGCTGTATATTCGGAGCTCCGCCGCCGAAGGAGGCTGTCCCGAGCTGCCGTGAGGCAGGCGTTATCGGCGCAATGGCTGGTATAATCGGTACGATGCAGGCACTTGAAGCTGTGAAATATATCACAGGACAGGGGACGCTGCTTACGGGAAGTATGCTGATATTCGACGGACTGAAAATGGAATGGCGGAAGGTAAAGCTTCCGGCGAGAGTGACAGAATGTCCTGTGTGCGGCGACAGTCCGACGATTACTGAGCTTTTCGATGAAGAGCAGCACTCTTGCAGCCTGCTATAAACTGATTATATAGCAGGCAAAAGTATTTGTCAATAGTGTATATCAACAATTCCTATTGACAAAGTATGTTTATCGTAGTATAATATACTTATTAAGTAGGTATGCATTAACTGGAGGGATATTTTACAATGTGTATGTATATCAGGAACTCCGCGGCTGTTGCAGCATAGGCTTTTCTGCCTGTAAGTAAAGTGACTGGCACGGAGTAACGGAGGTCATAATTTTATTTACAGGAGTGATAGCATGAAAAGGATAGAGGTCATATCTCTTGACAGGATAGGTCTGGTAGGCGAGATATCAAATGTCATCAGGCGGCTTAACGGTAACATAATCACACATACAGCAAATGTGGTGAAAGAAAAGGATACGCTTGTATCACATTTTACTGCCGATATCCGGTTTGAGGCTGCATCAGAAGATGAAGCAGTTTCACGTAGGATCCGCAGGATAAAAAATGTCCGGCAGGTCATCATTTATGATCTATGAGGTGATAGCGATGAATGAAAATGTCAGAAAAGCCATATACGATAAATACATTGCTCCGACAAAAAAAGAGCGTCCCGATTATATCGGAGTCGAGATAGAAATGCCTGTGGTAAATCTTAGCGGACAGGCGGTTGACGAAGCTGTATCTATTGAAACAGCAGATAGTTTTATAAAGCACTTCGGTTTTATTGAGGCAGGCAGAGATGCCGACGGGAACATCACCTCTGCAAAGCATGAGCAGACAGGTGATATACTGTCATTCGACTGCTGCTATTCAAACCTTGAATTGTCATTCGGCAAGGCTGCCGGCCTGTTTGAGATAAAGGAACGGTTTGAGAAATACTGCCGCTTCCTTAATTCTGAATTTGCAAAGCATGGGTATATGCTTACCGGAATGGGAGTCAATCCCAATGCGGATATCAACCACAACAAGCCCATCCCGAATGAGCGCTACCGTATGCTGTATCACTACCTGCACTCATATCCCAGGCATAAAAATGATGTGGCGATGCGCTTCCATGAACGTCC
>LVAK01000087.1 GCA_001604035.1 Clostridiales bacterium Firm_05
GTTGTACCGGAGTTCTGAGTGAAGCCAAGGCTGTCCCAGAGTCCGCCGGTATCGCCGGAGTTTGTATTGAGGCACCAGAATGTGTGGTTGATGTGGTGCTTTATCATGTAGTCACGGAGGAGAGTCATCCACTTGAGGTTATCGCCTTCCATGTGGCCGCCCCACTCGCCGATGAGCTCAGGACCGATCTCCTCAGCGTTGATGTAAGCCCATGTCTCGTACCAATAGTCATCGAGAAGAGTCTGCTCATTGAAGTCCTTGTCAAACCATGTCTGAGCATATACTGACGGGCCGTAGTCATGAGGTGAGTAAACTATCTGTGAAGTACCCTGCTTCGGAACGATGGGGTATTCTCTTGCGCCACGGAAGTTACCGCCCCACCATGCGCCGATGTAAGGTGAATTGTCTTTTCTGTCGGGCATTCCCCAATAGTCGCCCTCCATAGCACCGCTCATTGACTGCTCAACGCCTTCAACGAGGATGAGTGCATGAGGATTTACATCGAGGATAGCTTCTGCACATTTTGTAGCAGCATAAGCCCAGTTGTTCTCGTCTTTAGATCCGTCCCACTTGGCAGCAGCATCGCCCTCCTGTCCCTTGCCGTGAGGCTCGTTCTTGAGGTCGTAGCCGATGAGGGTATCATCGTTCTTGTACTTGTCAGCGAGCCAAACCAGCGAATCAATCCATACATCTGTGGTAACGCCAGCCTTGCCGTACCAGAGGTTGTAGTTGTGTCCGGAGTTGTCGGTGTGCGGGCTGTGGATGTCGATGAATGCCTTGATACCGTGCTCCTTGCACTTCTTCATCATGATGTCGAATACCTGCATGGAGTCTACCGGAGTTTTTCCGTCCTCCTGACAGAAGTCAGCATTGATCTTGTATGCAGGATCTGCATTTGCCGAGAAGCTGCTTACCGGATTCGGAGTGCCGTTCATCCATGAAACGATGAGCTCTGTAGCTATCGGGAAACGGATGATGTTGATACCACGGTCAGCGATCTCTGTGAGACAGTCGTCAGCGTCAGCGCTCCAGAGATAGTGCGGACAGTTCTCTGAGCAGTTGAAGCCGAACCAGTTTGCGCCGGTGAGCCATACCTCATTGCCGTTCATGTCGTAGAGGCGGCTTCCTTCAGCGTGGAGCCAGTCGTCGTTGCAGTCATCTGTAGCAGCGACAGCTGTGGGTGTCTGTGTGCTTACAAGCGGGACCGTTGATGCAGCCAGACCGGTAATGGCCATGGACGCAGCAGAGGTCAGCGCCAAAGCAGCGTTTTTGATTTTGTTCATATTAAATTTCCCCTCTCATAGCGCAGATATAGTGCGCTGATTCTACTATTAATATATCATTATAACTATGAAAAGTCAATAGTTTTCAGATTAAATTAAGTAATATAACGGTAATTTTTAAGTAATTTTTACTGGGAGGAGAGTGAATTGTGGATTAAACGCTGTGACAAGTGATGATTTGAGGAGAACAATGTTTTTCAGCACTGAAAAAATTTTCAAAAAAGTGATTGACAAATGGAGAAGGATGTGTTATACTATATCCAACACGATTTTTGCTTTAAAGTGTTACAGTGCAAAGCGATGCACAGTTACAGTGTAAAGCAACATAGAGTAAAAGTGAAAGAGGTATAAACATGAAAGAATTATCAAAGCTTCTCGATTTCAGACCTGACATCAAGGTCGTTGATGCAACTCTCCGTGACGGAGGACTTGTAAACGATTTCTTCTTTACAGATGAGTTCGTAAAGCATCTTTATAATGCCAATCTCCGTGCAGGAGTAGATTACATGGAATTCGGATACAGAGCTGACAAGGAGATGTTCGACGTTGAGAAATTCGGCCCCTGCAAGTTCTGCGAGGACGATTATCTCCGCAGTATCGTTGGTGAGAACAATACTGATCTTAAAATAGCTATTATGGCAGACGTAGGACGCTGTAACTACAAGGAGGACATCCATGACAGCAGCGAGAGCCCTGTTGATCTTGTTCGTGTGGCTACATATCTCCACCAGATACCTACTGCTGTTGACATGATAGAGGATGCAAAGAAGAAGGGATACGAGGTAAGCTGCAATATCATGGCTATCTCAACAGCTCAGGAAGCTGATATTAAGGTCGCTCTTGATATCCTTGGAAAGTCTCCTGTTGACGTATTCTACATCGTTGACAGCTTCGGCTCACTCTATCCTGAGCAGATCGCGCGGATCGCTGCACTTTACGGCGAATATGCTGATAAGTACGGCAAGAAGCTGGGCATACACGCTCATGACAACCAGAAGCTGGCATTTGCCAACACTATCGAGGCTGTAGGCGACGGAGTGGACTGGCTTGACGCTACATATTCAGCTATGGGAAGAGGTGCAGGAAACTGTGCTATGGAGCTTCTTCTCGGCTTCCTCAAGAACCCGAAGTATAACGTATATCCCGTTCTCCAGTTCATCGAGGAGCATATCAACAAGCTCCGTCAGGAAGGCGTTGTATGGGGATATGATCTCCAGTACCTTATGACAGGTCTTCTCAATCAGCATCCGAGAACAGCTATCCAGTTCACAAAGGACGGCAGAACGGATTATGCAGAGTTTTATAAGGAAATAATCGCTCAGGACTGATAGAACGATATTGCTCAGCCCGGAGGCAGACTGAAAAGCTGCTTCCGGGCTGTAAATTATAATGTATGCCCGCAGGATCCGTGAAATCATGTCATAATCCAGCAAATTCACGGATATAACATTGGTTTATTTGTAATATAAGCCACTTGTATTTTTTCTTTTGTAGTGGTATAATATAGAATATTAATATGTAAAGGAGGACGGCAATGGATTATACAGAGGAGTTATGTCCGGTTTGCAACAGAGAATTTGAGCCAGATGACGATATAGTAGTTTGCCCGGACTGCGGTACCCCGCATCACAGAGAATGTTATATGATCGAAAAGACTTGTGCTAATGCGGCAAAGCACGGCACCGGCTTCAAATGGAACCGCAAGGAGTATATCCCCGGTCCGGAAGATGCAGTCTTCACAGTTTGTCCGGTTTGCCGTTTCCCGAATGACAGCAGCGAGGAGAGCTGTGTCCGCTGCGGAGCAAGGATCCATACCGGCAGGACAGCTGTTCTTAGCAATGAAAACGTTCAGCCGCAGCAGAATGATCAGGGACAGGATCCGGCCTTCGGCGATGAGCTGGCATTTCTCGGGCTCAATCCCAATGAGGATATGGGCGGTTCGACACTGGGAGAGGTGTCTACCTTTGTGGTAACAAGCAAATTTTACTATATACCTATATTCAAGAGAATGAAGGACAGAGGAAAGAAGATCTCCTTCAACTTCAGCTGCCTCGTTTTCCCGTCGTTGTATTTTGCCAACCGCAGGATGTGGTTCTGGGCTGTATTTGTGGGACTTATGGGGCTGGTGCTCTCAATGCCTTCCATGGCACTGAATTTTGCTGCAAATTTCAGCGATTTTTCTGAGATGGAGAGCTATGTCAATGCGGTGAACAGGCACAAGCACTTTATCCAGGAGCTTGAAAGCGTTTTCAGCATAGCTGACTGGGCTCTGAGGATATTCTACTGTTTGTTCGGAAACTGGTTCTATTTCAGGTATGTCAAGCATTCTATAAAGAAGCTGCGTGCAAAGAGCGCTGACGGCAAGGCTGATCCGGCTGCTCTTACTGAGGCAGGAGGAGTAAGACCGGCAAATATGCTGATAATCATTGGAATAATGTTCGGCGCCGGACTGATCGCAGTATATGCAATGGCAATGCTGCTTACAAGACTGTAAAAAAAGAAAGTCATAGGGAAGAGATGCTTCCTTATGACTTTTTTTATTTGAAAAAAGCAGAGACACTGACCGTAAATTGCTCATAGTTGCACAGTGTTAACTATGTACAGCTGTATTGTCAGGCGGATAGAAAAAAATCTCATACACATATTGACTTATTTCCTTAAAAAGAGTATAATTATTCTTGTATGGCAAATACTCACTAATTAACATATTATTTTGGAGGTTATAACAATGAGCAGAGTTTACAACTTTAGCGCTGGTCCTGCCGTTCTCCCTGAGGAAGTTCTCAAGGAATGTGCAGAGGAAATGATCGATTACAAGGGCTGCGGAATGTCCGTAATGGAGATGTCCCACCGTTCAAAGGTATATGATGATATCATCAAGGAGGCTGAAAAGGATCTCCGTGATCTTATGAACATCCCTGACAACTACAAGGTTATCTTTGTACAGGGCGGTGCTTCACTTGTATTCGCAGGCGTTCCTATGAATCTTATGAAGAAGGGTAAGGCTGCCTATATCATCACAGGCCAGTGGGCAAAGAAGGCTGCTCAGGAAGCTGAGAAGTACGGCGAGGTAGTAAGAGTTGCTTCTTCTGCTGACAAGACCTTCTCCTATATTCCTGATTGTTCAGACCTCGACATCCCTGATGATGTTGACTATGTATATATATGCGAGAACAATACTATCTACGGAACAAAGTTCTGGGAGCTCCCTAACACAAAGGGCCACGAGCTGGTTGCTGATGTAAGCTCATGCTTCCTTTCAGAGCCTGTTGACGTTACAAAGTACGGCGTTATCTACGGCGGTGTTCAGAAGAACGTTGGCCCTTCAGGTGTACAGATCATCATCGTTCGTGAGGATCTTATCGCTGACGGTCCTGCACTCAAGTGTACTCCTACAATGATGGACTGGAAGATCCAGTCTGATAACGAGTCACTCTACAATACTCCTCCCTGCTACGGTATCTACGTTTGCGGCAAGGTATTCAAGTGGATCAAGAAGATGGGCGGCCTCGAGGCTATGAAGGCTCACAACGAGAAGAAGGCTAAGATACTTTACGATTTCCTCGACAGCAGCAAGATGTTCAAGGGTACTGTTGAGCCTAAGGATCGCTCACTCATGAACGTTCCTTTCATCACAGGCAACGAGGAGCTCGATAAGAAGTTCGTTGCAGAGTCAAAGGCAGCAGGCTTTGAGAACCTCAAGGGCCACAGAACTGTCGGCGGCATGAGAGCTTCTATCTACAATGCAATGCCTATCGAGGGCGTTGAGAAGCTCGTTGAATTCATGAAGAAGTTCGAGGAAGAGAATTCCTGATCTCCGGGATAAGAACTATATTATACGAAAGAGGTAGATCCAGATGTACAAGATCCAGACATTAAACAAGATTTCATCTATCGGCACTGATATCTTCGATAAGAGCAAGTACAGCATCGCTGATGAGTGTGCTAATCCTGACGCTATCATGGTAAGAAGCGCTAAGATGCACGATATGGCTTTCAGTGATAATCTTCTCGCTATCGCAAGAGCAGGTGCAGGCGTAAACAATATCCCTGTTGAGCGCTGTGCTCAGGAAGGTATCTGCGTATTCAATACTCCCGGCGCTAACTCAAACGCTGTTAAGGAGCTTGCTATCTGTGCACTTCTCCTTTCTTCAAGAAAGATCACAGAGGCTGCTGCATGGGCTGCTTCACTCAAGGGCACACCTGATGCTCCTAAGACAGTTGAGGGCGGCAAGGCTAAGTTCGCAGGTCCTGAGATCGCAGGCAAGACTCTCGGTATCATCGGTCTCGGCGCTATCGGCGGTAAGATCGCTAATGCTGCTGAAGCACTGGGCATGAAGGTAATAGGCTACGATCCATACATCTCGATCGGAGCTGCTCTTCACCTTGAGCCTTCTGTAAAGATCGTTTCTGATATCAACGATATCTACAAGAACAGTGATTATATCTCAATACATATGCCTTACACTCCTCAGACAAAGAACACTATCGATGCTGAGCAGATCGCTATGATGAAGGACGGCGTTCGTCTTATCAACCTCGCAAGAGGCGAACTCATCAACAGCGAGGCAGTTGTAAAGGCTATCGCTGACGGCAAGGTTGCTAAGTACGTTACAGACTTCGCTGATGACATCGTTCTCGGCGTTGACGACGTTATCGTTCTTCCGCACCTCGGAGCTTCAACTCCTGAGAGTGAGGATAACTGTGCTGTTATGGCTGCACAGGAGCTTATCGACTACATCGAGAACGGTAATATCAAGAACAGCGTAAACCTTCCTAATGCTTCAATGAATGCTGTAGGTACAAAGATCTGTGTTATCCACAAGAACGTTCCTACAACTATCGCTTCTATCACTTCTGCTGTTGGTAACGAGGGTATCAACATCGAGAACATGGTAAATGCCAGCAAGAAGGATTTTGCTTACACAATGCTCGACGTTACAGGTGATGTTCCTGCAACAGTTGAGGGCAAGATCAATGCTGTTGACGGCGTTATCAGAGTAAGAGTTATCGCTAAGTAATCAGCCGGAGACTGTGGCCTGCACGTTCCTGCTCACAGGGATCGGGCATCTGCTTTCGCTGAAAAAATGATTCAAATGGCCTGTCCCTTTGGGGGCAGGCTTTTTCATATATACTGTGAAATGAGCACTTGACAAACGATTTGGGTTATGATATAATACTCACAATCCATTTTTCATGGTAAGGGATATAATTAATATTGGGAGGGAAAAGCGTCAGCTTTATCCGTATCACCGTGACAGCTGAGCGTAAAACTATGGAAGAAAACAATATCAGAACAGACGATAACATAAATGAAAAGGCAGAAGGAACGGACTATGACCTGAATGACTCCGCTGAGAAGTCCGGCAGCGATACCGAAAAGGATGCCTTGGATATATGGCAGGAAGAAAAAGAAAAGCATATGAAAATGGTGGATGATATCTGGCAGAAAAGAGTGGATAATCCGGTGTCGCTTGTTTGTCCGCATTGCAGCGGACAAAGGGAGATAGACCGTGTCGCCGGAGTATTCAGATGCCCGTACTGCGATTCCGTGGATCCGGTTCCTGAGGAACACAAGCATATACGTGAGCTTGACGGACCTTTGCCGTTGACAAGGGAAGAAAGGGAATTTAGAGAGATGTTTGAGTGTCTCCTTTTTTCACTTATTACATGGCTGTTCCCGATATTATCATCAGTATGTATTCTTTTTACTTTAGCAGGCATAGTCTGTTCGTTAAGTGTTCTGATCAAGTCGCATTTAGCGAAGCACATCAGCAGTCTGAAAAAACCGGCGATTGTAGGACTTGTATTGAATGTACTCTCTACATTAGTGACTTGGGTATATATACTCAACAATTAACCATTTTATGGTAAGGGATATAATTATTATTGGCAGGGGGAACTATGGACGAAAACGTTACAAACAGCAAAAGCACAGAGAATAACAATAAAAGGTCATATGCTGATAACAATCCGGATGAGGGTACTTATATGGATGTCCTTTACAGAAAACAGCGCTTTCAGGAGAAAATGATCCTTGAACAGCAGAAGAGGATCGAAAGGATAAGACAGGCCAGGATGGAGAATCCGGTTTCTCTTGAATGTCCTCACTGCGGCGGCAGACGTGAGATATACCGCTTCACCGGCGTTGTAAGGTGTCCTTTCTGCGATTCAGTGGAGGTTCTTCCGGAGGAGCATAAGTTTATACCGGAGATAGATGCTCCGCAGAGAGTTCAGAGCCAGCCACAGAAACCGCCTAAGGTATATCTTCCGAATAAGAATCCATCGTCTGCAAAAGATTGTGCTTTTATATCGATCATAGCCGGAGGATTATCGTTCGCTTTTTTTGGAATATTATTTTTCATAGAATTATTTGGGCTGATTTGGGGGATTATTGCGCTTGTCAAGCTACATAAGAAACCTGAAACCAAACAAATATATATTGAAGCTTTGGTTGGATTTTTTTTGAATCTTGCTTCACTTGTAATATTCCTATTTATTTATTTTTATTTTTTTATATTAGGAGACTGAACAGCGTTAAATGCTGTTGTATATCTATTTAAAGTTGGCAAAACGGAATTTTGCAATTCATTATAATGATAAGGGATATAGTTATTATTGGGAGGTAAAAATTACAGCTTCATCCGTATAACCGGAAAAGCTGAACGTAAAACTATGAGTGATAAAGGAAAAAACTTAATAAAAAATAATAAAGGCAAAAAGCTTTACATGGAGACTGCCCCGAGGGGGATAAGGCAAGTCGATGTCCTCTACAGACAAAAGCGTTTTCAGGAGAAGATGCTCCTTGAGCAGCAAAACAGGATCGACAGGATAAAACAGGCGAGAATCAATAATCCTGTTTCTCTTGAATGTCCTTACTGCGGCGGAGTACGTGAGATATACCGCTTCACCGGCGTTATAAGGTGTCCTTTCTGCAATTCAGTGGAGATGCTTCCGGAGGTGCATAAGTTTATACCGGAGGTCGATGATCCTAAGAGAAGGCCGCAGGAACTGCCTAAGATAAAAATGCCGAAACAAATGCCGAACATGGCACCGCAGCAAAACAAGGATCCGGAAAAATTAGCTCTCTTTTCAGAACTTTTTGGATTCATTTCATTATTGTTGGCAGCCGAGTCTTGTGAAGTTGCAATAGTTGGTCTGGGATTAGGTATTGTTGCACAGGTCAAGATCACGAAGAATCCTATAGGGCGGGTTGGTTTGATGAACGGTTGGATCGGTATCGGTCTGAATCTGCTCTCGATCGTGATATATTTATTAATACAGTAATTTGTGCGGTGCCTGAGCCTGTCAAAAAATTTTAAATCAAGGTAATAAAATTCGGGCGCCGGGACGGCGCCCGCTTTGCCGTTTTAGTGAGTTTTTGACAAACTTGAGCCTGACCTTGATGGTCAGGCTTTTTTATATGCTGAAGATATCATCATAGCTGACGCTGAGCAGTTCTTTCAGCAATATTATCTCATCCGGATACAGATGGCGCTGACCGACCTCTATTTTCGCCACGGCGCTGCGGGTGATATCGCAGCCGCTGACCTGTAATTTTGCGGCAAGCTGTTCCTGAGTGATGCCTGCTTTTTCTCTGAGCAGTCTTATGTTGCTGCCGACTTTTGCTTCAATTTCTTTGTTCATAATGCATAAACCTCCGACTGTTTTTTCTGCACCTGAATAAGTGCAAATCCGTTGACATTATTATATCCACATGGTATAATAAAATTGCACCTATATAGGTGCAATGTATAAGGAGGATGAAAATTATGAATGAACAGAATAATAACTATACCCCTGAGCAGATGCCGGTTAATGAGCAGATTCCGAATCAGGCTCCTAATCAATATGTAAATCAGTATCCGAATATGCAGAACAATCAACAGGAGAAAATATATGATGTGAATGTTGTATCAATGATATTGGGAATATGGGCTATAGTTACAGTTTGTGTCTATTATTTATCCATACCAAGCTCTATTGGCGGAATAATTCTTGCTGCCATAGGCATGAAAAGCAACAGGCGAGGAAAAGGCTTTGCCATAGCCGGTCTTGTTTTATCAATAATAGCCCTTGCACTCTGGGGTATCCTGTTTATGATCGGCTTCTCTATATCCTCTGCGCTTGGATGAAAAAAGCTGATAAAAGAGCAGCGGTATTTTTAGTTTCAGGCGGTCCGTCTACAGCCGCTGTATATTTTCTTAGAAACAAGGCAGCAGCCATTTCCAAAATACTTCCGGAATGTGTCTTCTATTCCCG
>LVAK01000088.1 GCA_001604035.1 Clostridiales bacterium Firm_05
TGCATTTTCAAGAGTAAATATGCAGTTGCAACAGTCAAAAAAGCGCTTAAAACCGTGGTTTGTAGGTAAGAGAAAAGCCTGTATTTCGGCGCTTTCATCGAAATACAGGCTTTATCGTTCTGGCAGGGGCAGAAGGACTTGAACCAAATAGCCCAATGATTAAATTTTGCCTATATTTCGGTAAAAAACAATCGGAACATCATGCTCGTGTGACTTTTGTGTGACAGCAATAATTATGCTACATCACCTGTTTTCTTAGTGCGTGTATCTCTGATTACTCCGTACATATAATCATCGAACACCTTAAGACTATCTCGGATTCGCTGCTTAGGAGTCCTTATGTATACGCTGTCGAGGACTTTTGAGTTAGCCCATCCTCCGAGCTTTTCAAGTACTTCCTTTTCAACACCAAGACCGTTCATAGTTGTTGCAAACTGAGCACGTAAATCATGAAAAGTCATTTTCAAGCCGTGTTTCTTGAGAAGTCGGTCATAACGACGTTTCAAGGCACCATAGTTATCGCTGATAATGAAGTCATCTTCATTTTTATGAGGTATTTGCTGGATGAGGTTGTAGATATAGTCGGGGATAGGTATATCTCGAGTAGACTGCTCTGTCTTGTTGCGGTTTTCAACTACATCATGTCCGTTAATACATACCCTCGCACGTCTGACACGTATGTATCTACTGCCATCTTCTTCATAGATATCACTATATTTAAGCCCACGAACTTCTGATATTCGCATTCCTCCACACCACACCGAGAGAAGGCACGGCAGTTCAACACTTGAACCTATTATCACATTAAGCACTTTATCAAGTGGAGGGAGCTCATCCTTCACCGTTTTCGGAGGTAACCTAAGTTTACGGATTGATGGAAGCTCAACCTCAAATAGCAATGCAGCACTTCTGATAAGAGCATATGCAGATTTGATGGTCTTATAACTCATGCCTTGATCAGCATCTATGTTGATGGCTCTTTGAATGTCGATGGTCTTGAGGTCAGTGAGCGTGTATCCCTGTATAGCAAGTAATCGGTTTTTTGCAAGGGATTCATACCCGTAAAGTGTAGTAGGAGCAATAACATATCGTTTTGAGTCAATATAGGCGTTAATAGCTTCTCTAACTGATATCTTGGCTGGTTGGATATCAACATTTAGTTTCTTATAGTCCTCAGCCATTTTCATAGCCTGCCATTCAGATTCGGCAGTAAATGACTTCACAATGCGCTTACCGTTTTCATCTTTCCCAACAATGAGTTGTACACGATAATTGCCAGAAGCAAGTTTTTTAGGTTTCATGTTTGACCACCTTTCTTAATAGAAGGGTGGTACAATGCTTACAGTCATTATACCACCTTGATCTGAAAATGTAAAGAGGGTTGGTTACAGAGCCATGAGATCATCAAGCTCCATGCCTGTCACATAAAGCAAGTTATCAACACGACCGAGAGTAACATTTTCAGCCGAAATATCGTACTGGTGTAGAGTCCTCTCACCGACCTGTAAATACGACGCGAGCTCTGCATCAGATATTTCTTTGAGCTGCTGCCAGTATCTGATTTTACACCAGACTCTGCGATACAGTGTTATGCGTGCTGCCTTCTTTGCCATTGTGTTCACCTCCTGTCTAATTGAGTTCTGAGAGCGGCACAGGACCGCTCACTTTATTCATTTTTATCGTAGCTGCCAACATACGGCGGGCGATATGTCCTTCCAATCAACGCCACTCTTGCAGGAGTATTCTTGCCAAAATACTTGCTGAAAGAAGGTCCAATATAGGCGCAATCTCCTTGATTGAAGCATCTTAACTTGTCAACCGGAATATGAGTCTTCTCAGAAACAGCCTCAACACACGACTCCATGGGACTAAAGAAGAACTTCGTATCGCAGTAGTCGAATACTCTGCCCAGCTTATCTTTGCCGTTTGAATACCTCTGAGACGCTAAAAATGCAGATATATTCAGCTTCCTGCCTTTGCTCAGCAATACATCTATCGGAGATCCGACATTCAAATTCATAGTTTGTATCTCGTCGAGGATAAGAGTAACGTTCCCTGCACGGTGAGCGTCCTTGTAGCTGTAAAAGTGGTCAGCAATCATATCAAGCGGGTTACAGTCTGCATTTACAGTTTGATTGCCCGTAGAAATCACAATGATCTTACCTCTTTCCGCAAGGAGATTTCCCCAGCCAGGAGGTGTTTCTGTTCTTTCGGCAACTGTACTAAACAGCGTCTTGAGCCTCCTCTTTACCTCGCCCTCCTTACCCTTATCTGCTAAGGCAAAATCAATATACTCTTTAATTGATTTGCTGTCTTTTTGATACTTTTCAATGACTTTTACTACAGCGCCGTTAAGGATACTCAACTGGTTGCTGCCGGTAAAATGCGAACCTGATGTCAGCAAGCTTAAAAGTCTTTCGATCATCTGCTCTCTGTTCACACAGCCGCTGAAATCCATGAGATCCACAGGGAAGCCTTTGACTGTCATGTCCCAGAAAATGAATCTTTCATCAATGAGCTCCTGTGGGACCTTATGTTCTCTAAGCTCATATTCGCAAAACGAGTTTGCGGGATCCAGAATAACGACTACATCTCCAGCCTCAGCACGTTGTAAGGCTTGCATCAAAAGGAAATCTGTCTTGCCAGAACCCGGAGAGCCGCTCACTGCATTGAATGGATTGAACATTTTATAGTCCTTTATTACCTGACCTGCAAGCATATCGTATTGTGGGTGAATTATGTAGGGACAGAAGTTATCCGGCCTACTGTCAAGAGCATGGAAGCGGTCGGAAATAAGAACCATATCAATGATACTCTTTGCTTTGTCGCTGAGTATAGTGGGTGAGAGAGAATACACTCTAAGAGTCGATTCAGAGCCGTTCTCATACCTGACAAAAAGGTCACGCTTGTGATCCTTTGTCGATATGAGCTGGCGCTTCTCGCTGAGTGTGCGGAGAACCAGATTACGGCGTTCTGTGGATTTTATCTTAGCGAGGAATAGTCTGTCGAATGTCTCAATCTCGACGTTGACAGAGCCGTCAATCTCTGCGATAAATGCAGTTTTTCTGTCATTTTTGTAATAAGGCGGCTCAAATTGATTGGAGATATGTAGTTCTCCGCTGCATATTGACTTGTTAACAGCCATTACAATATCATAGTCAAGCCTGTCGCTGACTGTTATTCTTGAAGTGGCCGTCTTTGAATACCAGAGAATCAGAGATGCCAGATCACTTTCTGTTTGAAGTCCAATCTCCTTCAATATGATTGCCGTCGCGATGGACATTATCATGCTCTGTGTAATCTCAGTATTTCTCATGAATTGAACATAGCTGTGAGCTTTTTCGATAGCGCTATGTACGATATATCTTGCCGTGTCTTGGTTGCTGTATAAAGAATTAATCATTAAAAAATCAAACTGTCCTGTCAACTGTTGTAGATGAAATATATCACCAAATTCAATATTCTCATCAATAGAAAGATAGTAAGTAGGGAGATCTTCTGGAATACTGCCCGGCGTCTGTGAAAAGATAATGACGAGCTTCCTTGTAGGATTCTCAATGCCGTTTTCGCCCTGTAAATCCAGGCGAATATCATTGAATCTATTGTTGCACACGCCTCTGCCTTCAATTGTTGAGTTATAAATGTATATTACAGTAATATCGTTACACGAAGTTAAATCCTTTTTAACATCGGTACTTCTATTAGTTAGCGACTTAACGACTGTAGACTCATAGGTCATCCTTTTAGTTACAGCAATAAGCCCGTGTTTAGACGTCTCGTTCTTGTAGCTGATGCACTTCATGCGGTCAGTTCTCAGTCCCTCTTCTTCATAGAATGGGAGCAGGATGGTTGTCAATCTATCTACAACAAGTGACATAACTTTCCAGCTGTTCGGAAGTGCATTCTTGTATTCATCAAGAACTTCCTCAAAACTGCGGTCATGCTGAAGAAGCTTGTGTTCCTTTATTTCTCTTGTAAAGTGAGCTTCAAATCCCGGAATAACTGATGCAGAAGATACATATGTCAACGTACCGTCCGGGAGCCTGTTTCCACCCATATGGCAAGGTAAAGTCAGAAATTTTATATTTGAGCACATGATAAGCGAGCGCTTGAACGATTCAGCAACCCACTTTTGATCAAGGGATGTATCCTCTAGCTGAAGCTCCTTGATAATGTTGTGATTACTGAGATTTCCGTCTTTGAAGTGAAGTGGTGAGTCCCTTCCCTTGATGTATACATCAAGGGAAGCGCACACTCCTAATGATTTTGCATTTACAACGTAACCACCTACCACCTGGATGTTGGAAACGTATTCTGGTCCTTTGGTTTTGAATTGCTTTAGCCAGTGACCAGTGTATGCATTTAGTTCCAAACGTCGCTCAGCGTACAACGGATCCCGTCGTAATCTGTCTGGAACAAAAACCGCGCGATAGAGTCTCTGACCGTTGACATCTACAAAGTCGCTTACAAACGGTGAGGATGTTGAAATTTCCTCGCTCTTTTTAGTGAGAAAGAGTTCGTTCATTTTTTTGATTGTCTGCAACTCTAACTCATCTTTTTTGTCATGAAACTTAGCTTCTGCTTTTGCATCAGCGATTTCGTTTGCCCTCTTCTCAACGTTATTTTTAGCGAACTCCTCGATTAGTTTGATTTCATCGAGATCGGCGGTTCCGTATTTCTCCAGGTTCTCTGCGTCCTTCTGAAATCCAAAAGGAGTTGGGAACATGTCAGATGTTTTCATGATTATTATCGCCTCCATAAAAAAAATCTTGTGAGTTGTTTGTTCTCACAAGATTATTTTAGCAAAATCAGGGAATGTATTCTACTTGTAAATCCCCTTATTTTTTTATAGCAATATATTTTTTAGACCAAGTTTTTTTATATTGTCTTTTTCCTCATCTGAGTATATAAAGCCGAAACCTTTATATATAAACTTCTTATCAATTATATCACATTTATAATCAAAATAGCACTTTCGACAAGTATCGTCATTTTCAATAATATTAAATTTATGAGTTATATCATATGGACCATATTTATTAATTGAATCAGCGACTTGTTCAGCCAAAGTGTTAAGATAAGTATTAACTTCGTATTTAAATGCAAATTTAAATTCTCTGAACAAATCATATATATCGCATGGGTGATCCAGTAACACAAATTGACTGATTTTAATATCATATCTTTTTAAGTGTTGTTCAAGCCATAGTTCAAAAAAATACCTTCCCTCATTAACATATTGATTGTGAGTGCTAGCAATTCTAACCATGTGTATAAGATAATCATTAGCTATTTTTAATTCATTTAGATTACGATATCCATATATAAACTCTTTAATTTGAAACAACAGTAATTCAGTTTTATTCTTCTCGGTTATCAAAGCATGAGCTCCGTAATTAATACTGAACCGCGTTTCAACTCTCCGAATCCAAATATGTACAAGTATAGCGTCAACCTCATTTTCAGGGTTTTTTAGTGCTGATAACAATGTGGTTCCATTAGGATTGTAACCGTAGTAGTCATTACGTATCACTAACTTATCACTGTTCTTTTTAACATAGACTATCTCCTGGACAACTGAAACAAACAATGCTAAGTAAACTTCCTCTGAATAATCTGTTAATTTTTCTTTCGACATCATATTCAATACAATATGAACATGGTCAAAGGCATACTTATAATGTCGATATTCCTCCTTTGGTATTTCTTTACAATAAGAGATCAGGTTAAACACATTGTTTATTTCTTCTGGTTTTTTTTCCCATTCAAGTGCCTTTTTAAACATACTAGCTTTAGACGTTTTCAACGTTTCATATTCATATTTCCTGAATAACTCTATATATTCAGTGTTCGGTTGAAAATCTATATCAATGAATTGGGTTACTTTGATACGATCTGTTTCATAACATAACCGTCTATGAACAAGTAAAATATTAAAAAAAGTATTCATTATACCCTCTGTAGACATGTGGAGATTTCTATAATCGAAATCAAGCTTGTCAAGAATGGTTTTCAATGTTCTGTTTATCCTTTGAAGATTTTTCAATGAACTTTCCATATCCGCTAACGCCATATTTGAATTAACATAATCAAAATGTTGTTGTGAAATCAATTGCCAGTATGCTTCAATATCTTCGATTATATCGATTCTTTTTTCTGCATCAGGAACGTTAGATTTTATGTTAGAAAAGAGGTTTTTAAATATTTTTCCGTATACACTGCTTTCTGAATAATATGACTCGATATTTGATAACCTCGGCTTCGCGAGAATATTTATAATACGAACTTTACTATTAGCTGTTGGATTATAATCATTAACATATTTTGGTGAACCATTTTTCTCAATATAGAACAGTTCTTTTAACAATTTCATTTCATCAAATTTTTCTTTGCTGGATACTCTTGACATTTTCTCAGCATCAAAATTTAAATATTTTTTCAACTTGTTTATCAAGCCTGATCCCTGTTTATTTTTAAACTTAAACAAAAGCTCAGAGTCAGAATACTGTTCGCCTGTTTCTTCAAGTATTTCTTTACAGAGGTCATTCAAGGTCGGATTCGCTTCGTTCATAAACTGTGCATCAATATCATATTTTCCCATAGAGTCCCCCTCAGATCCAATAATAATTTTAGTCATAATTATGTCGAATAGTTGTTTAAAACAAATAACCATCATAATCGTTTACGATTTTATCAATATCCAAAAACAAAAAGAATCAAATATGCCATGTTTTTGATTCTTTTCTTATTTAGACCTAGTGTTTTTTCGTAACTGCACCAGATGATTATTGTATTTGACAATTAAACGCATTAATATCACCATACCATCTCAAAAATGCAATTGGCTCATGATATTGTATATTTTTATTTCCTTTAGGAATTCTCTAACGAAAACAAACTTAAACACTATTTCCTACTTAAATTATACCACATATAGGCATAGAAGTAAATGGATATAGTATAAAAATAACTGTATATAAGCTGAGCCGCCCAATGGGCGGCCAGCAATAATACAACTAAAAAATGACATCTTTACCGATTACTGAAGTGTTATACTGAAAGAGCAGTCGACTGAAGTGTTATACTGAAAGAGCAGTCGACAAACACCCAAAAATCTGGTAGAATATAAGTAACAAAACCAGAAAGGGAAAACGACTATGAAGTACAGTAAAGAATTCAAAGAAGAAGCATTAAAGCTCTCGGATGAGATCGGACTGAAAAAGGCTGCTCAGCAGTTAGGTATCCAGTATTACACACTTTCAGACTGGCGAAGCAAGCGGAATGCCGCTGCCAAAGCTAAGAAATATCAGATGACTGATGATGAAGCAAAACTGCGTATTACGGAGCTCGAGCGTGAAAATGCCGAGCTTCGCAAAGCAAATGATATTCTCAAGGACGCACTCGGTTTTTTCGCAAAAGACCGGAAGAAGTAAAGACAAGCGAACGTCACCTGTTCGTCAACGAGTTCCGCAGCAAGTACGGAGCGAAAGCAATATGCAGATTTCTGAAAATCAGCGAATCAGGTTATTATCGCTGGCTCAGGAATCAGGGCAAAATCGGTGCAAGGCAGCTTCTTCTGGTCAAAATACAAGGAATTCTTTCAGAGCATCCTGACAACAAGAATTACGGTGTCAGAAGGATGCAGGCAGCTCTTGCACAGAAAGGCACTCATGTCAGTCTCAGGACAGTATATCGCACTATGAGCGAAGCGGACCTTATCCACAGGCACCGCAGACCACACGGTATCACAAAGGCTGATACTGAAACTCAGAACAGAGAGAATCTGATAAAAAGAGATTTCACTGCCACTGCGCCGCTGAAGAAGCTGCTGACTGATATCACCGAGGTCCAGTGTACAGACGGAAAGCTCTATGTTTCTCCGATACTCGACTGCTTCAACGGCGAGATCGTAGCTCTTGAAATGCGTGACAACATGAAGAAGGAACTCTGCATAGGCACCGTAAAACAGCTGCGCGAGAAGTACGGCAGACTCGACGGAACTGTCCTTCACAGCAATCGTGGCTGCCAGTATACAAGCTATGCCTTCCGCAGGGAACTTGTAACAAATGGACTTATTCAGAGCCTCAGCGGCACAGCTCACTGCTATGATAATGCTCGCATAGAGAGCTTTTTTGCCACACTGAAAAAAGAAAAGCTGTATCAGATCCCGACCTACAGAATGAAACGTGAAGAGGTCAAAACTGTTATCTTCAGATACATCTTCGGCTACTACAACACCCAGAGGATCAACAGCTTCAATGCAGGTGGTCTCCCACCTGTGGCACTAAGAACTTCAACTGGGTTAGCTCATCACGCCGCCTGACTCCTGCCTATCCAAGATTTTGGGTATTCTCTGACTGCACATTTCTTGACAATTCCACCGCAATAACTAATAACTGCCGATATTTAGAATTCAAGTACACACAACAGTCGCCCTGCCGCAAAGGCAGGGACTTTTTTTGACTGTTTTATAATCAGAATTTAATGGTAGGAACGGTTTGTAATTATCAGTTATTAGACTTCAAAATCGATAGTTTTGACTTTGATTGAAAGCCAGGTGCTTTGGTGCGTAATAGCAGAAACATGAGCACAGAACTGATTGAGGAATCCAATCTAGCTGCTGATGAGGTGTCCGTTAATATAGGATGCTGAATTGATTACGATGTGCATATTAGACTACGAGCATTCCCTATCCTTCTCGTGTGTACAGTAAGCGCACTGATAGCTTAATGACATTACGCATATGCGGGGACTTTTTATAATTATTATATTTCTTCCGGCATTCAATCAACCAAATCAAGCAATATTAGGCTCACGCTGATACTAGAGCACAAGATAGTAAAAGAATCCGCCCGTGAAGGGCGGAGTAGCAGAATTTTGGTTTATTACTTGTTATCATCAATTAATCATATTGAATAATTCATGCTAACAATTTGCGGCTGTGCCTTCGGATTCAATCGTTAATGCTAAATTATCAAATATCATGCTTGGCATAGAATAATCATCCGTTTTCACACCATTCATAATTAGTATACTAGCGAAAGGCGAGACAGTATGCCCGATATTATGAGCTAGATCATGAATGTTATCTTCCTCATCATTTCCAAGTTTCTTTCCGCAAAGTATATACATTCCTTTTATATGATCTGATTTTTTTAAGGTACTGATGGAGAATAAATATTTATATACTAATTCCTGTAATTGATGAAGCCGAATATTATCAGGTGTACTAAATTTTGCATCTAGGATAATATAATCAGCTGTACCGTTATAATCAATTTTTATAATGTAATCAGGTGTATAAGTTTTTCCTCTACTGCTGTTTTCCTTTTTAGCACTGGTTGATGTGTTTCGGAATATATCTAGTCCATTGAATGCTCTATTGTCACCATAAATAACAGGCTGAAAATACAGGGTGAGTTTAATAGAACCTTTATTAAAAACAAATGTATTATTGTATTTAGTATCCATATAGTAACTATTGTTAACACGATAAGAAATACGTTTTGATTCTATTAAAACATAATCAGTTCTTTGAGTTATATGACACAACATTTTTATCAAACAATAGTACTCATATATCTTACTTGTTGAGATAAAGCTTAACAACAACTCGTCTTTTCCAAGATCATAATTACCAATAGAAAACCAGTTGTGAATAACTGTATATATCTGTCTATACGCATTTATAGAACGAAAAACATGGGTAAAGTCAGGTACGTTTCTGACTGCATCTGCTGAAATATTAAAAAGCCTAGCGTAGAAATAATACAACTGTTGATATTTATCATGCAGTGATTTCAAAGATTCTATATATCCATTAATCCTTTTTATACTCCTTGAAAAGATTTGATACATCGAATCAATATATCCATCTTTTGTAGAAGATTTGTTTTTTAAATATGTTTTCTCCTGTAAATTTTTGATTGTTATATTGATCTCAGATACAAGAGTTTTTAAAAATCCAACAATGACACGGTTTTCATAAACATCATAAGAATATGAATTTCTCTCTACTAGCACTCTATTAGGCTGATAATATTGATTATTAAATCTTATCCCTGTGTCATAATTAACGACTGCAAGATCATCAATATTATTTGTTATATACTGTATAGTCCTCTGCGAGATAGATTGTAGTTTATTAAACGAATCTACAGCTTCTGTCTTTTCAAGTTTACAGTATGGATTGTTTTTTAAATATTGATATGATTTTTTATAGATTTCAAGAGTTTGTTCTAAAAAAGCTATTTTTGCTTCTAGAGATATGATTTCATTTGCCTTGATTCCTGACAGTATTGTAGAATACTTATGTTCTTCGTAAAGATAATCTTCGCAGTTCCCATATATATATTCTATCATATTTATAATTCCGTTGTTTATGTCAGAATCAGATACTAGAACAGCAATACTTTTGGAGCAGTACTGTTTTCCATCTATGCATATTTCTATCTTTATAGCTCCGAAACTCTGCAAGAATGGTCTATCACTATCTCTCAATCTGAATTGGATTCCGTCTACTCCTCCACTGAAAAATTCAGCATCATACGCTTCATCGTTAATATACACTTTTGATGGTATAGAAGTAGCACCTGACAACAAAAACAAATACGAATTATCATTATATACTACCTCTTTGCCATTTGGTATATCAAAATAATCGCTTTCTTTGTCAGTTTGGAGTATTAATTCTATTTCTTCATGATACTTGGGTTTCAATTTTAGTGTTATTGTATCCAAAGAAATCCCTCCTAACTCAGATTAGATACTGGCAGTACCCCATATTCCGCTCCTGAGCATCAATTATCTTAATGATAGCATCTTCAGTCATGTTGAGGTTGTATTCTTTACACAGCTGTTTCAGCGAGTCAAAGAAACGTTCATAAATGTTATAATAACCATTGATTTTAGGCAGAAGTTTTTGTACCACTGCGAAATCCAGAGCCTTCTCTCTTGCAAGAGTATTAGGCTCGTCCTCCATAATTTCTTGGGCTGCCATTATATAGTTTTCGATTATCTTCTCAATTCTTGGACTTACACTCATTCCATAATCATTAAATAACTTGTATATCGCTTTCAGGGCATTGTTGGTTATAATATTCAATTCACTTTTTTTAGAAAATGTGTTTTGGAAGTTTTTCCATGTGATTATTTCAGTTGCTTTGGGCGATTCGGACGTATTTTTCTTAATGTTAACTTTGGGAAGTCTTATGATGCAGGCTCTATCAATAAGTCGTGGAGAAAGTGTTTCAGTAGTTTGATCGGTATTGATAGTGGCTACAAATTTAAGAGTTTCAGGAACATATAATTCACGTTCAGCACCTATGTTTATATACTTATCATTCAACGATGATCTGTCAGTAAGACGCATAAAATCTGCCCAATAATACTCTATCGGACTTAGATTTGCCTCATCAAGCAATATTATGAACGGATATTTTGATTCTTCTCTTTCTACATCAAGAACTCGAAGCGCATCATATATTTTGCCATTGCTCTTATCATATTTCCTTGTCAAAGGATTATAATATCCGATAAGGTCTCTTTTAGAAGACCACCCACGTTCTACTGATACAGAAACAAAACGGTTTAACTCTCTGCCGTCCTGTTGCAGACCAAGTGTTTCTGCCACGATATTGCACATCGATGTCTTTCCTGTGCCAGGTTCACCTGAAAAAATAGTGATAAAGTTTTGTGCGATACTGATATAGATATTAATTATGTCATTTCGGCTATATTCGCGCCTTTCCTTGACATAATTTACGATATAGTCTATAAGGTCAGTGTCATTTAATGATGAAGGAGTAACTGCGCTTATCATTTTCAGCTTTTCTTTATATTGCTTGTCTTCTTCTGTTGTTTCCCATGACGCTGCTTGCTTCATCATTTCACTTGAAATAAATGGATCAAAAGCTAAAGACGCCATTTCGGCTTTTCCTGATTTAATAGCGTTACTCACATCTGTTCGCAATTCTTCTATTTGTCTTGAGTATTTATCTTTTTGGATGATTAGTTCCTCGTTGATATTCTGAAGCCTTTTTTGCTTTTCCTCCAATTCCTCAATATTTTCGTTTGTTTGAATTATCCTATCCTTCTTTTCAAGCTCTAATAATAGATTATCAATTTTTTCTTTCAGTTTTAATACTTCTTCCGAAGATGCAGTACCTTCCGAACTCTTTCGTAGCTCCACAATCTGTGCATTATATTCTTCCTGCGCCTTTCTTAGTTCTTGAATAGTCTTATCAGCATCTTCACTTTTTCTCCTTTCTTCGTTATACTTGCTTTGCAGACCTTTATAAGCTTCTGATTCCATTATCATCTTATCAGATGGCGCTTCCTGATAAATCTTCAATAAAGACTCAAAAACCTCATGTTTCTTTTCTTTAAGGCTCTCAACATTATTTACTATTTGTACAAGTCTGTCAAGTCGTTTTGATACTATTTCCTGTGGCAATTTAGCAAGAAATGGAGAATTACTGCACAAATGAAAAAACTCTTCTCGATTAGTTGCCACGAGTTCAATTGAAACATCATCCGTCATTTTTTCAAGTAATATCTCATCTGTTATTATATCTTCAAACTTTTTATTGTTCAAAGAAGTCTGAATAAATTTTGTATACGTTGGTTCTTTATTATAGGCCTGCTTTTCAAGTTCGACAACTTCTATATCTGTTATACTGAAAAAAGGAACAAGGTAGTTATTTTCAATGGCAAGAGTATTGATAAAGAATCGCTCATCATATTGCTTACGAGATGCCTTAAACGGTCCATAGTATTTTTCTTTATAAAATAGAACTACCATTTCGCCATCAGTGATATTGGACTCTAAAAGATAAATATTACTACTTATAAAGGCTTTATCAGGAATAGTATCCTCTTCGCTGTGAACAACCTTATATATTCCATATTCATCTGCATAGTTGATCATATCATGAAGGTTTTTCCCTTTAGAAACTAAACGCTGAAGATCCAGCTTTACTTGATACCTGGAATTGTCATTAGGTTCTAAATGATTCTTATCAATCTCTGCGACATATACGTTATTAACATATTGATCATCATCAAGATCAGTTGTTAGTTTATCAAGGAATGATGCGGCACCGCCTGAATATGGATTATAAGCTAAATTTATAGCACCATCTGTTGGATAATCTTCTCTAAGCTTATCGTTAGATATTTCGACTAGTTCTCCATCATTCAACTCATATTGCGGGAAAAAATTATAAAACGTATTTCTCTTTTCAATTCGGCCTAATAATTTCATAGTATTCACCTCATAATTTTTTTCATGGGCTAATGATGTTTCAACCTCATTTAAAGGTAGGCTTGTATCAATTCTTGAAACTGGCTCATTTTTATGGATCGTGGATTGTGAGTTATCCATCTTTTTATTGTTAAGGATACAATCAAATATCTCAGAGTCAACAAATTCATCAAAATATTTTTCATCATTAGATGATCCATCATCGCCGTCTTCATAGCACCACCTGAAGAAGAAAATTGCAATGTATAATTTATTATCCTCGCTAATGCTTGTTATAATATCATCATAACTGGAAGTATTGAGCGATAGTGGAACTAGCTCTTTAATTGTTATAAATGCCGTATCAGCAAATACTCTTCTAAGTTCACAACTAATGAGCATTTTCACTTTTTCTCTTAATGATTTAATCTTGTTTATCTTCCGGCGTATATCTCTATTAACCGGGAGATTATTAATTATTTCTTCAAGCAAAGGCGTAGGCAAAGACTGATAAAATGTAATTACCTTTTCTAAACGTTTTTCTTTATCATACATATGAACTCGCCTCACTATATAATGATTAATGCTATTTAATTATAACACATTTAGCTACAAAAATCAATATATTTTTGGATAAAATCAATGTATTTTTTATAAATAATAAGAATATAAGGTTCATGATTTGTGTTTGTAATTTTATTTACAAATCATGAACCTTTTCTCATGCAGCTGTTTCAAATATCTGCTTCTGGACAATAAGACAGCTATACAGATTGCCTATTGAGTCATCAAGCTTTTCAAGTCCTTCTGCATTAAGATGATATTCATTCATTTCAGCAAGCCTTGTTGTATATTCATAAATACGATTCACGAGAACATCCAGCTCTTCCGTGGACAATTCAATACTTTTATTACTGCAATCCTTATGGCTCTTAACTGCTTCTAAAGCACTCAACAGTTTTTCAATACTGCTTAGTTTAAGAGTGCCTGACCTTACTTCCTCTATGTATGTTTTCAACTCAGTTCTGAACGTTGTTACCACTTCTGGTTCGCGATTCTTTATCTTACTATAAACGAATGATCCAACAGCAACTGTTGCAACAGCTATGCCACTTATTATAAGAACTTTCTTATTTCGTTTGGCAAACTGTATAGCCATAGTTCCTATACTTTGAGCTTGCTGTGCAGGTTTCAGATCGATGGGTTCTAAAAGTTTGACTATCTGCCCCTTGTTCGGTCCAGTAGCATATCTTATGACTCCGCCGAATCGGCAATATTCACCCGTTAAAAGCTTTGTCATGATATCATTAGGAATATCAAACGCTTCTTGAATTATTGGCATACATTATTTCTCCTCTCTGACGGAACTTGCCTGACTACGTTGTGATTTCAGCAGGTTTTCTTTAAGTGCTCTAAGATCTTGTACATGCTTTTCTTCAGCTTTGATTTCAAGGTCAAGTTTGCTTATCTCCTCCTTTTTTGCTAAAATAGTTTTTTTCGAACTTTTAATTGAAGTATCTATGAATTTAAGCATTTCAGAAACAGGGATTTGAGCATTTTTCAGGTGTTCCTCAGTAATACTTTTTTGAGCAACCATTGTTCCTAAAAGAGTAGCAGTTAATATAGGAACGCCGGCAATCAATCCCGGGATACCAAGCAAACCTATTGTACTGGCGGCTATTCCTGCGTATTTAGGAGTGGTTTTTAAGAATTTATTTAAACTCTGCTCTGAAACAACGTTACCACCTTTCCGAGATGATTGATCAGCTTCTAGTTTTCCTAACCTTATCCAACGTCTAACAGTTTCAGGATTAGCTTTAAGCATATCAGCTATTTCTTTAACGGTATATGTATTCATAAAATACCTCCTCTCAAAATGTAGTATAGCACAATAATGTAGCAAAAGCAAGTATTTGTAGTATTAAAATATAAAGTTTGTATGCTTGCACAAATTATGAAAGCCATTTTTCTCTTAATATACAAAATTCACTTTATAAAGATATAATCAGAAGCGCCGCCCGAAGGCGGCGCCGATATATCACAAAGCAACAATGTCATTTATTGAGAAGAGAACAGCTTTTCCGGAGATAATCACCGTATCTCCAACGCACTCACAGTACAGGATACCGGTACGTGAAGAAGCCTGAAAAGCGGTTATGTCCGGTTTATTCAGTCTCCTGCTCCAATAGGGAGCGATCATGCAGTGAGTTGAACCAGTGACCGGATCCTCGTTCATACCGTATCTGGGAGCAAATACACGCGAAACGCAGTCGTAGTCATGGCCTTTGGCAGTAACAGCAACACACGCTCCGTCCAGTTTTGAGATAAGCTGCATATCAGGCTGCAGATCCCGAACTTCGTCTTCATCACGAAGAACGAACAGTATATCACGATCTTTGTATGCTGCGAGAGGGATAGTTCCGAGAGCTTCAATCATCATGTCAGTTATCTCGATATGCTCCAGCTTATACGCAGGGAACTCCATTCTTATCAGCTCATCGCTCTTTTGAACGGTGAGCTCACCAATCTGACCGTAGAGATTGAGACTATCAGCAGTCTGATCGTAGTAATTGAAGAGCACGAACGAAGTTGCCAGAGTAGCATGACCACAGAAATCAATCTCCTTCTTGGGAGTGAACCAGCGGATATGATAACGGTCGTTCTCTTTGACAACAAATGCAGTTTCCGACAGATTATTCTCAGCTGCAATACTCTGCATGATGTCTTCACTTGGAAAGTTATCAAGTACGCATACAGCAGCAGGATTTCCTGAGAATATCTTGTCAGTGAATGCGTCTACGATGTATTGTTTCATTTGTTTCTCCTGTTCTATAAAACGCATTATCAGCCTATCTTTTGATTCTGACATAGTACTTCGTATCGTCTTGATGATGGATATATCCGCCGTTATTCAGCATAACTTTGAGTGAAGCAGGATTATCTCTGTTTACACGCAGATATATCTCATCTTCCTGAACATCGTCTCTTATCTCATCGATGAGGAGTTTAAGTCCATGGGAAGCATAGCCTTTGCTGCGATATTCAGGAGCTATGTAATAGCCAACGTGTCCTGAGCCCTCAATAAGTGATTGACAAAGATAATGACGGAAGTGAAATGTGCCAACGATATTATCATCATCCCAGAGATAGTATACTGTCTGCGGAACATATCCTTCCGGCAGCTTTTCACCCTTTGATTGAGCAATCATCGTTTCAAGAGCATTATCAAAATCTTCACGGCTTATACCGTTATAGTCGTTGAGAAAACCGTTCTCATCTACAGGAATATCGCGTTGAAAGAGCCATTCCTTATCAATATCTTCATAGTTAGCAGGTTTTATGTATATCATTTTCAACTCATTCCTATTGGATTTCAATCAACGCCTCCCGAGGGAGGCGATTATTTTTCATTCATCAAATAATTTATCTGCTGCATCAAGGTCAAGGAGGTAATACTTCCTGCCTTTCTGACGGTTCTCAATAAGCAGTTCATCAAGTATAAGCCTTAACCTGCTCCGTACCGTATTCTCGGACAATTTGAGCTGAGATAGCAGTTCCTCACGGGATATACCGATATTGGAGAATAACGCTGCCTGTATCAGAAGTTCATACAAGTAAGAGATATCCGTCTTCTCAGCATTCGGTAGGTTGGCGATACGCTGACGATAGTATTCCCATTTGTATTTCTTCTCCTCCAGAGTCTCCAGCAGTTGCTGTAACGATATCTCCACTATATTAAGAAACATCTCCACAAACGGCGTAAGCTCGGCTTTATTATGCGGATCATTACACACATCAAAAGCCTTATAATACTTGGAGATATTCTCCTTGACAGTATATGACAATCTGAATCCTATCAACGGATTGAGTTGCCTTGAGAGAAGATAACTGCTGATGAACCGGCTTGTTCTGCCGTTACCGTCATAGAATGGATGTATATATCCGAACAAGTAATGGAATACCGCGATCCTGATGAAAATATCAATGCTGTCATCATTCAGCACATCAAGGCTCTTGTTCATAGTATCGATTATCTTGCTCTCGGGAGATAATCCTTTGTGGATGACCTTTTGAGTTGCCGACTGAACTTCTACTCCGGAACTACGGAACATTTCTCCATCAGGCAGATTATCAGGATCAGTTGCCTTTATCTCCTCGTAGAAGATATCATCATAGACCTTGCGGATATCCTGACAAGTCATAAATGACATTGTGTTATCATTTTCAAGAGCTGCATATTTAGCCACCAGTCCAACGAAACTGTTGCGTCTATCATGAGTGGACAGGTCCTGTAGTATCTCGCCGATTTCTTTCCGGGTACTGTGAACTCCCTCGATGTTGTTTGTAAGGAGTATTTCGTCTATAAGGCACTTGGAAGTGAACTGAGATATCGCAAGCTGAGGAAGTGTGTTAGCAACAGCATCAACAGCCTTATCCAAACGCTCTATCGAAATTATCTGTTTATATATCTCCGGAGTCTGACAGATAAACGCAGCATTCTCTCCGATGTTTACAGACAGATGAATAGTATCTTCAGCATTAAACCTGCTTTCGTATTCTGTTTTATACTCTTTTGCTCCCATATGGAACAAGGCTTTTAACGTTTTTCTTGACATTTATCTCATCTCCTATGCCTGTTGCAAGTATTATGAAACACTCAGAATCAAATATGCATTGAGTATGTATCTAAGAGTCACTTAAATCAAAACGCAAAAACATATATATTTTGAGTTTTGTATCTTGATTATATCACATACAAACGCAAAAGTCAACAGAAAATAAACAGACTCCCCATCATG
>LVAK01000089.1 GCA_001604035.1 Clostridiales bacterium Firm_05
TTCTTCAAGATAGCCTTCGGAAACGTCTATGACAAGACTACGAAGTTCGATACCATACCTGTTGCAGTGGTGGAGGAAGCAGAGGATCAGACACTTCATTCAGTGCTTGACTCCATCGAGTCACAGGATGACCCTCTCCTTAAAGTTGAGTACACCGACAAGGAAAAGGCTGAGGAGCTGCTGCGTGACGGAAAGATCGAGGGCATACTGAACGCCGGCGAAAAGCTTTCTCTTACAGCTGCTGACTCAAATATGAGGACAACTATCCTCAGCTCCTTCATAAAGCAGTACAATTCCCGTCAGAGTATAATCAAAGACTGCGTGAAGAAGGATCCAACAAAGCTTCAGGAGGTTATCGATTCTTTTTCGGAGGAGACAGATGTACTCCGGGAGATACCTCTTTCAAACGGAAACACTGATTATATGACAGATTATTTCTATAATCTGATAGCGATGGTAGCACTTTTCGGATCGATAACCGGTCTCCATATAACTATCAACAATCAGGCGAATCTTTCACCGCTGGGCGCAAGGAAATGCTGCTCGCCAGCACCTAAGTCCATAAGCCTTGCAGCAAGTCTTTGCGGAAGCTACATCGTTCAGACCATATGTATGCTGTTCTGTGTTACATTTGTCCGGTTCGGCCTCAAGATAGACCTGGGCTCACATCTGCTGCTGGTATATCTCACTGCTGTACTCAGCGGAATACTTGGAGTATCACTGGGCTTCTTCATCGGCTCGGTGGGCTTCCTCAAGACATCGACAAAGGTCGCTATTTCAACTACAGTTTCGCTGCTGCTCTGCTTCTTCAGCGGACTGATGATCGCAAATATGAAGGTAAGGGTAGATGAGGTGTTCCCATTGTTCAACAGGATAAACCCTGCCGCAGTCATCACCAACAGCCTTTATTACCTCAATGTATATGACAACTATGATAAATTTACTGTATGCATCATCACAATGGCTGTAACCACTGTTCTGCTGGATGTATTCGGATTACTGCTTACAAGGAGGAAGAAATATGCAAGTCTTTAAGGCGTTTTTAAAGGTCCTGAAAAGCAAGTGGCTTTCGTCGCTGATATATGTTATCGTATTCCTTGTAATAGCGATACCTCTTGCAAAGGATAAGAAAGCAGTTGAGGTGTTTGAGGTCACTTCACTTAAAATAGCCGTATTCGATAAGGACGATACTCCGGAGAGCAGGGCTCTCATAGAGCTTATAGGCAAGGACAATAAGATTGTTGAGATAGAGGAGAACAAGGAGAAGATACTTGATTCCCTTTACAGCGAGACTATCGGCTATGCACTCATAATCAACAAGGGCTACAGCGAAGCGCTTGCTTCCGGAGATACGGAGGAGCTCTTCGGCAGCTATCATGTACATGACAGCTATTCCGTGGTATACATGGGACAGTTCCTCAATGAGTATGTATCCTCAGTAAGAGCATATATGGCCGGCGGTATGGAGCTTCAGGAGGCTGTCAGCTCAGCAGGAGATGCTCTTGCAGAGAAGCCGGAGGTAAGTATGCTCAGCGATGAGGAGGAAGGCTCGGGTATGCCGCAGTTTTTCGGAGGGTATTTCAGATACCTGCCGTACATCATTATCTCAGCTGTACTTAATACTCTTTGTACAGTCCTGCTGGTAATGACAAAGAAGGATATCCGCTACCGTACAGACTGTTCGTGTCTGCCGCCATTTTCCTTCACCGTACAGCTTTATGCCGGAAGTATACTATTTGTTCTGGCTCAGTGGCTGGTGCTTATGGGAGCAGGAGTGTTCCTTTTCGGAATGTATGGCGGAAGGCAGTGGCTGGCGGTGCTCAACAGCTTTATTTTCACCCTGCTTGTGACATCTCTGACAATATTCATTGCAAGTTTCACGCCGTCTGAAAGAGCCATAAGCCTTATGACTCAGATACTGGGACTTGGAATGAGCTTCCTCTGCGGCATATTCGTTCCGCTTTCAATACTCAGCGACAATGTTATCGCATTTTCAAGATTCCTGCCAGCGTATTGGTATGTAAGGGCTAACGAGCTGATATGCAAGGATGTAAACTTTACAAGAGGCGGCAGCATGACATCTGACGGAGGCAATCTCATACTGTACATGGGTATAGAGCTGGGCTTTGCTTTAACATTTGCGGTTCTTAGTGTTCTTGTCCGTAAGCTCAGATACGGAAGGGCCTCGGCGGTGAATACAGCTGTCTGACGGCTTTCTGGGCGCAGGAAGTTGCCTTTATATCGTCAAATGCAACAAAAAAATAAAGCGGATCATCTCATATATTGAGCATAATCCGCTTTTTTTATTTTTTTAGAGACTTTTTTGCGGAAATATGTTACAATAGATGTAGTGAACAGGAATGTATTCTTAAGAACAAGTATGGAATATTGCAGCAAAACGAACAGGAGTGTGTAAATTGAAAAAGATAATCGCATCATTATTTACAGCGGCTCTTATCGGAGGAGCGGTAAACGCTGTATCTGCCTCCGCTGCCGAGATCGAAACAGCTGATCTGTCTGCTCAGCTTCTGACAGACGGCGGTGTTTCTGCGGCAGATAAGAGCGATCTGTATACCACAAAGGACGTTCAGTCCGAGCTTCGTCTCAGGGCTGAGGAGAGTACCGAATCGGAGATAGTAGGTACCATTCCTCCCGGAGCGCTTATAAAAATACTTAGCGTCAACGGTGACTGGGCTTCTGCCGAATACGGCAGCTCCAAGGGATATGTGTCCACGGCGTACATAAGAAAGATAGCCCCGGCTGATTCAGCTATAGCTATCAACAATGCGGTGTTTCCGGAATGGTTCATGCCGGAGGATGCCGGCTTCACATTCGCAGGCTCTATCAGCTCAAACCTTGTTGTAAAGCGTGTGTGGGGAGGCGTGTACAAGAGAGACGGCAAGACAGAGGTGCTGACAGCCGAGATCGATCCTGAGTCTGATCAGTTTGATACAGCTTCCTTCCTGAACAAGTCTGTTGATATCAACAAGGTAGGCAAGGGCAGCTATACCTACAAGCTCTTTGCCGAGGACGCAGCAGGAAAGATAACAGAGCTCATTTCTTCGGACTTTACAAAGCTGGGTACATCTGCTGATTATTCATCCAAGCAAGCAGGAGATATCGACGGCAACGGAAAGATAGCTCCGGCTGACGCAGATATGCTCCAGAAGTATCTTGTTGGCGACCAGAAGCTGAGTACAGCTCAGTATATCCTTGCCGATGTGGATCGTGATACATATGTCAACGCCTTTGATCTCGTTCTTCTGAGACAGAGCATTATCGATGCTCCCGACGCACCGATCGTTGATCCGGAAAACGGATGGTCAGACGAAGAGGCTGGTACATATACAACAAAGAATGTAAATACTAACCTCAATATCAGAAAGGCAGCGGATACTGCTGCGGATACATTGGGCTCTGTTCCGGCCGGAGCAAAGTTCAAGGTCACACAGTCCAACAAGGATTGGGCTTATATCGAATACGGCAGCATAAAGGGCTATGTCTCAAAGGCATACATCCAGAAGTATGAGGAGCCAAAGACCGATCCTGAAGAGGGCTGGTCAACAGATGATGCCGGTATATACATCACCAAGGGCATAACCACTGACCTCAATATCAGGGAATCAGCCAGCGAAGATGCGAAGATAATCGGCACTATCCCAAGAAGTGCCAGATTCAGGGTAACAAAGACAAATAAGGAATGGGTATACGTTGACTACAAGGGCCTGAATGGCTATGCTTCAATGACACAGGTACAGAAGTATGTTGAGCCTAAGACTGATCCCGAGGAGGGCTGGTCAACTGATGCTGCCGGTACATACACTACACTCAATGTGACTGACGGCCTCAATATCAGGGCTTCAGCAAGTACAAGTGCAAATATCCTGGGTACTATACCTGCCAACGCAAAGTTCAGTGTGACCAAGACAAGCAAGGACTGGGCATATGCGGAGTATAACGGCGTCAAGGGCTATGTGTCCATGACATACATCCAGAAGTACGTTGAACCCAAGACCGATCCTGAGGAAGGCTGGTCAACAGATGATGCCGGTATATACATTACCAAGGGCATAACAACTGACCTCAATATCAGGGACGCTGCAAGAGCTGATGCAAATATCATCGGAACTATCCCGAAAAGTGCCAAGTTCAAGGTAACAAAGACCAGCAAGAACTGGGTATACGTTGACTATAAGGGACTGAACGGCTATGCTCCCATGGGGCAGGTACAGAAGTATGTTGAGCAGCAGACTGATCCTGAGGATGGCTGGACAACAACAACTGCCGGCACATACACCACACTCAATGTGATTGATGGCCTCAATATCAGGGCTTCAGCAAGCACAAGTGCAAATATCCTGGGCACTATTCCTGCCAACGCAAAGTTCAGTGTGACCAAGACAAGCAAAGACTGGGCATATGCGGAGTACAACGGTGTCAAGGGCTATGTGTCCATGACATACATCCAGAAGTATGTTGAACCAAAGACCGATCCTGAGGAAGGCTGGTCAACAGATGACGCCGGAATATACATCACAAAGGGACTGACCACCAATCTCAATGTCAGAGAAGCTCCAAGCGCAGATGCGAAGATAATCGGAACTATTCCCAGAAGCGCAAAATTCAATGTAACAAAGACCAGCAAGGATTGGGTATACGTTGATTATAAGGGACATAACGGCTATGCTTTAATGTCAGATGTACAGAAGTATGTTGAGCTTGAAGAGGGCTGGACAGCTACTACTGCCGGTACATATACAACATACAATGTTACTGATGCCCTTAATATCAGAGCAGCAGCAAGCACAAGCTCAGATATCCTCGGCGTTATCCCTGCCGGAGCTACCTTCAAGGTGACCAAGACAAGCAAGGACTGGGCATATGCAGAGTATATCGGCTTCAAGGGATATGTATCCATGAGCTATATCCAGCTTCATGATCCGTCAAATGAAAAATCAGTTCAGCTTGATGTTATGGAGTTCAACCAGAATCCTAATTATCCTACAGGCTGCGAAAGTGCTGCACTTTATATGCTTCTGAAGTATTACGATGTGAATGTGACTATGGAGCAGATCGTCAAGGCACTTCCGAAGGGACCTCTGCCTTATTACAGCAACGGCACCCTTTACGGAGCAAATCCTGAGACAGAATTTGTTGGAGATCCGCATAATTCCTATGCATACGGCGTATTCAACGAGCCTCTTGCAAAGACTGCTGAGAAGTTCAAGACAGGAGTTAAGACAAAGAAGGATTCTTCCATAGATGAGATAATCGCTCTCCTTAAGGCTGGTAAGCCTGTTGTTGCATGGTATACTACATCACCCGGCAAGGCTATAGCATATAACGACAGTTGGTATGACTATAAGACCGGCAAACTCATACGCTGGCCTGCCGGTGAACACGCTGTAGTCGTATGCGGATTCGATATCGCAAGCAAGACGCTGACTTACCGTGATCCTTATACAGGCGGTTCAAGGACTGTAAGCTTCAGTATGTTTGAGGGCGTTTTCAACGAGCTCGGCAGCAGGATCCTCTATTATTGATATAAAATGACCAGAAGCGGCGGCTTCGGCTGAGAGTATACGTTAGCTATTGAGGGAGGACTTTTGAAAAAGGTTCCTCCCTCAAATGCTTTTTATAAAGCTTTCGGTGTTAAATAATCCCCATACAGGGCGCAGTTCATGTAAAAAACATGAGCTTTTTTCATGCGTCCTATATGGGGATAATTAAGATTATATTTCTTTGGGAATGGAGATTCCTCCGGGCTCCGGCCGAAGTCACACGCTTACGGCCGTTTTAATTCTGGGCAGCCAGCCAGTCTGTACCGAAACGGAGGGCGAGCTGATCACAGAGTACCAGAGCAGCGGCGCTGTCAAGGACAACTCTTGCACGGTGTATGATAGCAGGATCATGGCGGCCTTTGATAGTGAGTGTGGTATCTGACATATCACGCATATCTACGGTGTCCTGTTCCTTATAGATAGAGGGGGTAGGCTTTACAGCAGTGCGGATGATGATCGGCATACCGCTGGAGATCCCGCCCAGTATGCCTCCGTTGTGGTTGGTGGAGGTACAGGCGGTGCTGCCGCAGCTTCTGAAATGGTCATTGGCTTCGCTGCCGAACATATCTGCAAGAGCGAATCCGTCACCGAATTCAACCCCCTTAACAGCAGGGATGCTGAAGAACATATGAGAGATCATACTTTCAAGGGTGTCGAACCAGGGCTCACCGACGCCTGCCGGGAAGCCGTATACAGCAGTTTCGAGCCTTCCGCCGACACTGTCACCGTTATTTTTGGCAGCTTCTATCCTTTCGGTCATAGGAGCTTTTACACTGTCGTCCAGAACAGCAAATTCCTTGCTGCCAAGGCTAAGGATATCGTTTTCGAGATCTGGGGAGAAGCTCCTGTCGCAAATGCCTCCGCAGGAGAGGATATGTGTGCCGATGAGTATGCCCTTTGCTTTGAGAGCGCTTATCGCAACAGCTCCGGCAGCAACGATACCGGCAGTGATACGTCCGGAGAAATGTCCGCCGCCACGGAAATCCTGGTGGCCGTGGTACTTCATCATGGCTGTGAAGTCGGCGTGGCCGGGACGTGCCTTGTAGGCCAGCTCACCGTAATCACGGCTGTGCTGATCCTGATTTTCGATCATGAAAGTGATGGGGGTGCCGGTGGTTTTTCCGTTGAATACTCCGCTGAGGATCCTGACCTTGTCGGCCTCATGTCTTGCGGTAGAGATAGAACCTACAGCCTTGCGGAGATCCATCTGATGAGCGATGAACTCCTCGTCTACAGGGATACCCGGGGCGAGACCGTCAAGCACAGCGCCGATAGCGGCACCGTGGCTCTCGCCGAAAATAGTTATAGAAACGCTTGAACCAAAGGTGTTTTTCACGTAATTCAGCTCCTTGAAAAATAATAATGCCGTATGGCGGCAGATAACGTGAGGCCGGAGGTATGTATTCCTCTGGCAGACGGTGAATGAGGAGAGCGGCAAAGCGGATCCCGAAGGCTGCCCGGCAGCGCTCTACCGTTCACAACAGAACAATTTTACAATAATTATATCATGACAGCCGTAAAGTGTCAATTATCAATTTAACGATTTGCAGATATAAAGCGGTAAAGTAAATGTGCATTTTCAATAATGTGCTATTGACCTTATAACTGCTTTGGTGTATAATATTAATCGATAACAATTCCGAAAGAAGAGTGTGATATGAAAAAAGTCGTTACAATTCAGGATATATCGTGTTTCGGCAAGTGCTCGCTTACAGTGGCGCTGCCGGTGATATCAGCAATGGGGATAGAAACAGCGGTGATACCCACAGCCGTACTTTCTACTCATACCGGCGGATTCACAGGCTTTACCTTCCGTGACCTGACCAGCGATATTCCGGCTATTGCCTCACACTGGAAGTCGCTGGGACTGAAGTTCAATGCGATATATACGGGCTATCTCGGCTCAAAGGAGCAGATACGCATTGTTTCGGATTTTTTTGATGATTTCGGAACAGAGGATAATTTCATAGTATGTGATCCTGCAATGGCTGACGGCGGAAAGCTCTATACCGGCTTTACCGGAGATTTCGTAGACGAGATGAAGAAGCTCTGCGGAAAGGCAGATTATATCATCCCGAATATGACAGAAGCGGCTTTTCTTCTTGGAATACCCTACACCGAAAATTATGACAGGGCATATGCCGAGGATGTATTAAGAAAGCTGGCAGAGCTGGGATGTCCCACTCCCGTGCTAACAGGAGTTCATTTTGACAATGAGAAGCAGGGGGCAGCGGCTTATGATTCCAGAACAGGGGAGTTTTTCTACTCCTTCCGTGACAATATAGATAAGACCGTGCATGGTACCGGCGATATCTTCTCCAGCGTGTTCACAGGAGCGATAGCTCTTGGGAAGTCACTCCAGGAGGCCATAGATATATCCGTGAATTATACTGCTGACTGTATCGAGGCGACACTTGACTGCTTTGATGAGCAGTGGTACGGCAGCTGCTTTGAGCTCTGCCTTGGCAAGCTCATCAGCTATGTGAATAGGGAGTGACCGGCTTGTACAACAGGATGAAGCAGACAGCGGCAGATATAGCTGCCCATATCAGCGAACCAGGAAGCCTTACGGCTGCTGAGAATATGCTTGGAACTCTCACCGGCGAAAAAGGATATGTTTTCGGGCAGGATATCTCTGTCCGAAGGTATATACCAAATATAGTTACCGGATTTGTGCTAAGTTCATTCCGACAGCTTGCAGATGCGCTCGGCAGGGGAGATAATGAGCTTGCTGCTGATATAGCTGAAGCGGTGCAGGCTCTTCCGGATGAGGATTTGCTTCCGGATAAGGGCATACGGGCTGACTTTAATGCCCGATGTATCCGAAGGCTCAATGACAAATACGGCAGAAGGATACTGCCGGAGATATAATAAAATGGTGTGATAAAGCTTGTTTATCACACCATTTTTTTGAAATGTTTCTGTTTTAGTTCTTAGGAATGATATCATCCCAGTTCGGAGTCTGGTTAGCAGCAATAAGGCCGAAGTACTTGAGTATCAGTGTAGCATCAGAACCGTCTACGGTTCCATCTCCGTCAACATCAGCGGCAAGAAGCTGACGAGCATCGAGAGTTGTACCGTTGCCTGCGAGCTGAGAACCGAATTCCTTGAGCACCAATGTAGCGTCAGAGCCGTCAACGACACCCTCTCCGGTAACATCCCCCTTGATAACGCCGTTCAGGTGGAGATTGTAGCTCTTGATATCGGCAGTGACCTCCTTGCCCTTATAGGTGCCTGTAAGCTGTTTTGTGCCTGTATACTCAATATCTGATTCACTGATCTTGTCATCGAGCTTGAATTCGTATCCTACAGCAACAAAGCTGTCCGGATCGTCATTGATATCGGGAACAGTGAATTCCTCAGTGAATGGTGAAGCGGAAGTGTTGTAGGTGCCGCCTGTCATCTGGATATTGATATGGTAGTTGCGGTAGTCATCTTCAGTATTGCTGTAGCCCTCGATCTGGAAGGCAGCTATTCCGCCGGCCTTGACATCGGTTGTGTAGTAGGGGAAAGCAAGTCCCTCAGGCGAATCGAAAGTAACCTCAACATGAGCAGAAACGGTCTTGGGAAGCTTTAATCCCACAATGCCGTTTACGTCAGCCTCATTGAAGTATTCAAAGGTAGGCTTGACGAAATAGCTGCTGATATCAGGAGTGCTTGCGTTTGCCGCACCGGCAGGGATAGCAGAGAGAACTGCCATAGAAGCGGCTGAAACGAGGGCTGTAAGTTTTAATGATCTCATTGTTATCACTTCTCTTTTCTGTTAAAAATCGACTTGTATAGCTCTTCCGTTCTCGCAGACTGCTGTTACAGTGAAACTGCTGCCGGCAGGAGCTTTTTCTGTGGGTATATAGAGTGAGAATCCGTTGTCGCAGGTCTCATCTTCACGTCCGAGGAGTTTACCCTCGAAGCAGTTGAACGCCTTGTATGTGGTATCGCCGGCGGTGACGAATATCTCAGCGCTGTCGCCGGTAAAGCATTCGTCCGGCAGAACACCGTAGATATGAGTTAGCAGACCGTTATTGTCCGAGTGTATCTCAGCATCAGAGCCGTTATACAGTCCGTCTGCCTGATGAGCCTCAGTTTCCGGAGCGCACATTATAGGCGCATATTTCTGGATATCGCCAAGGTTTCTTTCAACTATCTCAATGATGACAGTCTCGTCACTGATGTTGTCAAGACGGTATGGGACTGCACGGGAGAACTCTGCGGCGGAATAGGATTCAGCCATATACGGAAGTATAGCCTCACCATATGAGTCACGGTACATCAGGAGCTGTCCCGAGCCGTTCTCACAGGTGGTATCTATGGTTATATCGTCAAGAGCCTTGAAGCGCCCACGGTAATTATATGTGAACTCGTAGTCGTTGTATACCTGAGTATCCTTTGCATCCTCTGACGGATATATCATAGCGGCAAGATCTCCCAGGCGGTCGTCTCTGGTGAACCAGTGAGTGCCGGCGGAGCAGGCCTGTCTGTTCTGCATTTCCATAAGCTTTGCGTGTCCCACATAAGCACCCATATTGTTCCAGTGGGTATCAGTCTTATGGTAGAGCGGTATGCTTGCATCCGCATTGAGGATAGTCTCCTTCATATCGCACCAGTAGCTTCTGCCGCTGAGCTTTTCAGCCAGTCTGACGTAGTTGTTCTTATTGTCTGAGGGTTTGAAATTGAAGGGCATATGCTCCGGATAAACGGTATTCTTATTGGGAGCCACAGTGAAGATGAACTGACAGCCTGCCGCCTGACAGCAGTCGTTCATCATACTGATATTGTTTACGATATTGTTTATACCTCTTTCGCTGAGGCAGTTTATATTGAGGAAATCGTTCTTTGTCTGACCGTAGTACAGCCAGCCGTCCTTGCCGACGATAACGTCAGAGTTTGGCGATGTTCCGAGAACAGCGGATTTCAGTCTGCCGTCAGCAGTTACCAGCTCCTGGCGGAAAGCGAAGTGCTCGGAGAAATACTTGCTGAAATCGTCAAAGAAATCGAAATTCAGCCTGCCGTCCTCAGTCTTTATCTTGGGAGCGGGAGCAAGAGCACGTTTTTCCTTTGATTCAGAGCTTTTTGTCACAGGCATGAGTGCTGCCGGAGCAAGACACATACCGATGAAAGCGGCAGCATATATCCTGTAAAGTATCGTCTTTTTCATAGCCGGCACCTCCTAAAATCTGAAATAGATGAACGGATTGTAGGAAGCGGATGAAAGGGTGATGATACATACTGCAAGGAGCAGCAGTGACACCACGTAAGCGCAGGACTCTCCGGCAGCCGCTGCCTTCGGTGCAGCCAGGCGTTCTCTGAGTACCTTTATTACCGGCATTGAGAAGAGTATCGCAAGTGCCAGCATAGTCAGGTACATAGGAGTGAGCTGTGCCATGAACATTGAGTATCCTGTACTGCTGAAGCTTGTTGGATCGAACATCCTTCCGATGAACCGGCAGGCAGTTCCCAGATCCTCGGCACGGAAGAACACGAAAGCAAGTATCGTAACGAATACCGCATAGAAATGGCGGAAGAAACGTGGCCACTTCTTAGTGTTGAGGATATTGTAGGATTCCAGCATAAGGAATCCGCCGTTGATAAGTCCCCAGACGATGAAATTCAGACTTGCGCCGTGCCAGAGACCGGTACAGAAGAACACGAACAGCTTGTTTAGGGCTGTCCTCACCTTTCCCTTTCGGTTTCCGCCGAGAGGGATGTAGAGGTATTCCTTGAACCAGGTGGATACGGAGATATGCCATCTGCGCCAGAATTCCTGCATACTCTGGGAGATATACGGATAGTTGAAGTTTTCCTTGAAGGTGAAGCCGAACATTGCACCGAGACCGATAGCCATATCGCTGTAGCCGCTGAAGTCGAAGTATATCTGGAACAGATATGATACAGCACCCAGCCATGCCAGAGGCAGAGTAAGCTGAGAGTTGTCCAGACCGTATACATAGTCAGCGGCAAGAGCCATAGTATTGGCGATGAGCAGCTTCTTTGAAAGACCGATAATAAAGCGCCTTATGCCCTGAGCAGTTTTCTCCGGATCGTTTTTGCGGTGGTCGATCTGGTCGGCAAAATCGTAATACTTAACGATAGGACCTGCAACGAGCTGCGGGAAGAAGGTTATATACAGAGCCAGCTTGTACAGGTTCTTCTGTATATATTTCGGATCCTTGTAGGCATCGATGACATAGGACATAGCCTGGAAGGTATAGAATGATATACCTATAGGCAGGGCTATTTTTGGTACGGGAACGCTTACGAAGGGCAGGCTGTTGAGCAGGTCTGCTCCGAAGCCGGCGTACTTGAAAATGCCAAGCATAACGAGATTGGCGGTGACTGCCACGGCAAGCACCGGTTTTCTCGCTTTATTTTCCTGCTTCATGGCCAGACCGAAGCCGTAGTTCATGAGGATAGATATTATCATCAGCACTACAGCCTTTGGCTCGCCGTAAGTATAGAAAGCAATGCTGAATATCAGCAGCAGGACGTTTTTAGCGGTCATGCGTGGTATCATCCTGTAGAGGATGTATACCGAGGTCATGAATATGAAAAGGAATACGGGACTGCTGAAAACCAAAACAGTTCCTCCTTTATTCTGCTATCTGTATTTTAGAGACAGTATCTCCGTTTATGGTAAAAGTAACGCAGCCATTGCCTGTTATATACCAAGGATCTGTGTCGGCACTTTCACCATAAGCTGAAGTTACATCAGATCTTGATGAGCCGATCTTTATGCCCATATCAGTTGAATAATTTCCGCCTGTAATAGCTATATCGTATACATAGTGAGTTCCGCCTGATGAGTAGCAGTCAAATTCTATGCCTGAATACTCATAAACAAACAGTACGTCACCTGCATCGCCCTTTGGTATACAAGCTGAAACCTGTCTGGGAGAGATATTGCCGAACATAGCTGTAAAATCGGACATAGGTCTGTTCAGATCATTTGGAGTGAAGACCTCCTGCTTGGGCTTAGGAGCCTCTGTAGGAGTCTCCACCGGATCAGGCTCAGAGCCGCCTGTATCCGGATCCTCGGGCTCGTTGTTATCGCCCGGCTCCGGCTCGGGATCAGCAGTTTCAGGCTCAGTGTCAGCAGCCTTTGTAGTAACTGTTTCCTCTTTCTTGGCAGTAGTTGTAGTAGTCTTCTTGTCATCCTTCTTGCCGGTAGTAGTTACAGTTGTAGTCTCCTCTGACTCAGAGGTAGCTTCAGTGGAAGTAGTTGTGTTGATG
This sequence comes from Clostridiales bacterium Firm_05, assembly GCA_001604035.1. Lineage (GTDB taxonomy): Bacteria > Bacillota > Clostridia > Oscillospirales > Ruminococcaceae > Ruminococcus. Next base: position 12,789 of record LVAK01000089.1, read on the forward strand.
TCAAGTATAACGTCAGAGCTGCTGCTGTCTTTGTCTTTTCCGCAGGATACAGCCGAAGCCGCACAGAGTACGGCAGCGGCGCAAATAGCTGTAAGCTTAAAGTTCATGTAAAAATGCCTCCAAAAAATTTAGTTAAAGCTTGGGTATACGTACTGTCTGAATACGTAGCCCTTTCCGGTATTTGGTCCGCCTGAATAGAGGGCGTTGTTCGGAGTCTTGAGGAATGTGTCGGAAACTCCTGCAAATCCGTTGCAGATATCATAGTTGAGCCATGCTCCGTTGACCTGTATCTGGTTCCAGTAGTGATCGCCGGTACCACGGCCGGTACCGTATACGATACGTGACTTGTAGCCGGCCTCCTGGAAGAAGAGGTCTGTTACGGCAGCCATATAGTAGCATACCATATATCTGTTCTTGAGCGCATAGTCAGCAAAGTAAGACCAGCCCATGCTGTTGATAGTAGCCAGGGACTTTGTCTCCTCCATATGCTGGTACTTGCATCTTGAACAGAGGTAGTTGTAGATAGTTGTAGCGTTTGTACCGATAGTCTTTATGGCTGCGGCAGCCGTCTTCTG